>NC_015740.1:3600000-3915976 GCF_000219605.1 Stutzerimonas stutzeri
CAGCGATCATTCGAATTACGTCAACCGTCTCGGCCACATCGTGCACCCGCACGATCTGCGCCCCCTTGCTGACGGCCAGGGCCGCCAGCGCAAGGCTGCCATACAGCCGCTCACCCACCGGACGCCCCAGCACGCCACCGATCATGCTCTTGCGCGACACGCCCACCAGCAGCGGACGCCCCAGCCGGTGAAGCTTTTCCATATGCTTGAACAGCACGAGGTTGTGATTCAGCGTCTTGGCAAAGCCGAACCCCGGATCAAGCACGATGCGCTCTGCCGGAATGCCTGCCGCTGCGCACGCCGCCATTCGCTCACCTAGGAACGACGCAACTTCCGCAGTGATATCGTCGTAGCGCGGATCGTCCTGCATATCCCCGGGCTCGCCGCGCATGTGCATGAGACAGACCGGCAAACCGGTGTCGGCCGCTGCATCCAATGCACCATCGCGTCGTAGCGAGCGCACGTCGTTGATCAAACCGGCGCCGAGCCGCGCGCACTCGCGGATCACCGCAGGCGTTGAGGTGTCCACCGAGATCACGACATCCAGCTCGCCGGCAATGGCCTCGACAATGGGGGCGACCCGCTCCAGCTCCTCGGTCGGCGAAACTGAACGCGCGCCCGGACGGGTCGACTCCCCCCCCACATCGATCAGCGTAGCCCCTGCTGCAACCATCGCCTGGGCGTGCCGCAATGCCGCATCGCGCTCGGCGAAGCGACCACCATCGGAAAAGGAATCGGGGGTGACATTGAGAATCCCCATGACATGGGGACGGGAAAGATCGAGGGCTCGACTGCCGCAGACCAGTCGAGCAGGTGAAGACGAGTTGTTCATTCACGAGCCTTGTACGTTCAGGCCGGACGCCCTGGGCAGGCGATCCACGCCAGCTGCACCACCATGGCACAACGGGGTGGACAATTTACACCAGAAGGGGCGCCTATGCGCCCCTTCTGGATACAGCCTTTTGACAGCCGACCGATGAATGTTCGGTCGACGCTACCCTCAATGCTCCCCGGCGGGACCACCAATCGGCGTCTGCGGACGATTGTCATCCGGCACGGCCGGCGTCCCGGACGTGCCGGTACCGCCACCTTCCCAGTCACGCGGTTTGCGCGGTGGACGGCCCGCCATGATGTCGTCGATCTGCGGTGCATCGATGGTTTCGTACTTCATGAGTGCTTCGGCCATCATGTCCAGCTTGTCGCGGTTCTCGGTGAGTATCTGCTTGGCGGTGCCATAGCAGTGATCGATGATGCTGCGCACCTCTTCATCGATCAGCTTGGCGGTCTCGCCGGAAACGTTGGCGTGCTGACTGCCAGCGCTGCGACCGAGGAAGACCTCACCCTCCTCTTCGGCATACATCAGCGGGCCAAGCTTCTCCGACAAGCCCCACTTGGTCACCATGTTCCGCGCCAACTGAGTCGCGCGCATGATGTCGTTGGAAGCGCCAGTGGTGACGCCTTCGAAACCCAAGGTCATTTCCTCCGCGATTCGACCACCAAACAGCGAGCAGATCTGACTGATCAGTGCGCGTTTCGACAGGCTGTAGCGATCCTCTTCCGGCAGGAACATGGTGACACCCAGCGCCCGCCCGCGAGGAATGATGGAAACCTTGTAGACCGGGTCATGCTCGGGCACCACGCGCCCGACGATGGCGTGCCCAGCCTCGTGATACGCGGTATTGAGCTTCTCTTTCTCGGACATGACCATGGACTTGCGCTCGGCGCCCATCATGATCTTGTCCTTGGCCAGTTCGAACTCGCGCATTTCGACGATACGCTTGTTGGCCCGCGCAGCGAACAGGGACGCCTCGTTGACCAGGTTGGCCAGGTCCGCACCGGAGAAACCCGGCGTACCGCGGGCGATGACCGCCGGCTCGACGTTCTCGCTGACCGGCACCTTGCGCATGTGCACCTTGAGAATCTGCTCGCGACCGCGGATGTCCGGCAAGCCTACGACCACCTGCCGGTCGAAGCGGCCCGGACGCAGCAGCGCCGGATCGAGCACGTCGGGACGGTTGGTGGCCGCGATGACGATGATGCCATCGTTCATCTCGAAGCCATCCATCTCCACCAGCAACTGGTTGAGGGTCTGCTCGCGCTCGTCGTGCCCGCCGCCGAGGCCGGCACCACGATGACGACCGACCGCGTCGATCTCGTCGATGAAGATGATGCAAGGCGCGTGCTTCTTGGCCTGTTCGAACATGTCGCGGACCCGGCTGGCGCCGACACCGACGAACATCTCGACGAAATCCGAACCCGAGATAGTGAAGAACGGCACCTTCGCCTCACCGGCAATCGCCTTGGCCAGCAGCGTCTTACCAGTACCGGGCGGACCGACCATCAGCACGCCACGCGGAATACGGCCACCGAGACGCTGGAACTTACCCGGGTCGCGGAGAAACTCCACCAGCTCATGCACTTCTTCCTTGGCCTCGTCGCAACCGGCGACGTCAGCGAAGGTGGTCTTGACCTGATCCTCGGAGAGCAGGCGAGCCTTGCTCTTGCCGAAGCTCATAGGCCCGCCCTTGCCGCCGGCACCGCCCTGCATCTGCCGCATGAAGAACATGAACACGGCGATGATCACCAGGATCGGGAAGCTGGCCACCAGCAGCTGCGTCCAGATGCTCTGCTGCTCAGGCTGCTTGCCCTCGATCAGCACATTGTTGTCGAGCAGATCGCCGATCAGGCCGTTGTCCTGGATCGCAGGGCGAATGGTCTTGAAGGTGTCGCCGTCGCTACGCTTGCCGATGATGACAAAACCATCAACGGTCACGCGCTCCACGCGCCCCTCCTTGACCTGCTCAAGGAAGTCCGAGTAGTTCAGCGTCTGCGGCTCGCTCGGGCTGGAGAAGTTGTTCATCACCGTGACCAGGACGGCGGCGATGATCAGCCACAGGATCAGGTTTTTTGCCATGTCGTTCAAATTAACTACCCTCTGGAGCAAACCCGTGTCCGCGGGCCCGCATGACGGCCGGTTGGTTGCTCGGCCTAACTTACTACACAACGCACTGGAACAGGCAGTCGGTCTGTAACCCTATGAAACAGCCTAGTCCTTGCCGTACGGGGCCGTCCATCGGCCGACGCCCGCATTAATAGACCGCCAAACCGGCCTTTTCGCACAAACGGGTCTGTTCGTCCGGCGTACCCGTAAAGCCACGGACAAGCAGATATTGCGCACTGGAGCGGTGGCGAGACCACCGGGGCTTTGCTTGTCTGCATGCTCTCGAACGCCTGCCGCAACGCTTTCAGGTACGCATTGAGCCCTCATCCTGAAATATCTTGATCAAAAAAACCGAGCCGAATGCAGTATCCGGAGACCGAATCGCGCGCCGTTTCGCAGAAAGCACTGCGTCACAACTGGCTGGCAGTCCACACAGCTCTCATATTGGGGCTGCGTTTGCGATCACAAGGTTCCACCATGACAGACTGGCTACACAGTCTGCCAAACCGATCGCTCACTGTGCGGCCTTGCACCTCTCGGTTACACTAACCGCCGTTTTTCAAGGGTTCTGACGCAAGGGTCGAAATATGCCGCTCACCAACGAGCAGAAGAAACAGTACAAGTCCATCGGCCATCATCTGAAACCGGTGCTGATCGTTGCCGAAAACGGGCTGACCGAAGGCGTTCAAGCCGAACTGGAGCGAGCCCTGAACGATCACGAACTGATCAAGGTCCAGTTCCGCCTTACCGAGCGCGAAGATCGCCGCGCCCTGATGGAAGAGCTGTGCGCAATCGGAAAATGCGAACTGGTGCAGACCATCGGCAAAATGGCGCTGGTCTATCGCAGGAATCCGAAGCCGAACAAACAGCTGTCGAACATCCATCGCTTCCAGGCGTGAAACCGCTGCGGCAGCAGTCTGCCGCCGTCAGTCATTGCTCTCGCCCGGGAACGGGCTGCAATACCAGCATCAAACCGCCCAGCGCCATCGCCAGAACACTGAAACTGGCCCAGTAGATGGACTCGAACCAGCCGGCATTCATCAAAAGATGAGTGCCGGCCAGGGCCATCACCGCCAGCAGCAGCTGCCCCCGCACATCGCGCCACAAACCGCGAAGACCGACAGACTGGACCAGCACCAGCGCCTGCAGCGCCGCGCAGAACGCGGCGAAGCCGACCATCAGAGGACGCAGACTCCCGGCGACTTCCTCGACCAGCAGCGGTGCCAGGCCGATCCGGCCGAGCGCAGGCAGCACCAGAAACTGCAGCAACCATAGGCCGCCGACCCAGAAGGTCTGGGTCAGCTGCCAGGTGATGAAGCCGGCGCGCGCGGGTTGCCGATCAGATATGGCGGACTTCGACAATCTCGTACTCGATCAGTCCGCTGGGCGTCTTGACCGCCACCACATCGCCTTCTTCCTTGCCGATCAGCGCACGCGCGATCGGTGAACTCACCGACAGCTTGCCCTGTTTGATATCGGCTTCGTCGTCACCGACGATCTGATAGGTCACCTGCTCGTCCGTCTCGACGTTGGCGATGTCCACGGTGGTACCGAAGATCACCTTGCCGGTCGGTGCGATGCTGGCGATGTCGATGACCTGGGCATTCTGCAGGCGACCTTCGATGTCGCGGATGCGTGCCTCGACCATCCCCTGCTGCTCGCGCGCCGCGTGGTACTCGGCGTTCTCCTTGAGGTCACCCAGCTCACGCGCCTCGGCGATGGCCTGGGTGATCTGCGGGCGCAGCACGGTTTTCAGATGTTTGAGCTCTTCTTCCAGGGCGCGAGCGCCCTGGATGGTCATGGGGAATTTTGTCATGCCTTGATTCCTGCATGGAGATCCTGCAAGCGGCGCACGGTCTTCTCGGGACCGAACTTGAGCGCCTCACAGATCGCCTGACCACCCGCGATGGTGGTGGTGATGCAGATCTTGTGTTGCAGGGCGTTGCGACGAATGGAATACGAATCGGCGATGGACTGACGCCCTTCGGTGGTGTTGATGATCAGCGTGACCTCGTCATTCTTGATCATGTCGACCACGTGCGGACGGCCTTCGGTCACCTTGTTCACGCGACGCACCGGCAGCCCGGCTGCCTCGATGATACGCGCCGTGCCAGCGGTGGCAACGACCTCGAAGCCGAGACCAACCAGATCACGTGCGACCTGTTCGACGTAGGGCTTGTCGTCTTCGCGCACGCTGAGGAAGGCGCAGCCGGAGGTCGGCAGGATTTCACTGGCACCCAGCTGGGCCTTGGCGAAGGCTTCGGCGAAGCTGTCGCCGACACCCATCACCTCGCCGGTGGACTTCATTTCCGGGCCGAGAATGGTATCGACACCCGGGAATTTGGCGAACGGGAACACCGCTTCCTTGACGCTGAAATAGGTCGGGATGATCTCGCGGGTGAAGCCGACCTCGGCCAGGCTCTTGCCCGCCATGACGCGCGCAGCGACCTTGGCCAGCGACTCGCCGATGCACTTGGAGACGAACGGCACGGTACGCGAGGCGCGCGGGTTGACCTCGAGCACGTAGATGTCCTCGCCCTGCACGGCCATCTGCACGTTCATCAGACCAACCACGTCGAGCTCCAGGGCCATCTTGCGCACCTGCTCGCGGATCTCGTCCTGGATGTGCTGCGGCAGCGAGTAGGCCGGCAGCGAGCAGGCCGAATCGCCGGAGTGCACGCCGGCCTGTTCGATGTGCTGCATGATGCCGCCAATCACTACCGTCTCGCCGTCGCAGACGGCGTCGACGTCCACTTCGATGGCGCAGTTGAGGAAGTGGTCCAGCAGCACCGGGCTGTCGTTGGACACCTGCACCGCCTCGCGCATGTAGCGCTTGAGCTCTTCTTCCTCGTAGACGATTTCCATCGCGCGACCGCCCAGCACGTAGGACGGGCGCACCACCAGCGGATACCCGATGGCCTTGGAGGCAGCGATGGCTTCTTCTTCGCTGCGCGCGGTGGCGTTCTGCGGCTGGCGCAGGTTCAGGCGCTGCACCATCTGCTGGAAACGCTCACGATCTTCGGCGCGGTCGATGGCATCCGGGCTGGTGCCGATGATCGGCACGCCGGCTTCTTCCAGGGCGCGGCAGATCTTAAGCGGCGTCTGACCGCCGTACTGCACGATCACACCCTTGGGCTGCTCGACGCGAACGATCTCCAGCACGTCTTCCAAAGTTACGGGCTCGAAGTACAGGCGGTCGGACGTGTCGTAATCGGTGGAGACGGTCTCCGGGTTGCAGTTGACCATGATGGTCTCGTATCCGTCTTCACGCATGGCCAACGCGGCATGCACACAGCAGTAGTCGAACTCGATACCCTGCCCGATACGGTTGGGGCCGCCGCCGAGGATCATGATCTTCTCGCGGCCACTCGGGTAGGCCTCGCACTCTTCCTCATAGGTCGAGTACATGTAGGCGGTGTCGGTGGCGAACTCGGCGGCGCAGGTGTCGACGCGCTTGTAGACCGGCAGCACCTTGAGCTTGTGGCGATGGCTACGCAGGTTCTTTTCGGTGACACCGAGCAGCTTGGCCAGACGGGCATCGGAGAAACCCTTGCGCTTGAGCTTGTACATCAGGTCACGGTCGATGCTGGACAGGCCGAGCGTCTTGACCTGCTCCTCGTCCTTGACCAGGTCTTCGATCTGCACCAGGAACCACGGATCGATGTTGGTCAGGGCGAACACGTCTTCGACGCTCTTGCCGGCGCGGAAGGCATCGGCCACGAACCAGATGCGGTCAGCGCCCGGCACGGTCAGCTCGCGCTTGAGGGTGCTCTCGGCCTCGGCATCGGCCAGGTTCAGCTTCGGATCGAAACCGGTGGCGCCGACTTCCAGACCGCGCAGGGCTTTCTGCATGGACTCCTGGAAGGTGCGGCCGATGGCCATGACCTCACCGACCGATTTCATCTGGGTGGTCAGGCGGGCATCGGCCTTGGGGAATTTCTCGAAGGCGAAGCGCGGCACCTTGGTCACGACATAGTCGATCGCCGGCTCGAACGATGCCGGGGTGCGACCACCGGTGATGTCATTGGACAATTCGTCGAGGGTGTAGCCGACGGCCAGCTTGGCGGCGATCTTGGCGATCGGGAACCCAGTGGCCTTGGAGGCCAGTGCCGAAGAACGCGACACGCGCGGGTTCATCTCGATCACGACCATGCGCCCGGTGTTCGGGCAGATGCCGAACTGCACGTTGGAACCGCCAGTTTCCACGCCGATCTCACGCAGCACCGCCAGCGAGGCGTTGCGCATGATCTGGTATTCCTTGTCGGTCAGGGTCTGCGCCGGGGCTACGGTGATGGAGTCGCCGGTGTGGACGCCCATCGGATCGAAGTTCTCGATGGAGCAGACGATGATGCAGTTGTCCTTCTTGTCGCGGACCACCTCCATCTCGTATTCCTTCCAGCCGATCAGCGACTCGTCGATCAGCAGTTCGCTGGTCGGAGACAGATCCAGACCGCGGGCACAGATCTCTTCGAACTCCTCACGGTTGTAGGCGATGCCGCCACCGGTACCGCCCATGGTGAACGACGGACGGATGATGCAGGGGAAGCCGACCTTGTCGAGAACCGCGTAGGCCTCTTCCATGTTGTGCGCAATGCCGGATTCCGGGCAGGCCAGGCCGATATTCTTCATCGCCTTGTCGAAGCGCGAACGGTCTTCGGCCTTGTCGATGGTGTCGGCGTTGGCACCGATCATCTCGACACCGAACTTCTCCAGCACACCGTGCTTTTCCAGGTCCAGCGCGCAGTTCAGCGCCGTCTGGCCGCCCATGGTCGGCAGCAGCGCGTCGGGGCGCTCCTTCTCGATGATCTTGGCCACGGTGGCCCACTTGATCGGCTCGATGTAGGTGGCGTCGGCCATGGCCGGGTCGGTCATGATGGTGGCCGGATTGGAGTTCACCAGGATGACGCGGAAGCCTTCTTCCTTCAGCGCCTTGCACGCCTGCGCACCGGAATAGTCGAACTCGCAGGCCTGGCCGATGACGATGGGGCCAGCGCCGAGGATGAGGATGCTTTTGATATCTGTACGTTTTGGCATTTTCTTACTCTCGAATCCTTTGGTCAGTCGGCAGGCTTAGCGGCGCTTGGCCATGGCTTCGATGAAACGGTCGAACAGTGGCGCGACGTCGTGCGGGCCCGGGCTCGCCTCGGGATGGCCCTGGAAGCTGAAGGCCGATTTGTCGGTACGCTCGATGCCCTGCAGGGTGCCGTCGAACAGCGACTTGTGCGTGGCGCGCACATTGGCCGGCAGGCTGGCTTCGTCCACGGCGAAACCGTGGTTCTGACTGGTGATCATCACCACGCCGGTCTTCAGATCCTGCACCGGGTGGTTCGCACCGTGGTGACCGCTGGGCATCTTCACGGTCTTGGCGCCGGAGGCCAGGGCCAGCAGCTGGTGGCCGAGGCAGATGCCGAATACCGGAATGTCGGTTTCGAGGACTTCCTGAATCGCCTTGATCGCGTAGTCGCACGGCTCGGGGTCACCCGGGCCGTTGCCCAGGAAGATGCCGTCCGGATTCAGCGCCAGGGCTTCGCTGGCAGGCGTCTGCGCCGGCAGCACGGTGACGCGGCAACCGCGGGCGACCAGCATGCGCAGGATGTTGTACTTAATGCCGTAGTCGAAGGCGACGACATGGTAGGGCAGCTCGCTGGCCGGGATCTCGGCATGCGCGTCGTCCTTCAGGCACCAGACAGTGGAACGCCACTCGTAACGATCCTTGACGCTGACTTCCTTGGCCAGGTCCATGCCTTTGAGGCCGGGGAAGCTGCGCGCCAGCTCCAGCGCCTTCTCTTCGGTCGCGTCGGCGCCAGCCAGGATGCAGCCGTTCTGCGCACCCTTCTCGCGCAGGATACGGGTCAGACGACGGGTATCGATGCCGGCGATGGCAACGGTGCCGTTGGCCTTGAGATAGTCGGGCAGTGATTGCTTGTTGCGCCAGTTGCTGGAAATCAACGGCAGGTCGCGAATGACCAGGCCAGCGGCCCAGACTTTCCAGGACTCGGCGTCTTCCGGCGTGGTGCCGGTGTTACCGACATGGGGATAGGTGAGGGTAACGATCTGCTTGGCGTAGGAGGGATCGGTGAGGATTTCCTGATAGCCGGTCATGGCGGTGTTGAACACCACCTCACCAATGGTTTGCCCATCGGCGCCGATGGATTCGCCGCGAAAGATGCTGCCATCGGCAAGGGCCAGAATGGCTGGCGTAAGGGCTGGCTTAGTCAAGAGACCTCCCGTAGATCAAGGCTGGAGCAGACGCAGATTGTAAAAAAGCGGGATGACGTGTGAAGGTCATCCCGCTTTTTGTTTGATTCATTTCTGCGCAACTTTTAGTGGACACACTAAAGCGGGAAGCTTACACAAAACCGCCTTTCCGGTCCAGCCGAAATAGCCGGCCAGCGCACCCGAACGGGGCACAGGGCAACCGGTGCGCGCAGCGAATCATTTCAGGCCGAGCACGTCCTGCATGTCGTAGAGCCCTGCCGGCTTCTCGTCCAACCACAGCGCGGCGCGCACCGCCCCCTTGGCGAAGGTCATGCGACTGGAGGCCTTGTGGGTGATCTCGACGCGCTCGCCATCGGCGGCGAACAGCACGGTATGGTCGCCCACGACGTCCCCGGCACGCACAGTCGCGAAGCCGATGGTCTCGCGCGCCCGCGCACCGGTCTGACCTTCACGACCATAGACGGCAACCTTCTGCAGATCGCGCCCGAGCGCCTCGGCCACCACCTCCCCCATGCGCAGCGCGGTGCCGGACGGCGCATCAACCTTGTGCCGGTGATGCGCCTCGATGATCTCGATATCCACATCGTCACCCAGCACGCGCGCCGCGGTATCCAGCAGCTTGAGGCACAGATTGACGCCAACGCTGAAGTTGGCGGCGAAGACGATCGGGATCTCTCTGGCCGCCGCCACCAGGCGCTCCTTCTCTTCCGGCGAAAAGCCGGTGGTACCGATCACCATGGCCTTGCCGGCGCGCCGGCAGACCTCCAGGTTCTTCAGCGTCACCGAAGGGTGAGTGAAGTCGATCAGCACGTCGAACTCGTCGACAGCCTTGCCGACATCTCCCGTCAGCGGCACGCCCAGCCGCCCGATGGCGGCCAGTTCGCCGGCATCGGCACCCACCAGGGTACTGTCCGGCCGATCGATGGCAGCGGTCAGACCGGCGACGCCGCCAGTCTGCTGCACCGCCTCGATCAGGGTCTTGCCCATGCGCCCGGCGGCGCCCGTCACTGCAATACGTCGCATAGCATCAGCTCCAAGCTGCAAGCCGGAAACCGAGCGCGAGGCCGATGCACCAGGCACCGGACCTCAAGCCCTCAGTTCGACTCAAACATCACCGAAAAAGCGCTTCACACCCTCGAACCAGCCGCTGGCCTTGGGTGAATGGGAGGTGTCGCCCTGTAGCGTGCCGCGGAACTCCTCGAGCATCTCGCGCTGGCGCTTGCTCAGGTTGACCGGCGTTTCGACCACGACGCGACACATCAGGTCGCCCGCCGCACCACCGCGCACCGGCGCTACACCCTTGCCCCGCAGACGGAACTGCTTGCCGGTCTGGGTGCCTTCCGGGATTTTCAGCTTGACCCGGCCATCCAGCGTCGGCACCTCGAGCTCACCGCCCAGCGCCGCATCGGCGAAGCTGATCGGCACTTCGCAGTACAGGTGCTTGCCGTCGCGCTGGAAGATCGCGTGCTCGCGCACGTTGACCACCACGTAGAGGTCGCCCGCCGGCCCGCCCTGGGTTCCGGCCTCGCCCTCGCCGGAGAGGCGGATGCGGTCGCCGGTATCCACGCCTGGCGGCACCTTGACCGAGAGCGTCTTCTGCTCTTCGACACGGCCCTGGCCGTGGCAGCTGCCACAGGGGTCGGAAATCATCTTGCCGCTGCCATGGCAGCGCGGACAGGTCTGCTGTACCGAGAAGAAGCCCTGCTGCATGCGCACCTGACCGATGCCGCCGCAGGTGGTACAGGTCACCGGGCTGGTGCCTTTCTTTGCCCCGGAGCCATCGCAGGTCTTGCACTCGACCAGGGTCGGCACGCGGATGGTCACCGTGGTGCCGCGCACGGCTTCTTCCAGATCCAGCTCCAGCGTGTAACGCAGGTCGCTGCCGCGCTGAGCGCCACCGCGGGAGCCGCCACGACCGCCACTGAAGAAATCGCTGAATACATCGCCGAAGATGTCGGAGAAGTTGGCGCCGCCGTAACCGGCTCCGCCTGCCCCGGCGCCCATCTGCGGATCGACGCCGGCGTGCCCGTACTGATCGTAGGCAGCCCGCTTGCTCGGGTCGGAAAGCACCTCGTAGGCCTCGTTGGCCTCCTTGAAGGCTTCCTCCGCCGCCTTGTCACCCGGATTGCGGTCGGGGTGATGCTTCATGGCGAGGCGGCGGTAAGCCTTTTTCAGCTCCGCCTCGCTGGCACCGCGCTCAACGCCCAGCACCTCGTAAAAATCGCGTTTGGCCATAACTATCCTGAACCCTCAATTTCATGCCTTCCAGACACGCCGACGCGGGAGCAAGCCCCCGCGTGGCGGTCTTGCCCGCCCCGACGACGTCGAGGGCGGGCTGGAGCGGAAGCAAGCCGGGGATTACTTGTTGTCCTTGACCTCTTCGAACTCGGCATCGACCACGTCGTCGCCCGGCTTCGCCTGCTCACCTGCGGGCTGACCTTCACCGGCCTGAGCCTGCTCGGCGTACATCTTCTGCGCAACCGGAGTGGAAGCCTGGGACACCGCAGCGATCTTCGCTTCGATCGCAGCCTTGTCGTCGCCCTTGATGGCCAGCTCCAGCTCGCCGAGCGCCTTCTCGATCGCAGCCTTGTCATCGTCGCTGGCCTTGTCGCCGGCTTCGGTGAGCATCTTGCGGGTGGCATGCACCAGCTGATCGCCCTGGTTGCGTGCGGTAGCCAGCTCCTCGAACTTGCGGTCTTCCTCGGCATTGGCCTCGGCGTCGCGCACCATCTGCTCGATTTCCTCCTCCGACAGACCGGAGTTGGCCTTGATCACGATGGACTGCTGCTTGCCAGTGGCCTTGTCCTTGGCGGACACGTGCAGGATGCCGTTGGCGTCGATATCGAAGGTGACTTCGATCTGCGGCATGCCGCGCGGGGCCGGCGGAATCTCGGCCAGATCGAAGCGACCCAGCGACTTGTTCTGCGCAGCCTGCTTACGCTCACCCTGCAGCACGTGAATGGTCACAGCGCTCTGGTTGTCGTCGGCAGTGGAGAACACCTGCGACTTCTTGGTCGGGATGGTGGTGTTCTTCTCGATCAGCGGAGTCATCACGCCGCCCAGCGTCTCGATACCCAGGGTCAGCGGGGAGACGTCGAGCAGCAGCACGTCCTTGACGTCGCCCGCCAGCACGGCGCCCTGGATGGCAGCACCCATGGCCACGGCTTCGTCCGGGTTGACGTCCTTGCGCGCCTCCTTGCCGAAGAACTCGGCGACCTTCTGCTGCACCAGCGGCATGCGGGTCTGGCCACCGACCAGGATCACGTCATCGATCTTCGACACATCGATGCCGGCATCCTTCAGCGCGATGCGGCACGGCTCGATGGTGCGCTCGACCAGATCCTCGACCAACGACTCCAGCTTGGCGCGGGAGATCTTCACGTTCAGGTGCTTCGGACCGGACGCGTCAGCCGTGATGTACGGCAGGTTGACGTCGGTCTGCTGGCTCGAGGACAGCTCGATCTTCGCCTTCTCGGCAGCTTCCTTCAGGCGCTGCATGGCCAGCGGGTCGCCCTTGAGGTTCATGCCGGTTTCTTTCTTGAATTCGTCGACGAGGTAGTCGATCAGGCGGATGTCGAAGTCTTCGCCACCGAGGAAGGTGTCACCGTTGGTAGCCAGCACCTCGAACTGATGCTCGCCGTCGACTTCGGCGATCTCGATCACCGACACGTCGAAGGTACCGCCACCCAGGTCATAGACGATCACGGTGTGGTCGCCCTTGGCCTTGTCCATGCCATAGGCCAGCGCGGCCGCGGTCGGCTCGTTGATGATGCGCTTGACGTCCAGACCGGCGATGCGACCGGCGTCCTTGGTAGCCTGACGCTGGCTGTCGTTGAAGTAGGCCGGCACGGTGATGACCGCTTCGGTGACCGACTCGCCCAGGTAATCCTCGGCGGTCTTCTTCATCTTCTTCAACACTTCGGCAGAAATCTGCGGAGGCGCCATCTTCTGGCCCTTCACTTCCACCCAGGCATCACCGTTATCGGCCTTGACGATGGTGTAGGGCACCATCTTGATGTCCTTCTGCACGACATCTTCTTCGAAACGGCGGCCGATCAAGCGCTTGACCGCGTACAGAGTGTTCTGCGGGTTGGTGACTGCCTGGCGCTTGGCCGACTGACCGACCAGCGTCTCGCCATCGTTGGTGTAGGCGATGATGGACGGCGTGGTGCGTCCGCCTTCGGCGTTCTCGATGACCTTGACGTTGCCGTTTTCCATGATGGAGACACAGGAGTTGGTGGTCCCCAGGTCGATACCGATGATCTTGCCCATTTAATTCGCTCTCCAAATTTCGATTGATCCGCGCCTGTCTACCGGCTGCGGGTAACACAAAAACGCTTGGCTACCAGATGGGGATGGGTATGCCGATTTCAAGCCTTCTCATCGATAGAAGGCGGCGCGTCGGCGGGCGCCTTGCTGACCACGACCATCGCCGGACGCAACAGGCGCCCGTTGAGCAGATAACCTTTCTGGAACACCTTGAGCACGCTGCCCGGCTCGACGTGAGTGCTCTCCTCCATCGCCATGGCCTGGTGATGCTCGGGATTGAACGGCTCGCCGTGCGGATCCAGCTGCTCCAGCTGATGACGGGCCAGGGTGTCGAGCAGCAGCTTGAGGGTAAGCTCGACGCCTTCGCGCATCGGCTTGACCGCCTCGTCATCCGGGTTCGACAGCTCGAGACCGCGCTCCAGGCTGTCGGCGACGGCCAGCAGGTCACCGGCGAACTTTTCCAGCGCGAACTTGTGCGCCTTCTCGACATCCTGCTCGGCACGCCGACGGATGTTCTGCAGCTCTGCCGCCACGCGCAGCGACTGATCCTGCGCGGCCGCCAGCTGCTCCTCCAGCGATTGCACGCGGGCTGCCAGATCCTCGGCTACGTCTGCTTGCGATTGCTCTGGCGTTTCCGGGTTCTGGTTATCCAGGTTCTGCTCGTCGGCCATGGGTCCTCCTCTCAGTATGATCAGCGGGCAGCAAGCCCGCGCTTGTGCCGCTATATGGGGGCGCGAAAACCGGCTTCAAGGGTATGCGGCGATGTGCAGCGGGCGAAATGACGAGCGACCGCACATTCATCCTTCTGCGCTTGTGGGCAGCAGGAAAACCACTGTATAAATAGCCAGCCACGCAAAATCGGGAGCCTTGCCATGCTGGTTCATCTGTCGGTTCACAACTACGCCATCGTCGAACACCTGGACCTCGAGCTGAAACGCGGCATGAGCGTGATCAGCGGTGAAACCGGCGCGGGCAAATCGATCATGCTCGATGCCCTCGGCCTGACCCTCGGCGACCGGGCCGACAGCAGCGTGGTGCGCATCGGTGCGGACAAGGCCGACATCCTCGCCAGCTTCGACCTGGACGACATCCCCGACGCCCGCGCCTGGCTGGCCGAACGCGACATGGACAGCGAAGGCCCCTGCATCCTGCGCCGAGTGATCACCGCCGAGGGCCGCTCGCGCGGCTACATCAATGGCACGCCCTGCCCGCAGGGTGACCTCAAGGCGCTGGGCGAACTGCTGATCGATATTCACAGCCAGCACGAGCACCAGTCGCTGCTCAAGACCGACACCCACCGGCGCCTGCTCGACGAGTACAGCGGCAGCCAGGACCTGGCGCGCCAGGTGCAACTGGCCGCGCAGCGCTGGCGGCAGACGCGCCAGACCCTGGAACGGCTGAGCAACAGCAGCGACGAGCAGCGCGCACGCCACCAGCTGCTCAGCTATCAGCTGGAAGAGCTGGAGAATCTCGCGCTCGGCGAGCACGAACTGGAGCAGCTCGAACAGGAACACAAGAACCTGGCCAACGCCGAGCAGCTGCTCGGCGCCTGCCGCCAGGTCATGGAGCTGTGCAGCGAGAGTGATGCCGGCAACGTGCTTTCCGCCCTGACCAGCAGCCTGCAGCGGCTGACCGCCTTCCAGAATCAGCCGCAGGCGCTGAGCGAAGCGGTCAACCTGCTCGCCAGCGCGCAAATCCAGGTCGAAGAGGCGATCGGTGAGCTCAATCGCTTCGTCGACCATTTCGACGCCGATCCGGAACGCCAGCAGATGCTGGAGGAGCGCCTGGACACCATCTACACCCTGGCGCGCAAGCACCGCGTACAGCCGAGCGAACTGCCCAACCTGCACCAGCAGCTGCTGGAAGAACTGGAAGGCCTCAATGCCGATGACGAAGCGGTCGAGCGCCTCGGCGAAGAGCTGGCCGCCTACGCTCGCCACTACGAGGAGAAAGCCGGCGAACTGAGCTGCAACCGTCAGGCTGCCGCCGAAGAACTGGCGAGCGCGGTCGAGGCAGAAATCCAGCGCCTGGGCATGCCCGGCGGGCGCTTCAGCGTACAGCTCAAGCCGGCAGCAGAAGGCGAGTACACGCCCTACGGCCTGGAACAGGTGGAGTTCCTGGTCAGCGCCAACCCTGGCCAGCCACTGCGCCCGCTGGCCAAGGTCGCGTCGGGCGGCGAGCTGTCACGGATCAGCCTGGCGATCCAGGTGATCACGGCACAAACCTCGCGCGTGCCGACGCTGGTGTTCGACGAAGTCGATGTCGGCATCGGCGGCCCCACTGCGGAAATCGTCGGCCAGCTCCTGCGCCGCCTCGGCGAGCGCGGCCAGGTCCTGACCGTCACGCACCTGCCGCAGGTGGCTGCGCAAGGACACCACCACCTGTTCGTGCACAAGGCCCGCGACACCGACGAAACCCGCACGGCGGTTACCGAACTGGACCAGGCGGGGCGCGTCGAGGAGATCGCCCGGATGCTCGGCGGCGTCGACCTGACCGAACAATCCCTGGCTCATGCTCGGCAAATGGTCACCTCCGCACAGGCCTGAACGCCAGGCAGAGCGGCATAAAAAAGGCGGCCCATGGCCGCCTTTTCAACATCTATTGAGGATCAGTCCTTCTTGCGCACGTAGAGCACCAGGTTGTGATCCACCAGCTCGTAGCCGTGACGCTTGACGATTTCTTTCTGCAGTTTTTCGATTTCCTGGTCGAAGAACTCGATGACATCGCCCGTATCGACGCAGACCATGTGGTCGTGATGCCCGCTATCGGCCAGCTCGAAGACGGCATGACCACCATCGAAGTTGTGCCGAACTACCAGGCCGGCCGCCTCGAACTGGGTCAGCACACGATAGACAGTCGCCAGACCGACATCCTCGCCCGCCTCCATCAACGCCTTGTAGACGTCCTCGGCGCTCATGTGTCGACGGTCGGTCGTATCCAGCATCTGCAGGATCTTGACCCGCGGCAGCGTTACCTTGAGACCTGCTTTACGTAGTTCGCTATTTTCAACCATGGTTGGCTTTCTCGCTGCTGCTGTTTCGCAGCCTCCTTCAATACGGGTATGATCCGGGTTCTTTGCCCAGCCAAGATAGTGGAAGTCACCCACCGATGCAAAACACCAAGCTCATGCTGGCCAGCCTCACCCTCGTGGGTCTGTTCGCACTCGCCGGTTGTTCATTTCCCGGGGTTTACAAGGTCGACATTCAACAGGGCAATGTCGTCACGCAGGACATGATAGACCAGTTGCGGCCTGGAATGACCCGCCAGCAGGTGCGGTTTATCATGGGCAACCCGCTGATCACCGACACTTTCCATCCCAATCGCTGGGATTACCTGTACAGCATTCAGCCCGGCGGCAGTCAGCGCCAGCAGGAGCGCGTGAGCCTGGTGTTCAATGCCAACGACCAGCTGGCCGGCCTGGCAGGCGATTTCATGCCTGGCGTCAGCCGTGACGAACAGATCCTCGGTCGCCAACCCCAGGCGCCGAGCGCGCCCGCAGCCACGCCCCGCCAACCGGAAGAACGTCCGGCGCCGGGATCGCTGCTGGAGCAGATTCAGCGCGAAGTGGACGAAGCGGAAGCCGTTCCGGTACCGATTCCAGAACCACTGGAAACCGAATGAAAAAACGCCCGGCGAGTCCGGGCGTTTTGCTATCTAGCGTTCAAGCATCCTCTGCCTTGTTTTTCGCCGCTTTCGCCGCACGCTGCTTGCGGACTTCCTTCGGATCGGCGATCAGCGGTCGGTAGATCTCGACGCGCTCGCCCTCTTCCAGCACCCGCTCTTCAGGCTTGGGCACGGCCTTGCCGAAGATTCCCAACGGCGCGCTGGCGAGATCGAGACCGGGAAAATGCGCATCCAGCCCGGAACGCAGCGCGGCCTCGCGGACGGTAGTGCCGGCTGGCACGGTCATCTGCAGCAGCTTCTGCTTGTCGGCCAGCGCATACACCACTTCGACGGCAATCGATGACTTATCCATAGAGCTGTTTCGCTCGCTCGCAAAAGGCGTCCACCAGGGTATTGGCGGCCTGATTGAACAGCGGACCAAGCGTCGCCTTGACCAGCGGCCCGGCGTAATCGAAGGTCAGATCGAGGCTGATCTTGCACGCCTTCTCGCCCAGCGCCTTGAACTCCCAGATGCCGTGCAGGTGACTGAACGGCCCTTCTTCCAATGTCATTTCGATGCGCTTGCCGACTTCCAACGCATTGCGCGTCATGAACCGCTGGCTGAGCCCGGCCTTGGCCACAGTCATGCTGGCGTGCATCTCGGTCTCGCTGCTGGAGAGCACCTCGGTCGCAGAGCACCAGGGCAGGAACTGCGGATAACTGGCTACGTCGTTGACCATGTCGAACAGCGCGTGCGCGGGGTAAGGCAGCAGCGCGGAACGTTGAATGTGCGTCGTCATGCGGACCTTCTACGTCGTCGTTTCATTGCGCGCCATCCGAACGTCGGCGCAGCCAGCCCGCGACCACGACTTCGACCTTTGCCGAAGCCGCTCAGCGCAAAGCGGGGCACATTGTCGGGGATTAACGGCTGCCCCTCAAGTTTCTGCCGCCAACGCTCCTGCAGGTTGTCGCCAGCCGCAACGGGACTCCCTATAATGCCGCCCCTATGGCCAAACAGAAGAAGCAGTCCCCCGGGACCATCGCGCTGAACAAGAAAGCGCTACACGATTACTTCATCGAGCAGAAGTTCGAGGCCGGCCTCGTCCTTGCCGGCTGGGAAGTGAAAAGCCTACGCGCCGGCAAGGCGCAGCTGGTGGACAGCTACGTGCTGCTCAAGGATGGCGAAGCCTGGCTGATGGGCGCGCACATCACCCCGCTGACAAGCGCCAGCACACATGTCATCGCCGACCCGACCCGGACCCGCAAGCTGCTGCTGAACAAGCGCGAGCTGGGCAAGCTGTTCGGCGCCGTGCAGCAGAAGGGCTATGCCTGCGTAGCGCTGTCGCTGTACTGGAAGAAGCACATGATCAAGTGCGAGATCGCCCTGGCCAAGGGCAAGAAGGAATTCGACAAGCGCCACACCGAGAAAGAACGCGATTCCGATCGGGAAATCCAGCGCGCCATGCGCACCAAGGGCAAGGACGACTGATCAGCTCCGGGCGGAGCGCTCACTGCCTCGCCCGCCAACCCCGCAGCACCCATCATCCCGCCTTTTGCGATGCCCCCACTCTCTCCTGCCGGCGCTGCGCGCGCGCCAGTCGCTGGGCTTCCTGCTGGCCTTCGGCAAGCACCTCCTGCACATAGTTGATGTGCCGATGGATGACGTCGCGCGCCTCCACCGCACGCCGCGCCATGATCGCCTCGTACAGCTCGCGATGCTGGCTCATCAGCATGTCGCGGGTCTCGTCGCGCAGGGCGTACATGCCGCCGATATTGGTCACCACGTTGCGCTTGAGCAGATCGAATAGGCCGCGAATGGTGTGCAGCAGCACCGCGTTGTGACTGGCCTCGGCAATCGCCAGGTGGAACTGCGCGTCAGCCGCGCCCTCTTCCGCGCGGGTCACCTTGCCCTCACGGGCGTAGCAATCCTGCAGTGCCGAGAAGGCCTCCGTGAGTCGCTTCTGATCCACCTCGGTTGCACGCAGCGCCGCATAGTACGCGCAGCTGCCCTCCAGGGTATGCCGGAACTCCAGCAGGTCGCGCTGGGCATCGCTGTTGTTTTCCAGCAGGTGCAGCAACGGGTCGCTGAAGGTGGAGCCCAGCGACTCGGCGACGAAGGTGCCGCCACCGTGCCGACTGATCAGCAGGCCCTTGGCCGCAAGCTTCTGGATCGCCTCGCGCAGAGAGGGGCGCGACACCCCGAAGCGCTCGGCCAGCACCCGTTCGGCCGGCAGTCGCTCACCGGCCTTGAGGGTGCCCTCCAGAATCATGGTTTCCAACTGCGCGACGATGTCGTCGGCCAGCCGCCGCTGACGCACCATGCCCACGTCCATACCCACCTCAGAAATGGTCTTACCAGTCGGAGAATGCTAGCCGTCGGCCCAAAGCCACACAAGGCCGTCGGCTGCGACCAAAGTCTATGCCCGCCTGATTGACGCTCCCAGACGCAGCTCTTACGCTGGCCATTCGCTTCTGTTAATTGGTCTTACCACTTTACAGAAGCAACTAACAATAAGAGGACTCAGCATGAGATCTGTGCACAACAACTATTCCACGGTCCGCTCAGGGCCCCATCTGAATCGAACCGTAGGGGACGCCTGACATGTCCAACGGACTGCTCGCACTTTTCGCTTTCACTCCCATTCTGCTCGCGGCCGTGATGCTGATCGGCCTGCGCTGGCCCGCCAGCCGCGCCATGCCGCTGGTCTACCTGTTCACCGCGGCCATCGGCCTGTTCGTCTGGGACATGAGCTTCAACCGGATCATCGCATCCACGCTGCAGGGCCTGGTGATCACGCTCGGTCTGTTGTGGATCATCTTCGGCGCGATCCTGCTGCTGAACACGCTGAAGCACTCCGGCGGCATCACCGCCATCCGCGCCGGCTTCACCACCATCAGCCCCGACCGCCGCATCCAGGCCATCATCATCGCCTGGCTGTTCGGTTGCTTCATCGAAGGTGCCTCCGGTTTCGGCACCCCGGCGGCAATCGCTGCACCGCTGCTGGTCGCGGTCGGCTTTCCGGCAATGGCCGCGGTGCTGCTCGGCATGCTGGTACAGAGTACCCCGGTTTCCTTCGGCGCCGTCGGCACCCCGATCGTGGTGGGCATCAACAGCGGCCTGGACACCGCCACCATCGGCGCGCAACTGACCGCCCAGGGCTCCAGCTGGAGCATCTTCCTGCAGCAGATCACCAGCAGCGTAGCGATCACCCATGCCATCGTCGGCACCGTCATGCCGCTGGTCATGGTGCTGATGCTGACGCGCTTCTTCGGCAAGGAGAAAAGCTGGAAAGCCGGCTTCGAAGTGCTGCCGTTCGCGATCTTCGCCGGTCTGGCCTTCACCCTGCCCTATGCCGCCACCGGCATCTTCCTCGGCCCGGAATTCCCGTCGCTGCTCGGCGGCCTGGTAGGCCTGGCGATCGTCACCACCGCGGCACGCTTCAAGTTCCTGACGCCGAAGACCACCTGGGACTTCGCCGACGCCAAGGAATGGCCGGCCGAATGGCTGGGCACCATCGAGATGAAGCTGGACGACATCGCCGCTCGCCCGATGAGCGCATTCCGTGCCTGGCTGCCCTACGTACTGGTCGGCGCGCTGCTGGTGATCAGCCGCGTGTTCCCGCAGGTGGGCGCCGCGCTGAAATCGGTCTCCGTTGCCTTCGCCAACATCCTCGGCGAGGCCGGCATCAACGCGGGCATCGAGCCGCTGTACCTGCCCGGCGGCATTCTCGTCGCGGTGGTGCTGATCACCTTCTTCCTGCACGGCATGCGTGCCGCCGAACTCAAGGCAGCGGTAAAGGAGTCCAGCAGCGTACTGCTGAGCGCCGGATTCGTTCTGCTGTTCACCGTGCCGATGGTGCGCATCCTGATCAACTCCGGCGTCAACGGCGCCGAACTGGCCAGCATGCCGATCGTCATGGCGCGTTATGTCGCGGACAGCGTAGGCGGTATCTACCCGCTGCTGGCGCCATCGGTCGGCGCACTGGGCGCCTTCCTGGCCGGCTCCAACACCGTCAGCAACATGATGTTCAGCCAGTTCCAGTTCGGTGTCGCACAGTCCCTGGGGATTTCCGGCGCGATGGTCGTCGCCACCCAGGCGGTCGGTGCCGCGGCGGGCAACATGGTCGCGATCCACAACGTGGTCGCCGCCTCCGCCACCGTCGGCCTGCTCGGCCGCGAAGGCTCCACGTTGCGCAAGACCGTATGGCCTACGCTGTACTATGTGCTCTTCACCGGGGTGATCGGCCTGATCGCCATCTACGTGCTGGGCGTCACCGACCCGCTGGTCGGGGTGTAAACGACAGAAACAGACCGTGCCCCCGCTGGGGGCACGGTTGCATTCCAGAAACCGCACTTGACAGTGCTATTGGAAAACGCAGGCGGGGCAGGCAAGACGAGGCAAACGCAGCCAAAGAAAAAGGACTGGGCTCGCATGGGAGTTTAGATTTCCTGAATGAGCGTTCTGAGGCTGCTTTAACGACGTATTGCCAACGCAGTTAGTTTTTCAAAAGCCTGTTTGCGGATAACCGGGCTGACCCGGAGACCAAGCCGATGAGCGAACTCTTCTACAATGCCGCGCCGAACGCCACCCGCGTCGCGCCGCCGCTGCCCAAGCCACGCGAGTATCCAGCCAAGCCGAGCCAGGTCTACCTGTTCGGTACCTGCGTGGTGGATCTGTTCTATCCCGAGGCTGGCCTGGATGCCATCCGCCTGCTCGAGCGCGAAGGACTGACCGTGCACTATCCGCAGGGCCAGACCTGCTGCGGTCAACCGGCCTACACCACCGGCTATACCGACGAGGCGCGCAAGGTCGCCCGCGCGCAGCTGGAGCTGTTCGCCAACGACTGGCCGGTGGTGGTGCCCTCCGGCTCCTGCGCCGGGATGCTGCGCCACCATTACCTTGAGCTGTTCAAGGACGAGCCGGCCACGCTGAAGCAGGCCCAGGCGCTGGCCGAGCGCACCTTCGAGCTGGCCGAGTTCCTGCTCAACGTCTGCAAGGTCGAGTTCAAGGATGCCGGCACACCGACCAAAGTAGCCCTGCATACGTCCTGCTCGGCCCGCCGCGAGATGAACACGCACCTGCACGGCCGCGCCCTGCTCGCCCAGCTGGGCCAGGTCGAGCGTGTCGAGCACGATCACGAGAGCGAATGCTGCGGGTTCGGTGGCACCTTCAGCGTGCGCATGCCCGACATCTCCGGCGCCATGGTGCTGGACAAGACCCGTGCGCTGAAGGAATCCGGCGCGCATCAGGTGGTCAGCGCCGACTGTGGCTGCCTGATGAACATCAACGGCTCCCTGGAAAAGCAGCGCGAATCCCTGCGCGGCCAGCATTTGGCGAGCTTCCTCTGGCAACGCACCGGAGGTGCCCGATGAACGCCGAACAGCGCATCCCAGCGATCCAGATCGAGAACGCCGGCGACCCGGACTTCCGCGCCCGCGCCCGCAAGTCCCTGAAGGACGACCAGCTGCGACGCAACTTCCGCACCGCCATGGATTCGCTGATGACCAAGCGCGCCGCGGCCTTCAGCGATGCCGACGAGCGCGAGCGGCTGCGCGAGATGGGCAACCATATCCGCGCCCGCGCCTTGTCCAAGCTGCCCGAACTGCTCGAGCGACTGGAAGCCAACCTGACCCGCAACGGTGTGAAAGTGCACTGGGCGGAGACGGTCGAGGAGGCCAACAACATCGTCCTCGCGATCGCCCAGGCACGACAGGCGAAACAGGTGATCAAGGGCAAATCGATGGTCAGCGAAGAAATGGAGATGAACCATTTCCTCGAAGGCCACGGGATCGAGAGCCTGGAATCGGACATGGGCGAGTACATCGTCCAGCTCGACCACGAAAAGCCGTCCCACATCATCATGCCGGCCATTCACAAGAATGCCGGCCAGGTCGCCTCGCTGTTCCATGACAAGCTCGGCGTGGAATACACCAAGGATGTCGACCAGCTCATCCAGATCGGCCGCCGCACGCTGCGGCAGAAATTCTTCGAGGCCGATATCGGCGTCTCCGGTGTGAACTTCGCGGTAGCCGAAACCGGCACCCTGCTGCTGGTGGAAAACGAAGGCAACGGCCGCATGAGCACCACCGTGCCACCGGTGCACATCGCCGTCACCGGTATCGAGAAGGTGGTGGAGAATCTGCGCGACGTGGTCCCGCTGCTCTCCTTGCTGACCCGCTCCGCGCTGGGCCAGCCCATCACTACCTACGTCAACATGATCTCCGGCCCCCGCAAGGCGCATGAGCTGGACGGTCCGCAGGAAGTGCACCTGATCCTGCTGGACAACGGCCGCAGCCAGGCCTTCGCCGACAGCGAGCTGCGCCAGACGCTCAACTGCATCCGTTGCGGCGCCTGCATGAACCACTGCCCGGTGTACACCCGCGTCGGCGGCCACACCTACGGCGAGGTCTATCCCGGGCCGATCGGCAAGATCATCACTCCGCACATGGTCGGTCTGGACAAGGTGCCGGACCACCCTAGCGCCTCGTCGCTGTGTGGCGCCTGCGGCGAAGTCTGCCCGGTGAAGATTCCGATTCCGACCATCCTGCGGCGCCTGCGCGAGGAGAACGTCAAGGCACCGGACGACCCGCACAAGGTCATGCGCGGCCAGGGCAGCAAGTACTCTCGCAAGGAGCGGCTGATCTGGGCCGGCTGGCGCCTGCTCAACACCAGCCCGACGCTGTACCGCGTATTCGGCTTCTTCGCCACACGCCTGCGCGGCCTGACGCCATCGAACATCGGCCCCTGGACGCAGAACCACAGCGCACCGAAACCTGCCGCCCGCTCGCTGCACGAGCTGGCTCGCGAGCACCTGGAGGGCAAGCGATGAGCGCCAAGGCCAATATCCTCGCCAAGCTGAAGAAAAGCCTGGAAGGCACCACGCCGGTGGTCGATGACTACGACGCGTCGCTGGTCACCCAGCCCTGGAGCTACGCGCCGGAACAGCGTATCGCTCGTCTGCGTCAGCTGATGGAAGCGGTGCACACCGAAATCCACCTGACCACCGACGCCGGTTGGCCCGCCCTGCTCGAGCAGCTGCTGCACGACCGTCAGCTGCCGAGCCTGCTGATCGCCCCGACCACGCCGTACGGCCAGCGCTTCACCGCGCATTGCGCCGGCCGTGAAGGCCTGCCGGCGCTGAAGGCCTACGATCGCCCGGTCGAGGAGTGGAAGGAAGAGCTGTTCAACGACACCCCGGCGAGCCTCACCGGCACCCTCGGCGCCATCGCCTCCACCGGCAGTCTGATCATGTGGCCCACCCGCGAGGAGCCGCGCCTGATGAGCCTGGTGCCGCCGGTGCATTTCGCCATCCTCAAGGCCAGCGAAATTCACGACAACTTCTACGAAATCCAGCAGAAGTTCCAGTGGGCCGCCGGCATGCCGACCAATGCGCTGCTGGTTTCCGGCCCATCGAAGACCGCCGACATCGAGCAGGTGCTGGCCTACGGCGCCCACGGCCCGAAGGATCTGGTGGTACTGATCCTGGAGGACGCATGAACGCCGCCGCCCGGCTCGAACGCGCGCCGTTGCCGGCGGCGTTTCTCGCGGCGGTCGAACGGCTGATCCCCGCCGAGCGCCGCTTCGATGATCCGCTTTCGACCCTGGCGTTCGGCACCGATGCGAGCTTCTACCGGCTGATCCCCAAGCTGGTGGTGCGCGTCGAATCCGAAGCCGAAGTGGTCGCGCTGCTCAAACTGGCCCACGCCGAGCATGTGCCCGTCACCTTCCGCGCCGCCGGCACCAGCCTGTCCGGCCAAGCGATTTCCGACTCGGTGCTGATCGTGCTCGGCGACAACTGGAACGGCCGCGAGATTCGCAACGGCGGCGAGCAGATCCGCCTGCAGCCAGGCGTCATCGGCGCCAACGCCAACGCCGTGCTGGCACCTTTTCAGCGCAAGATCGGCCCTGATCCGGCCTCGATCAATGCCGCGAAGATCGGCGGCATCGTCGCCAACAATTCCAGCGGCATGTGCTGCGGTACGGCGCAGAACACCTACAAGACCCTCGCCGGGCTGCGCGTGGTACTGGCCGATGGCACCGTGGTCGACAGCGAGGATGCCGCCAGCGTTGCCGCGTTTCGCCAGAGCCACGCCGCCCTGCTCGAGCAGCTGGCCGAGCTGGGCCGCGAAACCCGCGCCAATACCGAACTGGCCGCGAAGATCCGCCACAAGTACCGGCTGAAGAACACCACCGGCTTTTCGCTCAATGCGCTGGTCGACTACGACGAGCCGCTGGACATCCTCAACCACCTGATGGTCGGTTCCGAAGGCACGCTGGGCTTCATCAGCGCAGTGACCTACGACACCGTGCCGGACCATCCGCACAAGGCCAGCGCGCTGGTCGTGTTCCCCGACGTGGAAACCTGCTGCCTCGCCGTGCCGGTGCTCAAGCAGCAACCGGTGTCCGCGGTGGAGCTGCTCGACCGCCGCAGCCTGCGCTCGGTCGAGCACAAGGCCGGGATGCCCGAGTGGGTGAAGGAACTGTCGCCGACCGCCTGCGCGCTCTTGATCGAATCGCGCGCCGCCAGTCAGTCGCTGCTGCACGAGCAGATCAATCTGATCATGACCTCCATCGCGCACTTCCCGGTGGAGAAACAGGTCGACTTCAGCGAAGACCCGGTGGTCTACAACCAGCTGTGGAAGATCCGCAAGGACACCTTCCCAGCGGTCGGCGCCGTGCGCCAGACCGGCACCACGGTGATCATCGAGGACGTGACCTTCCCCGTCGAGCGCCTGGCCGAGGGCGTCAACCGGCTGATCGAATTGCTCGACAAGCACCGCTACGACGAGGCGATCCTCTTCGGCCACGCGCTGGAGGGCAACCTGCACTTCGTCTTCACCCAGGGCTTCGATGATCCGGCGCAGGTCGCCCGTTACGAGGCCTTCATGGGCGAAGTGGCGCAGCTGGTGGCTGTCGAGTTCGGCGGCGCGCTCAAGGCCGAGCACGGCACCGGGCGCAACATGGCGCCCTTCGTCGAGCTGGAATGGGGCAGCGAGGCCTACGCGCTGATGTGGAAAATCAAGCGCCTGCTCGACCCCACCGGCATCCTCAATCCGGACGTGGTGCTCTCCGAAGACCCGGACATCCACCTGAAGAACCTCAAGCCGATGCCCGCCGCCGACGAGATCGTCGACAAGTGCATCGAGTGCGGCTTCTGCGAGCCGGTCTGCCCATCCAACGGGCTGACCCTGACGCCGCGCCAGCGTATCGTCATCTGGCGCGACATCCAGGCGCGCAAGCGCGCCGGTGTCGACACCACGGAAATCGAGCGGCTCTACCACTACCACGGCGTGGAAACCTGCGCCGCCACCGGCCTCTGTGCCCAGCGCTGCCCGGTCGGCATCAACACCGGCGACCTGGTGCGCAAGCTGCGCGGACGTGAAGCGAGCAAAACCGGCGCCGCCAACTGGCTGGCCGATCATTTCTCCACGGCCGTGCAGGGCACCCGTTTCATGCTGCATGCCGCCAATGGCGCGCACATCATTCTTGGCACCAAGCGCCTGGCCAAGCTGTCTGCGACCATGACCAACGCCAGCAAGGGCCGCGTGCCGCAGTGGACCCCTGCGACACCGCAGCCGCTGCAACGCCTGCATCTGCCCAAACCAGCCGTGCAGGACGAGCGTCCGCGCGTGGTCTATCTGGCCGCCTGCGTTTCCCGCGCCATGGGCCCGGCGGCGCGTGATCAGGAACAGGAGCCGCTGCTCGACAAGACCCGCAGCCTGCTGGAAAAGGCCGGCTACCAGGTGATCTTCCCCGAACAGTTGAACGACCTGTGCTGCGGCCAGCCGTTCGCTTCCAAGGGCTATGCCGAACAGGGCGAACGCAAGCGCCAGGAGATGCTCGATGCGCTGCTCAAGGCCAGTCGCGGCGGGCTCGACCCGATCTACTGCGACACCAGCCCCTGCACGCTGCGCCTGGTCCAGGGCCTGACCGATCAGCGCCTCGACATGTACGACCCGGTGCGCTTCATCCGCACGCATCTGCTCGACAAACTGGACTTCGTCCCGCAGGACAAGCCGATCGCCGTGCACGTCACCTGCAGCACCCAGCATCTTGGGGAAGCACAGGCACTGATCGATATCGCCCGCCGCTGCGCAAACGAGGTGGTCATTCCGGAAGGCATCCACTGCTGCGGCTTCGCTGGCGACAAGGGCTTCACCACGCCGGAACTGAACGAGCACGCACTGCGCAGCCTGAAGAACGCCGTGCAGATCTGCGAGGAAGGCATCTCCACCAGCCGCACCTGCGAGATCGGCCTGTCACGTCATGGCGAGATCGACTATCACGGCCTGGTCTATCTGGTTGACCGTGTAACGCGTCGTAAAACTGCCGACCAACCGCTCTAGCACCAGCGTTACGGCCCCGCTCAGCGGAGCGGGGCCGTTTCGTTTGTGTCGCTTCGATGAACGCTCTTGCGCAATCGCAGTCGGATTTTTAGAGCCCCTGACGGGTTCGATTCGACTCGGCGCCGCCGTTTCAGCAGTTCTCAGGCAGGCCCGGGAAGTCCACAAGACTGGAGGACCCACAATGAAAGTTCATGCACTGCTCGCATCCGCGGTACTGCTAGCCAGCCCCGCCGTCTTCGCACAACAGGATCTGTGCCAGACCAACCTGCAGGAAATCGACGACAACATGGCCACCAACACCGCGACCCTGGGTGAGCCGGCCAAGAGCAAAGTCGAGGAGTATGTCCAACAGGCCCGCCAGGCACAGCAGTCCGGCGACACCGAAGCCTGCATCGCCCATTCCACCAAGGCCCTGCAAGAACTCAAGGGCCCAGGCAGCTCCGGCAGCGGCGGCACCGCCGGCTCCGGCTCGGGCGGCGGCAACTGAGCCAAGGCGGCGGGATCGTACCTGCGATCCTGCCGCTGCAGCTGATCATTTTCTAACCAGCATGATTAAAAAGTGATCGACACGCCGTAAAGATCTCCGTACACTTGTGCCCAGCACCACAAGCTGCACCAGGGGCCGATTAGGATTCGACGCCGGTAACGAAACTTGAGGGGCATGCCGAGTTGGTAACAGAACTCGTAAATAAACTGTTGCAAACCTATAGTTGCCAACGACGACAACTACGAAGGGTACGCGCTAGCCGCCTAACCTTCATCTGGTAGCTTCGGCTCCAGCGGTCACTAGGGGATGCCTGTAAACCCGAAATGACCGTCAGATAGAACAGGATCGCCGCCAAGTTCGCTGTAGACGTAACGGCTAAAACTCATACAGCTCGCTCCAAGCACCCTGCCAATCGGGCGGCGCGGAGTTAACTCAGTAGATCTGGCTAAGCATGTAGAACCAATAGCGGAGAGCTGGCGGACGGGGGTTCAAATCCCCCCGGCTCCACCAAATAAAGCCTGGAACCCGTCTAAAACGCGGGTTTCAGGCACGATTTGATGGCACTGGATTTCACACAGTCCAACTGTGAATCCAAATAGGTATGCCATCATGTCCAAGCGTCAAAGCAAAACCGGTGTTCAGCACCTGGTCTATCAAGCCAAAACTGGCTTCCAGTACTACTTCACCTTCCCGGGCTATATCGGCAATCACCCGCAGCTACCAGCACAAATCCGCTGGTCACTCGGCCATGATGAAGCGCTCGCACGCGATCTCGCCCAATATCTCAACCCGCGTTTCGAAGATCTGATGAGGCGCAGCAGCGCCGACACGATTGAGCTGGATCCTGAGGGCTTTCTGTCAAACCTGGCCATTGTTCACGCCGAAATCAGCCGTTTTACGGAGAGCCACCTGAAAATCTGGGCGCTCCGCCCTGCACCTGCCGTACTGGCTAACTCTGATCTGAGCGCCGGGCATGAGCGCCTGCTGAAAGAGTGCCAAGAGCACATCGTGCTCTATTGCAATGAACCAGGCGGGGAAATCCACTTCGCCTTGTATCCGAGCGAAGCCCTGCGCCAAGCCCTCAAATTCGGTTTCACCCGCTTTGACTGGCCGCTCGGCACTAACGACCCAGTCACCGCCAACGCGGCTGCCGCTTACATCTACAGCGCAATCACAGTGCTGGAAACCACCCCGATGGCTAAGAACATCTTCAAAACCGGGCATCCACTTATCACGATGCTGTCGTTCTACGAGTACCTGTGTTTTGCCCGCCCCGACCAGGGTCGCCATCTGCTGCATATTCCGCCGGGCCTTCCACGCTCCGCGCACAGCGTAATGTTTCACTTCAGCCGGATCTCGGGACAGCTCGACCGCCTAACCCTCTGCCAAAACTTTCAAATTCTTCAGGAAGAAAGCGGGCTCTATACGCTCCTTATTCCGCTGACCGGCGCGCGGCTCAATGGCGTGCCTTGCCACCCCGACAAACTGCGGGTCGAACTGCTGACTAGTTCACCGATCCTCGCGTCGATCCTGCTGCATTTCAGCCTCGGCCAGATCGACAAGATTCTGGTTAAAAGCTTCATCGAAGCCCCTTCAGCGGATGCCTACGAACGCGCCCTGCAAGAAATTCAGGACCTGATCCGGCGCATACTTGGCCCCATCCCACCTGCAGAGCCCATGTACACCCTCCCCGACATGAGCGCGGCAAACGACGCCGTCACAGCACCCCAGGACGCCGGCACGCTTGCACTGCTGAATGCTCTCGGCAGTGTTTTGTCACCCGCCCAAAACGCAAAGCTACAAGCCTTGTTTGAGGCACCCGCCTCCAACGACCTGCTGATCCAGCCACCACTCACTCATGAGAACTGCCGGCACTTCGGCGCTCTCATCCGGGAGTTCGAAGAGCGCCAGGTACGCGAAGGGGCATGGAAGAATCCGCGCACCCGCATCACCATGCATGCTCGCCTGGAAGGACTTGCAGAGCTAATCGGCGGTCATCGCCCACTCAGCACGCTGACCCGCGCGGACTTCAATGCTTTGCGCGATCAGTTGCGCAGCTACCCCAAAAATCGTCATCGCTTGCGCGCCACTCGCTATCAGCCCCTAAGTCAGATTATTCAGAGCGGCAAGTACGAGCCTTTGAATGCCAGGACAGCGAAGAAGTTTTTCGAGCTGGCACGCGCGCTCATCAGCTATGCGCACGACCAGGGGTATTTGAAAGAGAATCTGGCTGCCGGACTTTCATTCAGCACCAAAGGCGCAGCCGCGCCACGGAAGCGCACCTATACCCCCAGACAGATTGAGCAACTGCTCAATGGCCCGGTCTATACGCTCAAGTCGCCGCAGCGCTGGCGCCTGGATGACTACCGCTTCTGGCTACCCCTGCTCGGCCTCTACACTGGCGCTCGCCTGAGCGAGCTTTGCCAGCTTCGGCTCGGCGATATTCGTGAAGAGCTTGGCGTATGGGTAATCAGCATCAGCAGCTCCGGGGCGCGGCAGCTGAAAACTGTCGACTCGGAGCGCCTCGTGCCGCTACATAAGGTCATTCTTGAAGCCGGCTTCTTGGCGTTTCATCAGCAGCGCCTGGAGGCAAATGGCAGTGATCTGTCAGCGCCGCTTTTTGAAAATCTTCGCGTGTATGGCGACCTTTCGCCCGGGCACACAGCCAGTCGCTGGTACCGGGGCTCAGACAAAGATGACAAAGGCTATTTGGGACAATGCGGACTGGGCGATGACGAACTCACCTTTCATGGCCTGCGGCATACGTTCATTCAGCAGTTCCGTCGACAAAAGCTGGACATGCTGATCGGCAAAGCCTTGGTCGGCCACGCCGACCGCAGCACCACTGGCGGCTATGGCGATTGCTACCCGAGCTATGTGCTGAAAGAGGAGCTCGACAAGATCGACTTTGAGGCCTCGACTACGCACATCCACTACAGCCACTACAAGGCGCTGCAAGCCAAGCAAGGCGTCTTTCGCATCGGCCGCCCAGCTGGAGTCGACAAGGCCAAGGCCACCGGTTGGGCTGAAAAACGGCACTGGCAATCCCGCATCACCCGATAGCTGAGGCGGCGCGGGGAGATCGCCCTCCCCGCACTGAAAAAAATCTATTGACAACTTGTCAATGGAGGAAGATAATTATATTATTTTGCAATTTTCATATTTACTGGTTACATAGCCAGTGATATTGTGGTGCCTCAATTAACTAGTGAGGCACCTATGAATGCTGTAAACACTCCGCACCTATCCGCTCCAATCCTCCACGGCCTAACCCTGGTGGCCGCCCCCGGGCATGAAAAAAGCCTGGAGCTGGCACTACCGCACCTCTCCAGTATTGCCGACGCGATTTATCGCTTTCATCACTCCCCGCTCCTCAGCGAATTTTTGGATACAGTTCTGGCTCGTTTCCTTCGCGAAAACGACTACGCCCCCAAGACTGCCTACATGATCCAAGCCCGGATGGCCAAGCTGAAGTCAGTACTCACCGAGGACAACCCACAGCGCCGAGTGTCGGAGTTGGGCAGTGCTGACATTGATGCGATCCGGGATAAGCTCCCGCTGCTACTCAGAAAAGGCAGCACCTCAGGAAGCCAGGGAGAAAACCTGCAGGCCTACTATCAGCTGTTCAATCGCATGATTAACGAGGCACTGAAGGGAAAGCTGATCGCCGATGAAGAGCTCAAAGCCGAGGGCTGCCAGACCACCAAAGCAAAGGTCACCAAGTTCTTTTTGGATTCCAATCTGGTCAGCCTCTTCAATAGCTGGCCCTATCAGAACTACGCGCCAGGCACACCGGCAGCGCAAGTTCGCCAAGACGCACATAGCTACTGCTTTTGGCTGATGCCGCTTGGGCTCTTCACCGGTGGCAGACTCAACGAAATCTGCCAGCTACGTGTTAACGATGTGTTCCATGACGCCCATGGCGTGCCCCTAATCAGTATCAACGCCCATGGCTTCAACAAGTCGCTAAAGAATGCGCAGTCGGAGCGCGAGATCCCAATTTGCTCGAAGCTGATCGAAATGGGCTTTCTGGACTTCGTCGAGGAACGCCGTCAGTCCGAAGGACCTGATGCTTTGCTGTTTTCAGAGCTTCGCTTTGACGAAAAGCACCTATATTCACGTGCTGCGAGCCGCTTCTTCTGCGGCCCAGTCACAGGAGCCGGCTTCATCGGACAGCATTGCCCAGTTGCACTCAGTGGCGGCTTCACTTTTAAAAGCTTTCGTCGCACTTTCGCGGTACAGCTTCAGAAGTCCGGCGTGCCAGCAACCGTTATTGCAAACCTGCTGGGTCATAACAGCGATATGCTCGAAGTCACCCGCGAGCACTACCTCGATAAGCCGCAGTCCGTGTTTTTGCTGGATACCTTGGAGCGATCCCTGAGCTACAACCTGCCCCTAGGCGCCATAAACTGGCAGCATTTCAAGAATTTGATGAGCAGCCAGAAAGGACGTAGCAAGCGAGGCCGGAAAGCCAAGAAAACGCTGCACTAGCCCCTTCATTCATAGCAGAAGGGCACCATCATCAGCTGGAGATGATGCGATGAAGGATCAATAAAGGCCGCCGTCAGTGCGGCCTTTTTGCATTTTTAGAAAGCTTTCAGACATCAGCGATACTACCAGCCTGTCGCAGAACGCTGATGCGACCAGAATGCCGCCTGCGGATTCCACGGTCATCTGGCCACCCATTCCATGAGCATCTGACCACCGATTCCACGGTGATCCGGCCACCCATTCCACGCGTATCCGACCACTGATTCCACGGCCATCCGGCCACCCAACCGGGTAGGCAGCTACGCAGGATTTCTTCACTACCATCGACCTCTTTTTCGAAGCAGAGAGGTCGTCGTGGAGCGTTTATCCATGCGTAAGATTCGCGAAGTACTTCGTCTCAAGTTCGAGGTCGGGCTATCGGCTCGCCAGATTGCGGTCAGCGTGCAGATCGGTCGTGTCACCGTCGGCGATTACCTCAACCGCTTTGCCGCCAGCGGCCTCAGTTGGCCCTGTTCGTTGTCCGATTCCGAGCTGGAACAGCAGCTGTTCCCACCGGCGCCGGCAGTGCCCAGCGAGCAGCGGCCACTGCCTGATTGGTCTTGGGTGCATGCCGAGCTACGCCGGCCGGGCGTGACCTTGGCGCTGCTCTGGCAGGAGTATCGCCTGAGCCAGCCGAAAGGCTTTCAGTACAGCTGGTTCTGCGAGCACTACCGGGCCTGGCAGGGCAAGCTGGACGTGGTGATGCGCCAGGAGCACCGCGTCGGCGAGAAGTTGTTCGTCGACTACGCCGGGCAGACGGTGCCGGTGATCGACCGCCACAGCGGCGAGATCCGCCAGGCGCAGGTGTTCGTCGCGGTGCTCGGTGCGTCCAGCTACACCTTCGCCGAAGCCACCTGGTCGCAGCAGCTGCCGGACTGGCTGGGCTCGCATACCCGCTGCTTTGCCTTCCTCGGCGGCGTGCCGGAGATCGTGGTGCCGGACAACCTGCGCAGCGCGGTGAGTAAGAGCCATCGCTACGAGCCGGACATCAACCCGAGCTACCGCGATCTGGCCGAGCACTATGGCGTGGCGGTGGTGCCGGCGCGGGCGCGTAAACCGCGCGACAAGGCCAAGGCCGAGGTCGGCGTGCAGGTGGTCGAGCGCTGGATCCTCGCCGCGCTGAGGAATCGGCAGTTCTTCTCCCTGGATGAACTCAACAGCGCCATCGCCTTATTGCTGGAGCGGCTCAACCGACGACCGTTTCGCAAGCTGCCGGGCTCCCGGCAGTCGGCCTTCGAAGCTCTGGATCGTCCGGCGCTGCGCCCCCTGCCGGAGCAACCCTACGTCTACGCCGAGTGGAAGAAGGCGCGGGTGCACATCGACTACCACGTCGAGGTCGATGGGCACTACTACTCGGTGCCGTACCAACTGGTGAAGAAACAACTGGAAGTACGCCTGACAGCGCGCACGGTGGAGTGCTTCCACGCCAATCAGCGGGTGGCCAGTCACCTTCGCTCAATGCACAAGGGCAGGCACAGCACGCAGGCCGAGCACATGCCCAAGAGCCATCGCGAGCATGCCGAGTGGACGCCGCAGCGGCTGATCCGCTGGGCCGAGCAGACCGGGCCGAACACGGCCGGCGTGATCCGGCACATCCTCGAACGGCGCATCCATCCGCAGCAGGGCTACCGGGCCTGCCTGGGCATCCTGCGCCTGGGCAAGACCCATGGCGAAGTGCGCTTGGAGTTGGCCTGCCGTCGCGCCCTCAGCCTCGGCGCGTGCAGCTACAAGAGCCTCGAATCGATCCTGCGCCAGGGGCTGGAAAACCTGCCGTTGGCTCAAGCCAACCTGCCCCTGCTGCCGGACGACCACGCCAACCTGCGCGGCCCCGCCTACTACCACTGACCCCAAGGAATCCCACCATGCTGCCCCATCCGACCCTGGACAAGCTCCAGACCCTGCGCCTGACCGGCATGCTCAAGGCACTCGCCGAGCAACTGAAAACCCCCGACATCAACAGCCTGAGCTTCGAGGAACGCCTCGGCCTGTTGGTCGACCGCGAACTGACCGAACGCGACGACAAGCGCCTCAGCAGCCGCCTGCGCCAGGCCCGGCTCAAGCACAACGCCTGCCTCGAAGACATCGACTACCGCAGCCCGCGCGGGCTGGATAAGGCGCTGATCCTGCAACTGAGCGGCGGCCAGTGGCTACGCGACGGCCTCAACCTGATCATCGGCGGCCCCACCGGCGTGGGTAAAACCTGGCTGGCCTGCGCCCTGGCCCACCAGGCCTGCCGAGAGGGTTACAGCGTGCGTTACCTGCGCTTGCCACGCCTGCTGGAAGAGTTGGGCCTAGCCCACGGCGACGGGCGCTTCGCCAAGCTGATGAGCGGCTATGCCAAGACCGACCTGCTGATCCTTGATGACTGGGGTCTGGCCCCGTTCACCGTTGAACAGCGCCGTGACATGCTGGAGCTACTGGACGACCGCTACGGCCAGCGCTCGACCCTCGTGACCAGCCAAATGCCCGTGGACAACTGGCACGAACTGATCGGCGATCCGACCCTGGCCGATGCCATCCTCGACCGCCTGGTGCACAACGCTTATCGGATCAACCTCAAGGGCGAATCGATGCGCAAACAGACGAAGAAATTGACGACACCGGGCACCTCAGACTAACAATGCAACCCCTGCGTCGCTGCGCTCCGACTGCCCGGCCGGATGGCCGTGGAACAGGTGGCCAGATGGCCGTGGAATGCCTGGCCAGATGAGCGTGGACTGGGTGGCCGGATGGTGTGGAATCCGCACCGCCGGCACTGGGTCATCACATACGGCTACCACCTTGGTTTTTTTGACCGGTGGCATATCACCTCATGTACTGAGACCCAATCGTGTATTAGCGACACCGCAATGCGACACACTTGGGCTGTCGCACGCTCACGCTGCGATACGCGCCCCCTGTCGCATGAACTGACTACGACACACCCAGCATGTCGCACATGCTCATTGCGACACCCATACCGTGCCTCAAGCGGTACCGGCAATGTGGTTGCAGATTTGCGACACAACCTTCGTGTCGCACGGTCTGGCCTGCGATATTCAGGGTGTATCGCAGAACATCAATGCGACACTCTCGGTCTGTCGCACGCGCGCATTGCGACACTCCAACCATGTCGCACTCAGTTGCTGCGATACACCATGCGTGTCGCACACACGTTTTGTGACACCCGGATCGTGCCACTAGAGGCAGTTTGAGTGCCACTAGTGGCACTGGAGGAAGCCGGGACTGACACCGTACTGGCCTCTAGTGGCGCAAAACGTGCCAAAACTGGCACTCCTTTTTTTGGTTATATTATCGCTGCAACCCTTGAAAACACTGACTTCGGTGACTTTTTTCATAACCAAATCACCACCGCATGGCGAGCATTTTGAATGAAGCTTCTTCTGCATGGCCATCAGCACTTTTTTGACGCCGAGCTCGTCACTGCGGCGCCACTAGCGCTGGCTACTTTTTGAATTTGATCGCAAACGGCATGAGCAGCTAAACGCCGCACCACCCGCAAGGCCGTCTTTTCAGCCCGGCCTGCCGGGCTGGCTAAGCTTTGACTTTGACAACAAATACACGGGAGGGGGCGTACTTGAAGCAGCCGTCCAGGCGATTCTTCAAGTACGCCCCCTCCCCCCATACTTGAAATCTTCAAGTATGGGGCAGTTGGGCGTTTTGATCGTTTGTGAGGTCAGCGTAACGAATGTGAAGCGAAACCGAGCAAAGGAGCAAAATGGTCGACTGCCTTCGCGCAGCGACAGGCTTTGTTGTCAAAAAGCAGCTTTTCACTCGCCGCAGGTGAGTGGCTGGTCATTCGATGCGGAGCATGGCTTGGCATGACTTAGACCGAGACCGCCAACATACTTCCACCGCTTCCACGTCAGCTTACGCTTGGTCAAATCGACCTCAACACGCTGAGGCACAACTACATCCACGCCTCACACAGCGTCTCCGCCTGCGCCAGTACCAGCTGCGCCGCCTCCTCCTGCTGATCCGGCGGGTATTTGTATTTGCGCAGGATGCGCTTAACCAAAAGCCTCAGTTTGGCACGCACACTGTCTCGATTACTCCAATCGACCGTTACGTTCTGGCGCAGGCTGTCGGTGAGTTCATGGGCAATCTTGGCGAGAATCTCGTCACCCAGCTCACGTACCGAAGCTTCGTTATTAGCCAAGGCATCGTAGAAAGCCAATTCATCGTCATTCAGCCCCAACTGGTCACCGCGCTTGCTGGCAGCGGCGAACTTCTTGGCCATCTCGATCAGCTCTTCGATGACCTGGGCGGTTTCGATGGAACGGTTCTGGTAGCGCTTGATTACGCTATCGAGCAGTTCAGAGAACTTCTTCTCCTGGGCCAGATTGCTGGCGAACTTGCTCTTGATCTCGCCTTCCAGCAGGCGCTCCAGCAACTCAACGGCGAGGTTCTTCTCCGGCAGGTTGCGCACCTCGGCGAGGAACTCGTCATCCAGCAGGCCGATATTGGGCTTGTCCAAGCCAACCGCCGCGAATACATCAACGACATCCCCAGAGACAACTGCATTTCCGATGATCTGGCGGATGGCTAGCTCGCGCTCTTCATCGGTCTTTTTCTTGGCGCTGATCTCGCGCTTCGTCAGCAGCACCTTGATGGCCTGCAGGAAAGCCACTTCCTCACGTACCGCCTTGGCCTCGTCCAGGGTGCAGCACAGGGTAAAAGCCTTGCTCATGGCCAACGCATTGTCAGCAAAGCGCTTTTTGCCGTCCTCCAGCCCCAGCACATGGTTGGCAGCACCGGCCAGCAGCTTGTGCCCGCCGGTCAGGAAATCGCTGTAGTCAAAGCCGTGCAGCAGGCTGCGCAACACATCGAGCTTTTCCTCCAGCACCGCGTAGGCTTCGTACGCATCGACGGTGGGCCGCCCCCTGCCCTTGCTGGCGGTGTACTCCTTGAGCGCCGCCTTCAGTTCGTTGGCAATGCCGATGTAATCCACCACCAGGCCACCCTGCTTGTCCTTGAACACCCGGTTCACCCGGGCGATGGCCTGCATCAGATTGTGGCCCTTCATCGGTTTGTCGACATACAGGGTATGCACGCAAGGCGCATCGAAGCCAGTCAGCCACATGTCGCGGACTATCACCAGTTGCAGCGGATCAGCAGGATCCTTGAAACGCTTCTCCAAGCGTTTCTTCACCTGGCCGGGATAAATATGCGGGCGCAGCAGTGCCTTGTCCGATGCGCTACCGGTCATAACGATCTTCACCGCGCCCTTCTCCGGGTCCTCGTCGTGCCATTCGGGGCGCAGAGCGATGATCTCGTTGTACAGGTGCACGCAGATCTCGCGACTCATGGCCACCACCATGGCCTTGCCGCTTTGCGCCTGGTTGCGCTCCTCGAAGTGCGCCACCAGATCGGCCGCCACGCTCTTGATACGCGGCTCGGCCCCCACGACTTTTTCCAACGCGGCCCAGCGCGACTTCAAGCGCGACTGCTGATCCTCTTCCTCATCTTCGGCCAGCTCGTCGACCTCGTCGTCGATATGCGCCAGCTCCGAGTCTTTGAGCGACAACTTGGCCAGCCGCGACTCGTAGTAGATGGCCACGGTGGCGCCATCTTCCTTGGCCTGCTGCATGTCGTAGACGTGGATGTAGTCGCCGAATACCGCCCGGGTATCACGGTCTTCGCTGGACACCGGCGTACCGGTAAAGGCCACGAAGGTAGCGTTGGGCAGAGCGTCGCGCAGGTGCTGGGCATAACCCACCTGATATCGAGCACTGGCCTCCGCCACCTTAAGGTCCGGCACCTTCAGCGAAGCACTGAAGCCGTACTGGGTGCGGTGCGCCTCGTCGGCCACCACCACGATATTCGAGCGTGCGGACAACACTGGGAAGCTGTCTTCATCCTCGCCCGGCATGAACTTCTGGATGGTGGCAAAGACAATGCCGCCACTGGGGCGGTTGGCCAGTTTCTCGCGCAAGTCACCACGGGTGGCCACCTGCACCGGCTGTTCACGCAGCAGATCCTGCGACAGCGAGAACACGCCGAACAACTGGCCGTCCAGGTCATTGCGGTCGGTGATCACCACGATGGTCGGGTTCTCCATCGCCGCTTCCTGCATCACACGGGCGGCGAAGCAGGTCATGGTGATGCTCTTGCCCGAGCCCTGGGTATGCCAGACCACCCCTCCCTTATGCGTGCCGCCGGGGCGCGAAGCGCTGACCACCTGTTGGATCGCCGCACGCACGGCATGGAACTGGTGATAGCCGGCGATCTTCTTCACCAGCCGACCATCATCCTCGAACAGTACGAAGTAGCGCAGGTAATCCAGCAGCGTCGCCGGCTGCAATACACCACGCACCAGCGTCTCCAGCTCGTTGAACTCACCAAGCGGATCAACCGTCACGCCGTCGATGGTGCGCCAGCGAGCAAACCGCTCCCAGTCTGCCGACAAGGAGCCCATGCGCGCCTCACTGCCATCGCTGATAACCAGAATCTCGTTGTAGTGAAAGACGTCAGGAATCTGCTCCTTGTAGGTCTGGAGCTGGTCGAACGCCTTGACCAGGTCGGCATTCACATCCGCAGGGTTCTTCAGCTCCAGCAGCACCAGCGGCAGGCCGTTGACGAACAGGATGATGTCCGGCCGGCGTGTATGTTTCGGCCCCTGGATGCTGAACTGGTTGATCGCCAGCCACTCGTTGGCTCGCACATCAGCCCAGTCGATCAACCGCACGAAATCACCGCGGGTCTCACCGTCCTTCTGGTATTGCACCGGCACACCGCCGACCAGCAGACGATGGAACAGGCGATTGGCCGACAGCTGCACCGGCACGCCCAACTCCAGGATCTGCCGTAAGGCGTCCTCACGCGCCGCCAGCGGGACCTGCGGATTGAGTCGAGCGATGGCCGTGCGCAGGCGCATGGTCAAGAGCACGTCGCGATAGCTCTCGCGCTCGGGGTTATCGCCGTCGTAGGCGATATTCGGGCCATACAGATGCGCGTACCCCACCTCACTGAGCCAGCCGAGTGTTTCCTGTTCCAATTGATCTTCGGTCATATCCGTCCTTAACGAGCCTTACCTGGCACCTCTGCAAGCTCAATACGATTCGCTTAGTCGATTACAGTCGCGGTAACGGACCATCTAACCTAAATTAACGGCTGCCTTGACTACCCCATCAATCACTTGCAATCGCCCTTGAGCGGCAAGCGCACCTATTCTCTCCTCAAGGATGCCCGCAATCTTCGATGTCGCTCGCCCGAAACCCAGCAGCCCGAGTGCACCAGAAATTGCATCTTCGCGCCCCATAGAGAAACCAAGATTTACCGTTTCCAGTAATGCCTGATCCAACTCCTCCGGAGCAACCCACTCAATTTTTCGCTCCGCCGATTCCAAATGAGCACGACTGCGAATCGGGGCCGGCCGGCTATCCGCGCAATATAAAAAGCTGCCATGGCCACGGTACACGCCCTGCCGAACTCCGAGGCGAATGGCTTCATCCACAACGCTGGTAATCCTTGCACCTGCCCGGGCCACTCCATAGGCCTCCATAACCCGCCGCGTCACCTCACTGGCATGCACTGGTGCTTCAACCTCAACCACAGTCCGGATCATCTGCATCAATCGTTCTGGCTTTTCCTGGTGCAACTCGGTCATCGATACCACCGGAGTCAGTCGAGCCTTCACGTATGGTTGGCTTGAACTCGGTACTGTCTCTTCTGCCGGTGCTCCTCGAACAATCTCATGCTTCGGTTCTGGCGCCACCTGAGGAAGCGCATGACGCCCCTCCGCTATCCTCGCGCGGGCCGCCTCAATGGCCGCTACGGCGCGAATGATTTCCTGTTGGGGATTGCGGAACCAATCCGTACTCCAGATCCGGTGGAAGTTCCAGCCCAACCCTTCCAAAACGCCCTGCCGCAAACGATCTCGATCACGTGCAGACCGTGAGCTGTGATATGCAGCGCCATCACATTCGATAGCCAGAACATAGCGCCCCGGATAGTCAGGATCCTTGACTGCGATGTCGATAAAGTAGCCCGCGGTGCCTACCTGCGGCTCCACCTCGTAGTTCCTTTCCCGCAACGCCTCTATTACCTCCAGCTCAAACGGCGAATCTGCCGCCTTGCCTGTCTCTCGTGCGACTTCAAGCACACCCGTCTCGGCGTACTTGAGGAAGTTTTTCAACGCTCTCACTCCGAGACTGGCCCCCGCATCGAGCTCAAGCTCGTCAGCCCTGAAGTTGCAGAAAACACGCATCGCCAATTTGGCGCGAGTGATCAGAACATTGAGTCGACGGTGCCCGCCCTCGCGGTTCAACGGGCCAAACTCCCTGGCAATTCGGCCGGACTCGTTACGTCCATAGCCGATGCTGATGAAGATCTTGTCCCGCTCATCCCCCTGGATGTTCTCCAAGTTCTTGACGAAGAACGGCTCGCTCCCTTGCGAAGTGAAAAACGCCTCGGCCTCAGGCATCTGCCGGCGCAGCAACTCGATCTCAACCTGGATCAGGTCTCGCTGCGCCACACTAAATGCAGCAACCCCCAGCGATAGCTCTGGCGTTTGGATCGCGTGCTGCATAACGGCCTGCGCAACAGCCTTGGCCTCACCCTTGTTGGTGCGGGTTCGCCCCCGGTCATATAGCGCATCCGGCAGATAATCGAAGCTCACTCCACTGGCATGCGGATGCTGGCCCGCAGAGGGGAACACCACCAGCTTGCTGTCGTAGAACTCGACGTTGGAAACCGCGATCAACGACTCATGCCGGCTTCTGTAGTGCCAGCGGAGATAGCGCTCCTGGCTACCTGCGGCCTTAAACATGCTCAAGATGCTTTCAATGTCGGCGGTCGCCGCATCCTCGTCATCCAACTCGACATCACGGCTGAAGAAATCGGTAGGGGGCATCTGCCGGGTATCCCCGACCACAACCACCTGCTTACCGCGCATGATGGCGCCGAATGCATCGACAGCCTTCACCTGGGAGGCTTCGTCGAAGACCACCACATCGAACTCCAGCTTTCCTGGAGGTAGAAAGTTCGCGATCGACATGGGGCTCATCATGAAAACAGGCTTGATCTGCTGAATCGCCCGCCCCGCCTTCTCAATCAGCTGCCTGATCGGGATATGCCGGCGCTTCTTGTTCAGTTCAGCGCGCAGGACAGCCATTTCCCCAGGCTGATTGATATTGGGCATCCCCTCCCAGACCTGTTTAGCCAAGTGCGTTTGCGCATGATTGAGCGAAGCCAGATCGAGGGATTTGAACCGCGCGATCTGGTGCTCATGTTTAATGCGGTCGAACTGCTGCAACGCTGGTTTCTCGGCATAGACCCGCTGCACCAGCCCCGAATACCAGGAGAAGTCCAAAATGGCAGTTAGCTGCCTGGGCTCATCACTGCTGATGGCAATTTCTAGCAACTCGTCGAGCTTAATGTCGCGCACCTGCTGCGCCAGGACATTGAACCGCGCCATCTGGTAAAGCGCGGTCAGTCCTCCCTGCCACTGTCGTAAACGCTCCCCTAGAGCCGCCAGACCGAGCTTTCTCACGTCAGCGTTGGCGTTTTCCGCCTGCATGCCGGTCACCTCAAGCGCACTGAGTAGCGCCTTGTCCAACCCGGCAACATGCTGTTCTATTGCGCTTACCGCATCCCCCAAGCCACTGGCATCGGCATGCCCGGCCAGAAAGGCGATGATGCCTTGGGGAATCTGTCCATTTCCCAGATCGTCATGCAGCTTGATTACCCAGGCACTCAAACGCTCAAGTACTGCCCAATCCGTTTTCTGGCGCTGCCATTGGGCACCGAACAACGCGCTACCCAATGCCTCATGCTGGTCATACACCTTCTTGCACTGCTGATAGGTCAGTACCGAGTCCACCAGCTCCAGCATACCCGCATTGGTCTTGGGCAATGCTTCCCGAGCGAGCCCCTGCAGACGCGCCCGGGCTGCACGGAAGCGCCCCGAAAAGATCTTCCACCACTTGTCGCCGTACGCCTGAAGGCTCTGCCGGACATCCAGCAGGTCCTGCTCCCAAGCAGCGTCGATCAACTGGCTGTCATGCCGAGTGCGGCACGCCGTCATACGCTCTCCTGCCTCCAGCAGTTCGCGAATGACATCACGTCTTGACTGCCACTCACCTGTAGATAGCTGGACACCCTCCAGTCGCGGAGCCTCGGCAGCACGCCGAGCAGCCCGGCAAACCACATCCACATCTGCCAGGGTGGCGGGCTGAGTCAGCATTAACCGTTCAGAAAGTGCGGCAGCAGCCGCCTGCAATGCACTGAGATGGGAGCTCGCCAGCTGCAGTGCATCATTTGCACTGCTCTGCTCGATAGGCGAGAAGAAGGTGCGCTGACTTCCCCAGAAGACGTTTCGGTCGGGGCGCCCCATTTCCTCAAGGTGCAGCACCAGCTCCTCAACCAACGCTCGCCGCTTTTGCTGCTCGGCAAAACTCCAGGCCGCCATAGGCGCAAAAGAAATGACCGGCAACCCTGCATGAACTCGTTTCAGTTTCAGGTAGCGGCCGAGGACGTCAACAAAGGGCAAACCGCTTGCTCCTGCGGAGGAGCTCACAGCCTCGCAATACTGGTTAAGAGCATCTTGTAGCTCTTTCAAGCTCGCAAGATCCTCCTCACCGACCTTGGTCAGTGGTCGCCCCTGATCCAGAGTGCGCCCCAGTTCCTTGAGCACAGACTGCTTGGTGGCCTTGTGGCTATGCAACTCAAGGACAGCATCGCCCAGATGGCTCTCATCCAGACGACGCTTGACCACCTCGAGCGCGGCCATCTTCTCGGCAACGAACAGCACCGTTTTCTTCTGGCCGATCAGCTCCGCGATGATGTTGGTGATCGTCTGCGACTTGCCTGTGCCGGGCGGCCCCTGGATTACCAGATTGGAACCCTCGCGCACCTCCAGAATCGCCTCGGTCTGGCTACTGTCGGCGTCCTTCACAAAACGCACATCGCCCGGCTTGATCACCGAGTCGATGTTTACATCTTCTGGATACGCTGCGGGCCTATCCCCGAAGCCTGAGCCCAGCAGACGCATCATCACGCCATTGGCGTCCGGTTGTTTCTCTTCCGGCCAGCTCTTCGGGTCAAGATCCTTGAACATCAAAAACTTGCCGAAGGAAAAGAAACCCAGGGCGATCTCGTTACTGGCGACCTTCCAGCGTGACTGCTTGCTGATCACATCAGCCACTTCACCATAGAAGCGCTCAAGACTGCGCTCATCGGTGGCGAAGCTGTCCTCGTCAAACCCGCAGGCGGCCATATCCAGGCCGAAGTCAGTCTTCAGCTTGGCAACCAGAGAAAGGTTCGCCATCAGCTCGTCACCCGAATACTTCAGCTTGAAGGCATCTTTGGCGCCGCTGCGCTCAAGGCTGACCGGCAGCAGTATCAGAGGGGCCTTGCGCAGATTTTCCGAGCTATCCGCTTCGTACCAATGCAAAAAGCCCAGGGCCAGGAACAGCGTGTTCACCCCCTGCTCCTCGATAAAGCCTTTAGCCTCGGTGTGGATCTTCAACAGCTGCAGGAACAGACGCTCATCATCGATGGCCGTCTGCAAGCGGGTATCTAGATGGCGACGGGCCCTGCCTGATTCATCCTCATCGCCCTCGTCAGCGACGCTGGACCAGTCCAGGCTATCCAGTTCGTGCAGCAACTCTGCGTCACTGGCAGTGTCAGCCTCTGCTTCCTCCGGCTTTGTAGCCTTTGCCAGTTCAGCCAGTTTCTTGCGCGCCATCGGCGCAAAGGTCATGGCCTTTTCCTGGCGATAGAGAATGTTAAAAACCTCCTCGGACAGCTCATCGACGACCATCAAGGTCTTCGCTGTTTTGCGGAAGTTGAGCATGTTGTTGCGAAGCCCGATATCCAGCAGCTCTTTACGGCTGCTCTGTAGCTTCTGGCTGATCCCTGAGCTCATAGAAATCTCTTTAATCGCGTTTCGTGTATAGAAAGATGTGCCTAGCTGGCGCGAGCAAATGAGGCGAGGTTCAAAGGTAAAGTCGCTTTCTCCGCATCTACCAAGCAATCGGCATCCAGATCAAAAGGCAAAACCCACAACCGCATATCCTCGCCGAAATCAAACACCGGTAGCGCTGTCCGCAGACCCGACCAATACGGGTATATCAGCACCAGCTGGGGTACACCTTTATCTCGGTACTTATGACCGTAGGCAAAAAGCTGATAGAAATCGCTCTGACTCAAGTCGTAGTTCTTATCCGACTTATGGGTATCCACCCGCTTCCACTTGGTATCGAGAATCCACCGCTGTTCAGCCGTATCGATCAGCAGATCGGGCTTTAAACAGAACATCCGCCCCTGGTCATGCTCACACAGGTAGGCACGACTGGCCTGGCTGGTTAAGCGTGCCGCAGGCGCCAACTGCTTACGCAGCCAGCCTTCCACGTAACACTCAAACAGCTTTTCCATCGGGAACAGCAGGCTCATGCCGCGCCACTCACCGCTCACCGCCATGGGCATCCGCTGATTGAGGATTAGTTCGCACCAGGGTTTCACAGCCTGGTAATGCGCCATCAGCCGGTCACGGCTCCATGCCCGAAAGTCCTGGTTCACCTGCCGGCTGGCCGGCACCTCCAGCAGCATCGTCCGCAGCTCATTGCCCAGACGCCAGTTGGCGGCGTCCTGCGTGCTTTTGGCCACCTGTTCCAGCGCCAGCTTAAGCAGTCGGTTTTCCGCACGGTCCGGCAGGAACACATCGTGGCGAATCTGGAAGTGATGCTGGCGCCCCGGCGGCTGGCGCATCTGCGCCACCACGTTGAGCTGCCCACGGAGAAAACGCTGTTCCTCCTCGATACGCTGGTAGTCGAAGCGCACGCCACGCTTCACCAGCAGATCCAGCTCCGCGAGAAACTGCCCCATCACCCACTCGCTGAGTGGCGCATCGAACAGCTCCAGGCTGGCCACCGAGGCCTCACGGGGTTTTAGCTGCAAGGCACTTTGAATCAGCTTACGCAGCAGCCGCCGGCTCTTCAGCAAGCAATCGTCTTGCTCATGGTGCTTTGGCAGAATTTCGAGTCGCGTGCCACAGGGCGTTTCCAGCACACCCACGTAGCTGTCCCACTTTAGCGAGCTGCGCCCTTCAACCTGCAGCAGCGTGGCACCATTACGGTTAAAGCGGGCGCTTAGCTCACACAGCCAATCGAACGCACTGGGTGAGACCTGCGCCAAATCAAGCGACCAGCCAACCGCATCGGTGGTCAGCTGGCCGTACTCGCGAATGGTGATCTGCTGGCTGGCCACTGCAGTCAGCCCACAATGTTCTGATAACTGGCCAGGGAGCTGAATGCCTGATGATTCAGCTCCCAACGCTGATCCGTAAGTTTCTCAGCTACGCCACTACCAAACAGATCGGCAAGATTCAGCTCACTTTGCGGGCGACGAATAAAGGGGGCCGTGCCATTAGCGCTAGCGTTCTGGTCATTCAACACCCAACCGATACGCTGCCAATCCTCAAAGAAGTACTCCTGCAACAACGGCAGAATCTGGTTACGGAAAATCAGCTCCAAGCGTGCCAGCGAGCTGTCATCTTTCAGCGACATAAAGTAGGCATGCCCCAGGGCATGATCACGATCCAGCAGCACCTCAATGCGCTGATTCATCTTCTCCAGCAGTTGGCCAATGTTCAGCCCCTGCACCAGCACTTCCTTAAGCAAGTCAGGTCGCGGCGGCATCTCGCGGAACACAAAGCGTCGGCGCAAGGCGATATCCAAACCAGCCAACGAGCGGTCAGCCGTGTTCATGGTGCCGATCAGATAGACGTTATCAGGAACGCTGAATCGCTCCTTTGAATATGGAAGCGTGACCTCCAGATGCTCCTTTCGACCAGCCCGCTTTGATTCTTCAATCAAGGTGATCAGCTCACCGAAGATCCGCGAAACATTGCCACGGTTTATTTCATCGATGATCAACACATACTTCGGGCGCTCACGTTCTGCCGGCAGCTCAGCAACATACTCCGGCAAGCCGCACTCATCCCGCAGGTATTGCAGAATGCCCTGCACGTAAGACGCATTGTGCATGCTGCTCTTGTCGCCGGTGCGATGAAGCCGGCGGATATCGCCGAGCGCCGCACGATAGGGAAATTTCTGTTCCTGAGACTCCTCAGGGAAAATCCGAAACGTCTCACCGCCCACATACTCGAATGCAAAACGGCGCCCCCTGACGGTTTGCGCAACAATGCGTTCGCCCGTACTTTCCAGGCGATCCTTCAGGCGTTCAAAAGCCTTCTCAAAGGGGTCGTTTTCAGCACTTGCTCCTCTTTCAGCATCCGCACACAAGCGTTTGAGCACACCCGGCTCCACGCGATACTCCAGCTGACCTTCGTCGTCGCAGCCAGCACGCAGGCCCTCAACGAAATCCTCGTAGCTAAAGCTCTGGTGAAAGGTCACAAAACGCACGCGCCCCTCTTTCGCCAGCTGATCGAAACGTGTTTTTAGCCGCTCGCGCGCGCCCTCATCGTCCCCTTTATTCGCTATCATGAATCCAGGGTCGAGAATGGCCAGAGCATGATCAATAGTGGCGTAGGTTTTACCGGTTCCCGGCGGGCCAAAAAGGATCTGGTTAAGGCTGGGCTGCACGGTGCTAGCGCTTGGCGCATCTGCGACGGCGGCTGCCAACGGCATAGCGGAGTCTGAGCTCAAATAATCGTCCACTGTGCGCGCCTCTCCCTGTAAAGCCCGGCGATCATCGGTATCAAGCGCTTGATCCAATTGCTCCAGCCAGCGCTTTACCTCAGCCAGATCCGTGTGTTGCTCGGCCGACAGGCGCTCGGTGAACACATGCCCCCGATACTTCTCGTCAAACTGACCTTTACGCTGAAAACCGAGGTACGCCGTGTTGTTCTTGGCCACCAGGATCAGCGCATTTCTGCCAGAAGCGGTATCTGGCCGGCGCACACCGATGCCGATATAGATACGCGGCTCATCCTCACTTTGATTGCTGTGGTTGAGCACATAAAAGTCGCAGCGCGGGAATCGCTCACGAATGGCAGCGAGCACAGCCAACACCCAGTAGCGCACCTGCGGGCCATCGGCTTCCGCCAAAACGCGCTGCAGGGCGGCTTCGCTAATCAATCCTTCAATTTGCATACTGAAGCTCCTGGGCAGTGCTTTTCGTAATCTCCGCCATTGCTTCCGGCAGACGCAGCTGGCCGGAGATTAGACGGGGTAAGAGGGTGTCGCGGAGTTGGGTGAGGGTTTGGGCTTGTTCGTGGTTGGACAGAATCGACTCCAGCAAGGGCTCAACTATGTGATTAAACCTGCTCAGGACTTCGGGAGATGGGATCACGACGGGGTAGGCAAGCAGTGCTGCGCCGCTTACGTTTGCTTGTGCACTTCCATGGGATTGCGACTCTGCATATGCCTTGTATGCGGGGTCACGGACGGCGCAATACACCATGCCGATATCGCTTAATCCCGCGCGAGTAACCAGCCGCCCCACACGCTGGTTGATATAGGCATCTGGCTCAACCCGGGGTACCAAACCGGTCTCGCCGACATACCCCGTCATACCCACCAACAAATCACCACGGGAAAGCTTGAAGCGCTCAAGCCCGACAACTGTGGTTGGTGCAACCCGAGAGCAACCAGAAAAATTGATCAGGCCAGGTTTGACATCACCGATCTTTACTACTGGATGGCCAGTATCAACCCAGTCTTGGCTTCTGAAGGCATAACCGTTCTGGAAGCTAGCCAAGTCCGAGAGCACTCCCGCTTCCCACCCCTTCGGCACCAAGCCCAGTTCGGACTCTTCGAAACTATCGGGGAACAGGGCGGCGGTGGTGGCGTCGATACCTTCCAGCTGGCGGCCTTCGGCCTTGGCGCGCACGGGGTCGAAATCGACGAACCAGGACTTGAACAGCGTCTGGGCGATGGTTTCTAGGGTAGAGTTGGTCTCGCGTAGCAGAGCAATGCGCTTGTCGAAAGCCTCTAGCACTTCGCTAATCGACCTCTGAACCTCGATTGACGGTATGCGAACAGGATAAGAAGGAAAGTCTGTTAGTGGCAGGCGATCAACCGTACTGCCATGAATAGTCCGAGTTCGCAGCAGACCCTGAAACTCGTCAGACAGAAAATAGTACAGCAGGTACTTGGGGAGTAATCTTGTCTGATCAGGACGTAGGAGTGCCATACGGCGCCCCAAGCAGCACTTCAATCCCTCCGGAATGATCGCGACTTCGCCAATGCGTGTTTCATATGAAAAAACAACATCGCCGACATGTGGAACCACTCGTCGAGTCCACTTGGAAAAATCTTCCTCAGATAAATGCTCGGTGCTCGACAGGTCTAGCTGACCTCTCTTCAAGCTGCTGATGCCAAGGAAAACTGGGCCATCGTTAGTCTTTTTAGGAGTCGCATGCGGCCCATCGAATAACTGAGCGACTTCCCCTATAGGAACAAGCGGCCACTCAGATTTCATACCCCAGCCCCCCCAGCTTCTGCCGGATCAACTGATCGAGTTCCGCGCCCTTTTCCATCTGTTCGCCAAGCTGTTGGGTCAGCCGTTGCATCTTCTCGGCAAAGGCTTCGTCGTCATCCTCCACCTCTTCAGCACCGACATAGCGGCCCGGCGTCAGCACATGGCCGTGCTCGGCGATTTCCGCCAGTTTGACGCTGCGGCAGAAGCCGGCGATGTCCTGGTACTCGGCAATCTCACCGCCCATATCCAGCGGCTCGCCGCGCCACTTGGCAACGGTCTGGGCGATGCGTTCGATATCGGCGTCAGTCAGCTCGATCTGCACTCGGCTCACGCTGGTGCCGAGTTTGCGTGCGTCGATAAACAGCACTTCACCGGGGCGGGCGGTTTTCTGTTTGGCGAGGAACCACAGGCAGGCGGGAATCTGCGTGTTGAAGAACAACTGGCCGGGCAGCGCGACCATGACTTCCACTACGTCGGCCTCGACCATGGCTTTGCGGATCTCGCCTTCGCTGTTCTGGCTGGAACTCATCGAGCCGTTGGCCAGGACGATGCCGGCACGGCCGCTGGGCTTGAGGTGGTAGAGCATATGTTGCAGCCAGGCGTAGTTGGCGTTGCCTTGCGGCGGTGTGCCATACACCCAGCGCGGGTCGCCTTCCAGGCTGCCGTGCCACCAGTCGCTGATATTGAACGGCGGGTTGGCCAGCACAAAGTCGGCGCGCAGGTCCGAGTGCTGGTTGCGCACAAAGGTGTCGGCCGGCTCTTTGCCGAGGTTGAAGTCGATGCCGCGAATGGCCAGGTTCATCGCCGCCAGGCGCCAGGTGGTGGGGTTGGCTTCCTGGCCGTAGATGGACACATCGCCCAGCTTGCCGCCGTGGGCTTCGATAAATTTCTCGGATTGCACAAACATGCCGCCCGAGCCGCAGCACGGGTCGTAGACCTTGCCGTAGTGCGGGTTAAGCACCGCCACCAGGGTTTTGACGATGCTGGCCGGCGTATAGAACTGCCCGCCGCGCTTGCCTTCGGCGCTGGCGAACTGGCCGAGGAAGTATTCATACACCTGGCCGAGCAGATCGCGGGCTTTGCCGGTGTCATCGCCAAAGCCGATGGTGGAGATCAAATCCACCAGCTCGCCGAGCTTGCCGTCTGGCAACTGAGCGCGGGCATAGCGTTTGTCGAGGATGTTTTTCAGCCGTGGGTTTTCCGCCTCGATGGCGGTCAGGGCATCGTCGATGCGCTTGCCGATATCCACCTGTTTGGCGGCGGCGCGGATCGACTCCCAGCGCGCCACTTCCGGCACCCAGAACACGTTGACCTCGCGGTAGTAGTCGCGGTCTTCCAGCTCGGCGTTAAGCGCCTCCGGATCATCGTCGCCCAGATAGTAGTCGTCGTTTTCATCCAGCAGCTTGTGCGTAAGCTCGGCGCGGCGGCCGGCGAAGCTGTCGGAGATGTACTTGAGGAAGATCAGCCCGAGCACGATGTGCTTGTACTCGGCGGCGTCCATATTGGCGCGCAGCTTGTCGGCGGTGGCCCAGAGGGTTTTCTCCATGGCCTCGATACTGGTGGCCTGCTGCTTGGGCGCTTTGGCTTTTTTCACCGCTGCGGCGGCTTGCACCACATAACCAGCAGAGACTTCTTCAGTGTTCACCGGAGCCATGCGCTCACGCGCCTTGTTCAACACCTGATCGGCCAGGCTGCTGCCCGAGGCTGGCGCGCGCAGGACCGAACCACCGCGGCCACGGCCTTTGACCAGTACCCCTTGTTCAATCAGGGCATCGCGAGCGGCCCAGAGCTGCTCCTCACTGATTCCCGGCAACTGCGCTTTTAGCCGCTCAAACAACGTTTGATTGCCAATGCTGCTGCCATCAACCGGCACTGCGGCCAGCAGGGCTTCGCCAAGTTGGGCCAAAACACTCATACAACACTCCTCAATACGCGCTGCATATTGGCGGCGCGCCGATACTAAAAACGGTGATGGCAATAGGCGTGGGGGATGGCTGTGTGACGCGTATTGGGCGGTGCGCCAATACGACTGGAGAGGCCATCCCTGGGATACCGCGGCCTGCCATGCTGTGATGCTCATCACCTTATCCACTGGCCGCACAGGGGTAAAGCCATAGCCAATAGTTTGTGTCCGTGCGGCCAGTTTCCCCGCCCAGCGATGCGCAGCGCTTAAGCCAAGTAGCCTCTTCTTTGGAGTCTTTCTTCCAGCTTTACGGCAAGAGGCATAGCGGCACCTTGCCCATTTAGCCCAAGGGTTTAAGGGTCAATCGCTTGCCTGGGCAAAATTGCCCTCAATCGCTCGGTGGGTCATCGATGTGATATCCAACACCGGGAGCGCGTCCATCATCTGGGCCCCAGGCCCATCTTCGTACTCAACGGCCTCGCTGGCGTAACTGGTGATCCAGATCTTTCTTTTGCCTAGCGACAATTCAAAACCCGAGTCGCCCTCAATCGCTTTCGGCAACGCCCAGCCCGTTTTTTGCAGGGCGGTCACGCTGATAATCAGGTGGCCTAGATAGGGGTTATTCAGAAACAGCTCTTCATGCAGCCAGGGCCAGAACACTGTGTCGCCCTGATTCGGCCCAACAGTTTCCGGGCTGGATGCCTGCCACCCTTTGTACTCGCGCGCCTCGCTTAATGAGTCGTAAGGGTGGGAGTGAAAGGTGCCCACTACCTCAAGATGAGGCCAGTAGCGCGTGACAAACTCCATTTTCATGCGCAGTGAGCCCAGGTCGGGCTTGGCCGAGCCTTTGGTCACCAGGGCCGATGTTTCAACAGTGGCGGTTGTCACGATGATCCGCGGGGGGCGATTGCCCCGCTCGGGGGTCATATACCCCCAAAGCAGGCCAAAGGTTTCCAGTTTGTCTTCTTTCTTCCGCGGGCTCGTGCGCCCAATTTCGTAGGCCTCCAATGCAGAGGTAATCAACTGTGGCACTGCATGGTCTTCAACGGTGATGTACAAAGGTTTCATCGCTTTCCCTTCCTGCGTACGGTGCATACCTGCACCCAATTGAGATATTCAACATGCCGAAGCAGCTCGCCTATTCAACGAGCAACGCCTACACCAAGCTGGCTAACCAGGGCTGAGTAATCGCCTTTCGCTCAGCTAAGCCCAGGGTTGCGACGCCATCTTTCACCAAGGCTTTTTTATCGCCCGTGTGCGGATTATTGACGTAGGTACTGATGCTGGGGAGCGCATTGGGATTGCCACTCCAGCGCAGGTTGAACGCCGCCAGTTTGGGGAACCAGTACTGGCTGGCATACGGCAAGTTGTCATGGATCCACCAGGCCAGTGGCGTCCAGTCTTTATGTTCGTCGTACCAGGGCAACAAGGCCGGCACTACGATGCAGGCAGTTGCCCCGAGGTGGCCTTCTGCATCCAGATAGTCCCAGATGTGCGAGGCATAGTTGCTTTCGTTCTTCGCGCAGTTATTGCCATCTTCCGCCCCCTTGGCATTTACCGCCGATGAGCGATACGCCGAGCGAATGGCGATTCGACCAAAGCGCTCTTGCAGTGGCTCCAGCAAGTTTTCACAAAGCCCACGCCCGGCTTCGATGGCCCGATCCGGGTAGTCCGGAATATTGGGGATACCTTCAATCTGGCTGATTTCCGAGTAGAGGAAATCACGCATAAAAAAGTGCTTGGAGAGCTTGACCCGACCCAATTCTTCCAGGGCCTGCACCGATGCTGGTTTCTTCATCCTGATGTGTTCCTTGTGACTAGGCATCCATTGCCAGAGGTTGTACCCAAACCTTGTTGATTTGTCTGCGGGTAATTAACAGTCGTGATGTCTCTGCCTCGCCTGCTCTTGGGCAAACTCAAGCTTTCGCTGTAGTTGCTCGACATGTGCTTTTTCCGCCCGCAGGCCGGCAGTCAGCTCGCGTATTTCATCCTCTTGCTGATAAACCCGCATCAGCGACTGCTTCAACTGGGCCTGTACGTTTTGCAAGCTAGCGAACGCTTCACGTCGCTTAAGGACCTGCCAATACAGGGCAATTCCAGCTCCTTGCACAAGCAGCATGCAAATACCCATAACGAGCCACGACACCCCAAGTCCAAACACGCTTTGCTCTCCCTTTACCAGCCCGCCCTGTTGCAGCGGCTTGAACGACAGCATCAAGATATGTAGCCTTAAGCGACACATCTAGAGTGTTTACCTGTACAGGTAAAGTTTTCGAGCAGATGGAGAGGCTATGAAGCGTAAGCAGGAAATCACGTCGGTTCGCTGGGATCTGGCACTGCGCTACCGTTTGATCGAGACGGTGGCCTGGTGGGAGGGGCGTCTGACTACAGGTCATCTGATGCAGAGCTTCGGCATCAGCCGGCAACAGGCGTCGAAGGACATCAACTCGTACATTTCCGAGTACGCGCCGCAGAACCTGGAATATGACAAGCATTTGAAGGGGTATGTACCGAGCTGCCACTTCAAGCCACTGTTTATTGGTGACAGTGCCAGCGCCTACCTACACCTGCTCAACCAAAATCATGACCGCGCCCCTCACATCGAAGGGCTGGCATTGGCCTATGCGCATACCGAAGTGCTGCAGGTGCCGGATCGCACGGTTCGCCCGGATCTGCTGCGCCCTCTTCTGCGCGCCTGCCGCGAAGGGCTGCGCCTGGAATGTGAGTATGTTTCGTTCACCACGCCTGACGCTGAAACGCGTCTGATCGCCCCGCACACGCTGATCTACACCGGCATGCGCTGGCATGTGCGCGCCTATTGCGAGAAGAACCGGGATTACCGCGACTTTGTGTTAAGCCGCTTTCGTGGTGTGCCGGAGTTGATGGACGACAAAACCGAAAATACCCGCGAGCAAGACCCGGGTTGGACTACCCAGGTGCAGGTCATCATTGAACCCGACTCCCGCCTGAAGCCTGAGCAGCAAGCCTGCGGATTCCACACCATCCGGCCACCCAGTCCACGCTCATCTGGCCAGGCATTCCACGGCCATCTGGCCACCTGTTCCACGGCCATCCGGCCGGGCAGTCGGAGCGCAGCGACGCAGGGGTTGCATTGTTAGTCTGAGGTGCCCGGTGTCGTCAATTTCTTCGTCTGTTTGCGCATCGATTCGCCCTTGAGGTTGATCCGATAAGCGTTGTGCACCAGGCGGTCGAGGATGGCATCGGCCAGGGTCGGATCGCCGATCAGTTCGTGCCAGTTGTCCACGGGCATTTGGCTGGTCACGAGGGTCGAGCGCTGGCCGTAGCGGTCGTCCAGTAGCTCCAGCATGTCACGGCGCTGTTCAACGGTGAACGGGGCCAGACCCCAGTCATCAAGGATCAGCAGGTCGGTCTTGGCATAGCCGCTCATCAGCTTGGCGAAGCGCCCGTCGCCGTGGGCTAGGCCCAACTCTTCCAGCAGGCGTGGCAAGCGCAGGTAACGCACGCTGTAACCCTCTCGGCAGGCCTGGTGGGCCAGGGCGCAGGCCAGCCAGGTTTTACCCACGCCGGTGGGGCCGCCGATGATCAGGTTGAGGCCGTCGCGTAGCCACTGGCCGCCGCTCAGTTGCAGGATCAGCGCCTTATCCAGCCCGCGCGGGCTGCGGTAGTCGATGTCTTCGAGGCAGGCGTTGTGCTTGAGCCGGGCCTGGCGCAGGCGGCTGCTGAGGCGCTTGTCGTCGCGTTCGGTCAGTTCGCGGTCGACCAACAGGCCGAGGCGTTCCTCGAAGCTCAGGCTGTTGATGTCGGGGGTTTTCAGTTGCTCGGCGAGTGCCTTGAGCATGCCGGTCAGGCGCAGGGTCTGGAGCTTGTCCAGGGTCGGATGGGGCAGCATGGTGGGATTCCTTGGGGTCAGTGGTAGTAGGCGGGGCCGCGCAGGTTGGCGTGGTCGTCCGGCAGCAGGGGCAGGTTGGCTTGAGCCAACGGCAGGTTTTCCAGCCCCTGGCGCAGGATCGATTCGAGGCTCTTGTAGCTGCACGCGCCGAGGCTGAGGGCGCGACGGCAGGCCAACTCCAAGCGCACTTCGCCATGGGTCTTGCCCAGGCGCAGGATGCCCAGGCAGGCCCGGTAGCCCTGCTGCGGATGGATGCGCCGTTCGAGGATGTGCCGGATCACGCCGGCCGTGTTCGGCCCGGTCTGCTCGGCCCAGCGGATCAGCCGCTGCGGCGTCCACTCGGCATGCTCGCGATGGCTCTTGGGCATGTGCTCGGCCTGCGTGCTGTGCCTGCCCTTGTGCATTGAGCGAAGGTGACTGGCCACCCGCTGATTGGCGTGGAAGCACTCCACCGTGCGCGCTGTCAGGCGTACTTCCAGTTGTTTCTTCACCAGTTGGTACGGCACCGAGTAGTAGTGCCCATCGACCTCGACGTGGTAGTCGATGTGCACCCGCGCCTTCTTCCACTCGGCGTAGACGTAGGGTTGCTCCGGCAGGGGGCGCAGCGCCGGACGATCCAGAGCTTCGAAGGCCGACTGCCGGGAGCCCGGCAGCTTGCGAAACGGTCGTCGGTTGAGCCGCTCCAGCAATAAGGCGATGGCGCTGTTGAGTTCATCCAGGGAGAAGAACTGCCGATTCCTCAGCGCGGCGAGGATCCAGCGCTCGACCACCTGCACGCCGACCTCGGCCTTGGCCTTGTCGCGCGGTTTACGCGCCCGCGCCGGCACCACCGCCACGCCATAGTGCTCGGCCAGATCGCGGTAGCTCGGGTTGATGTCCGGCTCGTAGCGATGGCTCTTACTCACCGCGCTGCGCAGGTTGTCCGGCACCACGATCTCCGGCACGCCGCCGAGGAAGGCAAAGCAGCGGGTATGCGAGCCCAGCCAGTCCGGCAGCTGCTGCGACCAGGTGGCTTCGGCGAAGGTGTAGCTGGACGCACCGAGCACCGCGACGAACACCTGCGCCTGGCGGATCTCGCCGCTGTGGCGGTCGATCACCGGCACCGTCTGCCCGGCGTAGTCGACGAACAACTTCTCGCCGACGCGGTGCTCCTGGCGCATCACCACGTCCAGCTTGCCCTGCCAGGCCCGGTAGTGCTCGCAGAACCAGCTGTACTGAAAGCCTTTCGGCTGGCTCAGGCGATACTCCTGCCAGAGCAGCGCCAAGGTCACGCCCGGCCGGCGTAGCTCGGCATGCACCCAAGACCAATCAGGCAGTGGCCGCTGCTCGCTGGGCACTGCCGGCGCCGGTGGGAACAGCTGCTGTTCCAGCTCGGAATCGGACAACGAACAGGGCCAACTGAGGCCGCTGGCGGCAAAGCGGTTGAGGTAATCGCCGACGGTGACACGACCGATCTGCACGCTGACCGCAATCTGGCGAGCCGATAGCCCGACCTCGAACTTGAGACGAAGTACTTCGCGAATCTTACGCATGGATAAACGCTCCACGACGACCTCTCTGCTTCGAAAAAGAGGTCGATGGTAGTGAAGAAATCCTGCGTAGCTGCCTACCCGGTTGGGTGGCCGGATGGCCGTGGAATCAGTGGTCGGATACGCGTGGAATGGGTGGCCGGATCACCGTGGAATCGGTGGTCAGATGCTCATGGAATGGGTGGCCAGATGACCGTGGAATCCGCAGCAAGCCATCATCGAAACCGACTACGGTATGCAGGATGGCCGACTGGTGATCGAAACACGCGGCGCATTGGTGCAGTACGTATTGCAGCGCTATCAGATCGATCCAACCAAGGTGCATGCCAAAGCGACGGCGCAGCAGATTGTGGTGATCAATCTGGATGAGCTGCAGAAATGGTTGTATTTGTAGACCGCGTTATTCCGAGCTGGCTATCGGCTCCAGCATCCAACTACAGGCGAGATCCCAATGCTCTACGAAAACGCCCGTATGGAAACCTGTAGAACAACAGATGCCACCTTGGACCAGCCCTGAAAGGTACAAATCGAGGCGGGGTTTATCACTGTCGAATTCCCTCAGAGTGACGAAACCTCGTCATACCGAGGGCAAGAACAGACACCGGACCACTTCTTGCTAACTGCTGATGGCTTCGATGGCAAGGCCACTCTCCATATGTTCGAGGGCTCAAATATTCTTGAAGGTGGCTGGGTTGAGGAAGGGGTAAGGGGCATGTGGGTATTCGTCTCAACGGAGAATAATTGTCCATAACAAACACGCCAGCGACCCATTGTGTCGCAAGCGTGATTCACGATTGGTGCTGTCTGTATTTAGAGGAAGCACCATGGACCGCCTCATCAAGGAAAACCTCGAATCTCTTCTGCAGGAAACCTCAAATACCAAGCGTCTGGGTCGTCGAATTATCAGCCTGGCCGGTTTTCTCAGCCCTTCTGAACCACCCGAGCATCTACAGGAGCAACTGGGCAATCTGTCGCGCCTGCTGATCCAGCAAGATGCCTTCGATGCCCTGCTTGAGCCTGTCACGCTCATGTCCAGGGCAGGACTCACTGATACCCTAGATGCCCACGCCATGCGCGCGATGCTCGCCAGCCTGGAGGAGGCCCGCAAACAGATTGCGGCACTGGAGGACATTAACTACGCCCAACTGATCAGCTGGCTGGTCAACTTGGCGGTTAGCCGAAAGATCATTCGCCTGAAAGTTGCTGAGCGAGGGGAATGATATGTCGCCACCTGAAATCAAGCATTCGATGTACTGGCCACGTTTAAGTGTTATGGACTTTGTGACCCTTAAAGAGTCCATGCAGACCAGCTTCTCTGCGGAGTACCCGGTGTCCGCCCTAGGGTTGAGCGATCTGAATTTTGTCATCAATGCGCCGCTCGATTACCGCCCGCCCGCAAATGGCGCGCTCGCTACGCTTTACTTCGACCAGACCGATCGCGCTCGCGTCTTGCCGGAGAATACGTATCAGGTCAGATGCCCACACACCCTGAATGCGTGTGAATTCATCAGCTGGTCCGAGCAAGCCATCGATATGATTCGCTTGGCGCTGATGCACAACGGGGTTGTGGGCATAGATTTGATGGACCTAGTCAATAGCCTACGAAACAGTGCCAGTCGGAAGTTGGTGATACACATCATCACCTATGACGATCCCCTAGAAGTGCCATGGAAAGCGCTCCAGCAGTGCCGTTTCAAGACCCTTTTTGCCTCTCTGTTTGCAGGTCCGGATTTATCGTTGCGGAGTTACTCTGCCCTTGGCTGCGCCCTGGAAGAACTCAATCCGAACGTTGATGATTTGAAGCTGGCTGCAACCGCCAGCCACAAAAACGCCCTACCTGTGCTGATGCTCTTAGGAGAGCTTGAAATTTGAGGCCTTATCGCGCTGGGTAAAAAGCTACCAAGTCAACATGCGACACATTACGTCGCAATGACCCATCACAATACCTCCATAGTCACAGGAGGACTCGCCATGCCAAAGCCTACTCGCAAATCCGGCCCCCACAGTCACGATACATGCCCGCTGGCTATAGCGTGGATGTTCAAGTTGATGCTCGACTGTTCTGGCCATCGTGGCTTTATCAACCACTGCTGCTTCAGTGATGATGATGTCGCCCGTGAGCTGGGGGTCTACTGGCTGATTGAAGATGACGACAGTGAAGAGGAAGACGCGGTGCCGGTACCGGTCTTTCTCACCCATAGATCCGGGCCCTCGAAAAAAGCTCGCAAACCTAGCTTCCACGAACGCACGCTGGCCGCGCTGCGTGCGGAGCGCAAGCTTTTCGACAAAGCCTTCCCTAACCCCTCACTGCCAGACAACCTCCAGGCAAATCTGGAGAATCTCGCGCTGCTAATTGGTCTGGATGAAATTGAGCAGAAGCTGATCGGCTTCTGCTCATTGATGAATACTGACACTCTGCTGGACGACTGTTGCAACCAGCTCGGCTACATCGGCTTTAACCGCCTAACGAGGGTGCTGAGCATCCTGCTGGACGTCCCGCAGAATGACTTGCGCGTACGGCTGTCGGGAGAGGGGCGCCTGGTGCAGTCGGGCTTGATTGAAACCAACCTGCGCAGCAGTGCGCGAAATCACGTGTCTGATTTGTTGGGCTTCAACAACAAAGACCTACTGTTTTCAGTGCGTCACCATCAGGGCAGTGCCATCGGACTCTTTCAGAGCGCCTTTCGTCCGACCCCTGATAGCTTGTTGTGTGCCGATGACTTTACCCACCTCAGTGTACCCCTGAATATCGCCCGCCCCTATCTGCAACAGGTACTGGAGGAAAAGAAGCTGGGGGTGAACATTCTGATCTATGGCCCGCCCGGCACAGGCAAAAGTCAGCTCACCCGCATGCTGGCAAACGAACTATGCGCCGAGCTCTATGAGATTGCCTGCACGGATAACAATGGCGATCCGATTGATCGCCGCGGACGGCTGTGCGCCCTTCGCTCAGCGATGTCCGTACTCGGCCAGCAAAAGACGCTGCTGGTGCTGGATGAGATTGAAGATCTGTTTAGTGGCAGCAGCGAGCTGGCCATGCTGGCCGGCCAGGAGCGGCAGAAGGGCTGGATCAATCGCATGCTGGAGGAGAACCCCATCCCCTGCTTTTGGCTCACCAATAACATTCATGCGCTGGACAATGCCTATATTCGGCGCTTCGACCTTGTTCTCAGGCTGGAAAACCCACCGCGGCGGCAGCGTGAGAACATCATTCGCAGCGCCAGCCACAATCAGCTCAGCCAGCCCTTGATCGACAAGCTGGCGGACCACGAGCAGTTGATGCCAGCCATCATCACACGGGCGATGAGCGTGGCGAGTATTCAGGATCAGACAAACGCGGCCAACCTGGACACCACTGTTGAGTTCCTGGTCAATGCCACGCTGCAAGCCCAAGGCTTTCCGCGTCTCGGCCAGGGCCGCATGCATGCCTTGCCTACGTTTTACAGCCCTGAACTGGCCAATACCGATATGCCACTCGATCAGCTCTTAGGTGGGCTGCGTGATCATGGCGAAGCGCGCCTATGCTTTTACGGCCCTCCCGGTACCGGCAAGACCGCGTTTGGGCATTGGCTGGCGCAGCAACTCGGCAAGCCACTGTTGACCCGCCGCGCATCCGACCTGATTTCACCTTATGTGGGAATGACCGAGCAAAACTTCGCCCGAGCATTTGAGCAGGCCAACGACGATGATGCGATCCTGCTGCTCGATGAGGTGGATAGCTTTCTGCAGGACCGGCGCAACGCTCGGCATAGCTGGGAGATCAGTGCGGTAAACGAAATGCTGACACAGATGGAAAGCTACCGCGGCCTATTCATCGCCTCCACCAACCTGATGGACAACCTCGACGAAGCAGCACTGCGACGCTTCGACTTAAAGATTAGTTTTGGCTACCTCACTGCCGAGCAAATCACTCAATTGCTTCGCCAGCATCTACACCAGATGGGCTTGAAGAAACCGGACAGCCTTAAGCTAGCCCGGCTACTCAGACAAAGTTGCCTTACACCGGGTGATTTTGCACTGGTGGCCAGACGCGCTCGCTTCAACCCATTCACGGACGCCAATCAAGTGATTGATGCGCTGCTGGCTGAGAGCAGCCTGAAAAGTGCCAGCAATATGAGAGCCATTGGCTTTGCCGAGTGGTAGATCCTGGAAGGTTAGGCAGCCTTGCGGTTGCTGAGCCTGCTGCTGATTTGTTGGTGTCAGGGCATCCCTATGATGCAGTTGCTTGGAGTACCGGGGCTGGGCATGATGCCAATTAGAAACCCCCAGACAAGGATGCCCGCTGTGCCATCAGCCACCAGCCGCAGCACACTGACCCGCCAATGGGAACTGCTCAAGCTGCTGCCGCCCAAGGGCCCTGGGATCACAACGCTTGAGTTACAACGCCTACTCGGTGACGCAGGGCACGAAACCACAAAGCGCACCATTGAGCGTGACCTTGTTGAGCTTTCCAGGCTATTCCCCCTGCAATGCAATAACAAAGGCATGCCCTACGGTTGGCACTGGATGCCCGGGAAAAGCGCCGAGCTTCCTGGCATCACACTTGGCGAAGCCCTGACCTTGCGGCTAGTGGAAGGCAGCATTCGCCCCTTGATACCGGCTTTTATGCTGAAAACGCTTGAGCCGCGTTTCAACCTGGCGAGGCAAAAGCTGGAAGCCATGAGCGAAGAAAACCCTTCGGCTCGCTGGCTGGACAAGGTGGCCAGCGTGCAACCAGAACTCACGCAAATCCCTCCAGAAATCAACGCCGATCTTCTCGACGTGATTCAGCAAGCGCTGATGAACGACACCCAGCTCAGCTGCCGCTACTACTCAGCCCACAAGAACCAATTTCACAACTTCACACTTAACCCACTGGGCCTGGTGCAGCGAGCCCATACCACTTACCTCATAGCTAGCGCCGAACCCTTCGACGACATCCGTCAATTCGTTGTTCATCGGTTCGAAGAAGCGCGTGGATTGCCGACTCAATGCTTCAAGCCGGAAGGGTTTGACCTGCAAGACTATGTCGATAGTGGCGCCATGCAGTTTGGAACCCACCAGAAGATCAAGCTCGAAGCCTGGATCAGCGAAGGGCTCGCGCGCCTGCTGCAAGAGGCGCCCATATCCCACGACATGCTGCTGGTCGCAGAAGATGAAGGCTCACGACTAACCGCGACGGTGAATGACAGCTGGGAGCTGAAGTGGTGGATTTTGTCCCACGCGGGATCCATTCAGATACAACAACCACTGGGTCTCAGAGACGAGATCCAGCAACGACTACGGGCGGCTCTAGAGCTGCATGAGCAAGTGCCTAACAGTTGATTGAAGGGTTCTACAGCAAGCTGGTGGTTGGTTGTTCGATGCATCACCGTCAGGATCGGCAGATGGTGATCCGAGCGGTGGAGATGGCAATCTGGCAGCGCCAGGGTGACTGGTCAGTGATCCTGCATTCGGCTCGCGGTAGCCAATTCACCAGTGCTGACTAGCAGCCCTTTCTGAATCGCAACACGCCGGCCTGCAGCATGAACGCAGTCTGGCATTTCGGCGACAATGCTGCCTTTGAAGGCTTCTTCGGTCAGCTCAAACGGGAGCGTGTTGCCCATCAGTCGTATCGAACTCGTGATGAAGCAAGCACGAGCGGATTTATTCGCCTGGTATATCGAGGAAGATGAGTGGCCAAGCACTGCTCCCTCCCGGTTGCAAGACACTCCTTACCATCTACGCGAGCATAATCCGGGTAGATTATTCATGATTTATTTGAATTTAGAACAACTCGTATAAATGAGCGGAGCTCTGCAAAACCCTCGGTACGTGTATGGCATCGGTCGAGATAATGACCTTTAATGCCAAATTTAGTTGGCCCATCCCGGTCACACTGCTGTGAGTCTCCGATCATCCATGTCTCATGGGCAGCGACGCCGAGTTGGTCAATCACGTACCGGTAGATCCTAGTGTCTGGCTTCAGCGCTCCAACCTCGAAACTGTAGCCGTATCCGTCCAGGCCGGGAAAGAGACGTTCTATCGGCTCCCGGTACGGAAGGGCGAGGTTCGAGCAGATCGCGACTTTTATGCCCGCTGACTGCAGTGCTTCGATAGCTAGCAGTGCGTCCTCGTAGGGTTCGATACGCTGGAGCTCTGAATCTAGCTCTGCTTGAATCCGCTCCAGCTCAGAGGGCAAAAGTGCGATTCCGAAATGAGCCGCCGCCGCTTCAAGGCTCAGCGGATTCGTCATAATGATCTTGGCATCGTCAGCACGAACGCCTCGACCTCGCAGCCTACCAATCTTCAGTACCTGCCTGTAGGGATGGCAGCCTTTGTGGATTTTCAGGACAGTTCCAAAGGCATCGAGAATCACGGCTTTTACGCGGGGCACGGGTATTCCTATCTGAGCGTTAGGGACAACCTGATCTTCGCCGAATTGCCTGGCTTGTTCTACGCCTGTCCTGTTTTCCCCGGAGCAGCCAGCCAAGACCGAGCGACTGATGAGTACGCTGGACACCATTAACGGACGCTGGGGACGAGGGACGCAGCGGCCGAGGCGCCCGGCCAAAACAGCCGAACGGAGCATTCGACGGGAGAGATCTACTGAAGGTCGACGCCCGGTGAGCTCGACAATCAGCAATCAATACGCATGGCCTTCGCACGAGATCGAGCGTATGCAGCATGTGTTGTTCGAACTTTCGATAAGTCTGCTTCGCACGCAGGCCTGACCTGAACAGCATCGGCGCGGCCAAATCGTTTATCACCATATCGAGCAATAGAGTCCGTCGCTTGATGACCCATCACATAAGCAATTTCGACCCGCGACAGTCCCGATGCCTTGAGGTTTGATCCGAACTGGTGTCGCAACGTGTACATACTCGGCACCTTTTTACGAGGAAAGGTCTCAAGAGCCGCGCGATGGATCGCTATTCGGATTGAGTCCAAGCTCCTGCCTTGAGAATGGAAAGCCTCAAGAGCATTGCTTACCAGCCTGCAGAAATCCTCACTGGCTTCAAGCACTCGGTCAGCACCACGCAGACCGCCATGGCTGTGTTTCGCGCCAGGAATCACGATGCGATTGCCATTGACGCTGATGCCACTGAGTTCACAAGGGCGCGCGCCTGTCATACTGATCAACAAAAGGGCCCCCGCCTCAACCACCTGCTCCTTTGCTAACAGCTCCTTGACCCAGCGCCCAAGCTCTTCATCAGAAATTCTCTGCCGCCGAGCCTGCTGGCGTTTGCGAGGCAGGCCCAAAACGGTAACAGGGTTGAGTGTCCGATTGATTTCCTGGGCAATCCAGAAGTGATTCCGGAGCTTTTGATCCAGCGCGAGTGCATTGCGCAACCGCCTGAAATAGTCGGGCCGATATTCAGGCGCAGCCCTCAATAAAGCACCAATGATATTCAGCTCATTTAGCTCACTGACCGGGATGCCAGGCAGGCGCGTTTCGTAGAAGTGGCTGGCTAGTGAGCGGTAAGCATTTTGGGTCTCTGTGTTCATGCTGATTCTTCTTTTTATACGTACGAACGAGCTCGCACATAACCAGCATGCTCAATGAGCAAAAGCTATTGCAATACGCCGATCAATTATTTTTTGTATACGACAGAAAAAACAAGCGTCAAACCGACCTGCCACGCCAAGGCGGACATAGGTTCGTTGATTGAAGATGAAGCCAACATGGCATAGAGGCAACGGCGTCAAGCGGCTGTGAAGCAACAGAAGCGAGACAAGCTTGGTCCATCGCAGACCTCAGTGTTTCAGCGCGACAGGTTCTGTCGCTATAACCGGGTAATGTCCTCTGCAAGCGCTACGCAAAGGAGACTCGTATGAGAACAGCTATGACCCACTGCTGCCGCCATTGCGCATGGCAGCAGACGATGGTGCTCCACGATGGGGATAGCACCACAAAAGAGTGCTTCGATCACTGCCCTTGGTGCCGCTCGCCAGAGCTTGTTGAACGCCGAGCAACCCACCTAGAGGCCCTAGCGGCTAGTTTCGCTCGTTCGGGCTACGGTGTTTATCGCCGGAGTGGCAAATCGCCACTTAAAGGGTTAGATTCGTCATGTAAATGGCGCCAACAAAGCGCACCCATTTCAGTACGACAGGGAAGTTAAGATGTCCGAAGCTAAGGACACGCTCCTGAGACTTATCGCGCTGCTGCGCCTTATACCACGAGCACCAGGCCGCATTGCGACCACAACCTTGCTAGAGAAACTCAAGGATGATGGTTTCTCAGTAAGTCTGCGCACAGTTCAACGCGACCTTGACCGACTGTCGATCCCATTTGCACTGCAGCGTGACGAGAGCGCCCCATCATTTCGCTGGAGCCTTTCGGAAAATGCACCTATCGACTTGTCGGCCATGGACACTCCCACGGCACTGGCACTGTACCTCGCGGAAAGCCACCTAAAGACACTACTACCACAGAGCGTTCTGGATCAGCTCGGCCCCCAATTCCGTATGGCCCGTGATTACCTCGACAACTTGGAAAACAATGGCCTGGCGCACTGGGCTCGCAGGGTTAGAGCCCACCCAAACGGCAAGTCCTTGCAACCAGCACAAATTTCCTCGCAGGTCTGGAAGCAGACCTCCAGTGCCCTGCTGGAACACAAACAACTGCAGATCAACTACCTGAGCCGCAGCAAAAGCGAGCTCAAGCAGCTATTGATCCACCCCGCTGGACTAGTCTCGCGCCACGCTATTAGCTACCTGATCGGCAGCGTCGACGGCTATGGCGACCTACGACAGTTCGCTCTGCACCGCATCCGTCAAGCTGAGTGCTTGGACGCAGCAGCCCGCACCCATGATGACTTCGAGATCGATATCTACATACGCCAAGAGCTCAATACCACTGCAGCTATTGAGCAGATAGAGCTGGTCGCTGATGTTTCGCCGCAGATTGCCTGGTTACTTGGTGAGACGCCATTAAGCTCGCAGCAAAGTCTGGAGCCGCTTGCCAATAGCGATTGGAAGCGCCTGCAAGCCATCGTGCCGGATGATCAGGAGACACTTTGGTGGGTGTTTGGACTGGGAGAGAATGTGAGGGTGTTTGAGCCTCAGCAGTGGGCAGTGGAAATCTTCCAAAGGGCTGAAAAGCTACGGGGCTTATATGAACCTGAAGCAGTTAATAGCCAAGCAAGTAGTCTGCCGGAGCAACCTCAGTGCGGCGTTCGTACTGCTTAGAGCTTCATGAAATATTCAGGAGTCCAAATGAAAAGTTCCAATGATTGCAGTCAGCCTTTGACCGATCCAGTTCTAGACTCAGCTCAAACTCCTGACAGCCCTCCTATGCGTGAAAATACGCCTAAAAAAACGTTGGGTGTAACGCCCGAACTATCAGCATTAACACTTCAACCCCGCTTCAACCTGTCTCAGGATGTCATTCTGTCCCAGAAAACTCGTCTGCAGTTGGATGAGTGCTTAGCTCGCCTGAGATACCACAATAAAATTTACCAAGAGTGGGGGTTTTCGGCAGTTGACCCTATGGGTATGACCGCCATTCTGAATTTTTATGGCCCTCCAGGCACCGGTAAAACACTTTGTGCGGAGGCCCTTGCTGGGCAACTGGGGCTGCCTTTTATGTCTTTAGGCATCGCTGAGTTGGAAAGCAAATTCATGGGCGAAACCGCTAAGAACATCCAGGCGGCCTTTGAGCAAGCACGCGATACCGGAGCACTACTGTTCTTCGATGAGGCCGATACCTTGTTGGGCAAGCGCCTGTCTTCAGTTACCCAGGGGGTAGATAACGAGGTCAACGCTATGCGTTCCACCTTGCTGATAGAACTGGAGCGCTTCGAAGGTATTGTGGTGTTCGCCACCAACTTCGCGAAAAACTACGATGAAGCATTTCGCAGCCGTATCGGCTACCACATTGAGTTCAGCCTCCCTGACCTAGAAGCACGCCGTCGTCTTTGGGATCGTTTTTTAGTTTCAGGGATTCCTCTCAAAGAAGGTCGAGAGACTCTTCTCGACTGCGTCAGTTCACGCTCCGAGGGGTTGTCGGGCCGAGAGATTCGCACTTGTATGCGACTTGCACTACCCAAGGCATTTCTTGCTGCGGAGCGTGATAGTGAAGATCCCTTGCTGCATTCAGATCATCTTTTAGCAGCCATTGATGAAGTGCTGGCAAGCCACGAGCAAGTAGCAACTTCCAACAAATCTAATAAAGCGCATTCTGCGCAAGAAACCGCCAGAGCCAAGGCTCTGCTAGGCATTCAATAAGGAGATAAACATGGGGTGGTTCAGTTCTTTATGTAGCGGCGTCTCTAGCTTTGTATCAAGCGCTGTCAGTACTGTCGTCAGTGTAGGCTCAAGTATTGTTAGTAAAGCACGAGATGTTGCCGGAAAAACATTGAGTTGGATGGCCGAGAAAGCTGAGGGTTTTGTCGGTGCAGTAAAAGATGTTTGGGAAAAAACCAAACCTTTTATCCAAAACGTTATCCGTCCTGCCGTGCGGTTTGCCGCTAAATGGGCTGCTATAAACTTGCCAACCTTTCCTTGGGTTAGCACTGCATTAACTGCCTTCGATAAAGCGCTGGGCGCCCTAGTGGCGTGGGATCAGTCAGACCTCGCGAAGAAAGTCGAAGCTGCTATCAACTGGTCCATTGCTAAAGCAAAAAATCTGCGTGAAGCATGGATGGGGCCGGCTGAAACTGAAGAAGCTGAGCAGCATGAGGCGGCTCTACGTGAGGCTCGAAGCAAAGTTCGTGGTGAGGCAGCCCAAGGAATAGACCTAGCACTGTTGATAAACCAGTACTCGCAATTAGCTACAGGCATTAAAAATGTACTGGAAAACAATGCCATCACCGACTTTCAACACTATCTACGTCTGCGTGCAGCGCAAAAACTGCTTGGCGACACTGAACTTCGCCTTGCGGAAGCTCAAGATATCAACGCCATCGACGAAGATGACTTGTTCATTACTGAAATCGCTGCAGAATTGTTAAAGGCTGACCCGCAGATCAGCGATGCCCAGACTCAACAACTGGATGAAATCATCCTGCGTCGTTTCGGCAAAAAACTGATTCCGTTCGTCTTTGAGGAGCTGATCATAGCCTGGGGCGTGAACCTCGATGCCCTTGATAAAGAGTGGCAAAAACTCAACGCCAGTCAGGCGAAAAAGAAAACCGAGATGCGTCGCCTCGAAACCAGCCAGCGCCTAGCCGAGCTGTCGTCGGAGGAAAGTGCACAACTCGCCAAGCTACAAACGGAGCTGCCCAAGCTAACAGCTAAGGCAGAGCAAAAGCGCAAGAAAACTAATGAAATGCGCAACTATGTATTCGCAGCCGAAGGCTTCCTGCAAATGCTGGAAAAAGAACCCGAGGAGTTCGCCGGCAAGGAATATATGCTCGAAGACAGCGCCACGGTAGGCATGTTAATAATCGACTGCGCCCAGCATGGCAAATCCTGGGAAAAACTGACACAGGATGAGCAGAGCCTCATCATCGACTTCGCCAATATTTTTGAAGAAGCCAGCCGCGCCCGTACTGCACAAGTGGTGGAAGTTGCGCTATGAACTCCAGCGAAATTCTTGGTTTCCTGCTGCCAGGCAGCGACCTGATACAGCTCATTTTCGGCATGTCTATTCTGCTGCTCGGCAGCGCGACCCTGATCGCCATGTTCTGGGGTGCACGCCCGGCCAACTGGGAGCGAAAATGGAACGGCAGCGGAGCCGACGACCTGGACGTAGAGCATGGCTCGGTGAACGAAATCAGCGCCGCCGTTGCCAGCACGGGCGAAAAGATGGCCGACCTCATGCCTGGCGTCCTGCTGATCCTAGGCCTGCTCGGCACCTTCTTGGGACTGGGCATCGCCCTGAACAAGGCCTCCAGCATCCTCATCGAAGCCAACGCAGGAGGCGGCATGGACAATACCATGATCAGCCTGATGGGCATGATGGAGGGCTTGGGCACCAAGTTCAAAACCTCCACCTGGGGTCTTATGGCATTTCTCATCATAAAAGCCCTTGCTGGACTGAAGGGCTATGAGGAAAAACGCCTACGCTGGTGCATTGGCAAGATGAAAGCGGCTTTCGAGCACAGCCGGCAAGCATCTCGAGAGTCCAGCGAACAGCAGCAGCAGGCTCTGCTCGGCATACTGAAGAAGCTGGATCAGACCCTGCTGGCGCAACTGCAAGCCAACCGAGAGGTACTTGAACGACAGCTCCAGCTTAGCCAGCACGGCATCCAGGCAACCACGGTGGCACTATCCACCACGCATCAGGCCATAGACGGCCTGCAGCAGGTTTTGTTGCCGCAATTGCAGACTCTCAATGCCAGCAGCCTAGACACCAGTCGCTCGCTCAGCAAAGCCACAGAGCTACTACAACAGCACGGCGAACAGAACCAGCAGCAACTGAACGATGGTCAAGCCATGCGCGCCAGCCTGGAGAACGAACTGCGGGAACTGCTCTCAACACTGACACAAATAGCCCAAACCAACACCACCGCCCAGGCGACCACGCACCTGGCCATTGCGGACATGCAGCAGGCGCTCCTTCCACAATTGCAGACACTTAACGCAAGCAGCCTCGACACCTGCCGCTCACTCGGTGAGGCCACGACGCTACTACAACGCCATGGCGAGCAGAACCAAAAGCTCCTGGACGACAGCCACGCCACGCGCACCAGCCTGGAAGGCTTTATCGAAGCCAACAGCAGCAACCTCGGCGCAATTTCCGATGCAGCAGGGCAGATGGCCGGAGCCGCTGGTGGCATCGGCCAATCGGCGAATCAACTGCAAACGGCGATTGGCGAGTTCAAGTCGAGCGTCAGCGAAGTGCTGGATGGCATCAAACGCGATCTGGCCGAAACCATCGGCGATATGGGTGAGAGTTTCGCCCACAACATGTCTAATATCTCCGCCACTATGGCGCAAGCCACTTCCGGGATTTCCAACGCCGTATCCGATCTGTCTGTGAACGTCGGCAAAACCATGACCAGCGTTCAGCAATCGAACGACGCTTCCATGGCGATCCAAAAGAATGCTCATGTCGCATTCATCCAGAGCAGCGACACGCTCAATGAAAAAATCGAAATAATGAAAGGGCTGGTAGAAGACTTGCGCGAGAGAATCGTCAAGGGACTTCAGGCCGTATCAGAGAGCAACAGAAACATGGCCTCGCTTACCCAGCGTAATGATTCGGTTGTAGAGCACTCATCCCGCAGCGCAGAGGCGATCAACCAACTGGTAGAGCAATTGAAAAGCCTTCAGCTATCCAGCCCATTACAGCCAGCGGTAGAGCGGATGATTAAGCAAGTCGACACGCTCGGCAGCAGCCTGAGCAACATCGACCAGCACATTTCCATGCTCCAGCAGGCAGTGGGCAGCAGCTCCAACTGCGAACACATCGGCCACATTCGTAATGCAATGCAGGACGTCATCGAGCACCTGAAAGCGATCGACTACCGCATGAATCAGGTCACGCTCGACAACGAAAGCGCTTGACGGAAACCGCCATGAAAGACAAACCGAACGAGTGGGTTTCCATCTCCGACCTGATGGCCGGCGTGATGGCGGTGGTGATGCTGCTATTGGTGATGTCGGTGCTTCAAAAGACCTACTCCGACCTCAAGCACCAGCAAGAGCTGGAACAAAGCAGCCAATCGCAACGGGATAAGGTCAGCCACATGCTGAGCGGGCTGAAGCAAACTCTCAGCGGCACCGCCAGCGAAGGGCTGGTCGCTATCGACGTCAACGCCCAGAAGTTCACCCTGCGCGACGGTGTGTTCGGGCGTGGCAGCGCCTGCATCACCGATCAGGCGCGACAGGCATTTAGCAGTATTGAAGAAAAGGTCGCGGACTTTCTCAACGAATTTCCCAAAGGCAAGGTATATGTCGAAGGGCATACCGACAACCTACCGGTATCACGCCCAGTGACCAACTTTGAGGCTTTTTGCACCGTCTACGACGACAACTTCACTCTGTCCGCAGCTCGGGCACGGGAGGCACGCAAACTGATCACCGGAAATCTGACCCTCACTGATGCCAGACGCGTCGTCGTAGCAGGCTACGGAGACTCTCAACCGATTCCAGGAGTTCCTCCTGAAGACGCCAGGCAGCGACGTATCGAAGTGCTGTGGGTAGTTCAGGACGATAACGACTGAGTGCTTACCATGCCTAACAGAGAGTCGATCATCGTTAACAGAAAACAACGATTAATTACGGCACTCGTTTCTCACGCCTCCACCACCGGATAACAAGCATCCCCCCACAGCGAATCCGCGCTATCCATCATCAATTCGATGATCAGCGGCACCAGCTTGCCCAGCAAGCTGGTGCAATCGCGCATCTGCTCGCGGTTGACCGAACCGTTCCAGGTAGCGCCGCCGTGAATAAGCTGGTTGCGCAGGGTATACAGCCTGTTGAACAGCACGCCGAGCAGCGCTGGCGTGTTACCGCCGGCCAGGGCCTGCTGGGCAGCACGCTTGCCGCTGGCGAAGCGGCTTTTCCAGGTGGGCTCGTCGATCTTGCCGCTCTGGTGATCCCAGAAGCTCTGAAACACGTAAGGGTTGTCCAGCAGCACGCGAATGCTGCCGGAGAACGCCTTCCACACCAATGCATCGATACGCTTGCTCTCGTCCAGAGAGCAGAGCTTTTCAAGAAAAGCCTTGAAGGTCTCCTGCTCCGAGAGGCGTTGGCGCTCGTCGATCTCTGTGGCATAGGCCGCGTTGAAGGCGATCCACAGGAAGATGAAGCGGCCGTCGAGATCGTCCGCCTGCTCGGCGCGGTCTAGCCAGCTCAAGGCGCGATGCACCCGCAGGCGCAGATTGGGGTGCTGGGCATCGCGCTCCTGACGATGGCGTTGCTTGAGCGACTGGAACTGCATGACTCTCTCCTCGGATGAGCCCCGCACCCTACCAGAGTAATCTTTGACTGCAATACCACGACACGATCTGTCGCGCTGCTGCGGCACAGTCACTCTACGCACAACGTAGAGGTTATACATGCCAATACCACCCCCTCCGCTTACCACCATCTGCCCCCACTGTCGCTGGAAGCGCACCAGCTTTCCAACCAGCGACGCCCTCAAGCTGAATGTCGACTGGTTCTGCCGCTGCCCCATCTGCCAGTACACCGAACTGGAAACCCGTCCGGCCAGCCGCGCGGAAATCATGCGAGAGCGACTGCGCCAGTTCCTCCGCTAACCAAGTATCTGAACAACATGAAAGGAGAACCCATCATGCATACAACCAAGATATTGCTCCTCTGCGGCCTGCTCATCTGCACCAGCGCCCAGGCCGGCACCTATGAATGGACGTCCGGCTGGGGTATGGGCGTCAGTGAACATCTGGTGGACGACGGTAACGGCAACGAGTTGAACATCTCCTGCCCGGACGACGAGGAAGACGGCTATGTCAGCGCCTACGCCAGCATCGGCGGCCGGCAGTACAGCTCCGAAGAGGGCAGCGGCTTCGACGTGATCGTCGACGGAGAGACCTACAGCAACCCCTTCTTCACCGACTGCCGAGTGTGCGGGGCCAACTTCCCCGTTTTTTGGGAGGCCCTGCGCCAGGCCAACCACCTGAAGCTCATGGCGGACGGCAAGACCATCAATCTGCCTACCAAAAACATCTCCAGCGTACTCCAGCCGCTGGGCAGCCCAGAGAACAGCTGCCGCTCGGCCTGGTAGGGCAGCCAGAGCGACGTAATCTGTCGCCCCAGACTGCCACTCTGCGTTACGCAATCAATCGAATCGAGGAGTGAGTCTGCGGATTCCACGGTCATCTGGCCACCCATTCCATGAGCATCTGACCACCGATTCCACGGTGATCCGGCCACCCATTCCACGCGTATCCGACCACTGATTCCACGGCCATCCGGCCACCCAACCGGGTAGGCAGCTACGCAGGATTTCTTCACTACCATCGACCTCTTTTTCGAAGCAGAGAGGTCGTCGTGGAGCGTTTATCCATGCGTAAGATTCGCGAAGTACTTCGTCTCAAGTTCGAGGTCGGGCTATCGGCTCGCCAGATTGCGGTCAGCGTGCAGATCGGTCGTGTCACCGTCGGCGATTACCTCAACCGCTTTGCCGCCAGCGGCCTCAGTTGGCCCTGTTCGTTGTCCGATTCCGAGCTGGAACAGCAGCTGTTCCCACCGGCGCCGGCAGTGCCCAGCGAGCAGCGGCCACTGCCTGATTGGTCTTGGGTGCATGCCGAGCTACGCCGGCCGGGCGTGACCTTGGCGCTGCTCTGGCAGGAGTATCGCCTGAGCCAGCCGAAAGGCTTTCAGTACAGCTGGTTCTGCGAGCACTACCGGGCCTGGCAGGGCAAGCTGGACGTGGTGATGCGCCAGGAGCACCGCGTCGGCGAGAAGTTGTTCGTCGACTACGCCGGGCAGACGGTGCCGGTGATCGACCGCCACAGCGGCGAGATCCGCCAGGCGCAGGTGTTCGTCGCGGTGCTCGGTGCGTCCAGCTACACCTTCGCCGAAGCCACCTGGTCGCAGCAGCTGCCGGACTGGCTGGGCTCGCATACCCGCTGCTTTGCCTTCCTCGGCGGCGTGCCGGAGATCGTGGTGCCGGACAACCTGCGCAGCGCGGTGAGTAAGAGCCATCGCTACGAGCCGGACATCAACCCGAGCTACCGCGATCTGGCCGAGCACTATGGCGTGGCGGTGGTGCCGGCGCGGGCGCGTAAACCGCGCGACAAGGCCAAGGCCGAGGTCGGCGTGCAGGTGGTCGAGCGCTGGATCCTCGCCGCGCTGAGGAATCGGCAGTTCTTCTCCCTGGATGAACTCAACAGCGCCATCGCCTTATTGCTGGAGCGGCTCAACCGACGACCGTTTCGCAAGCTGCCGGGCTCCCGGCAGTCGGCCTTCGAAGCTCTGGATCGTCCGGCGCTGCGCCCCCTGCCGGAGCAACCCTACGTCTACGCCGAGTGGAAGAAGGCGCGGGTGCACATCGACTACCACGTCGAGGTCGATGGGCACTACTACTCGGTGCCGTACCAACTGGTGAAGAAACAACTGGAAGTACGCCTGACAGCGCGCACGGTGGAGTGCTTCCACGCCAATCAGCGGGTGGCCAGTCACCTTCGCTCAATGCACAAGGGCAGGCACAGCACGCAGGCCGAGCACATGCCCAAGAGCCATCGCGAGCATGCCGAGTGGACGCCGCAGCGGCTGATCCGCTGGGCCGAGCAGACCGGGCCGAACACGGCCGGCGTGATCCGGCACATCCTCGAACGGCGCATCCATCCGCAGCAGGGCTACCGGGCCTGCCTGGGCATCCTGCGCCTGGGCAAGACCCATGGCGAAGTGCGCTTGGAGTTGGCCTGCCGTCGCGCCCTCAGCCTCGGCGCGTGCAGCTACAAGAGCCTCGAATCGATCCTGCGCCAGGGGCTGGAAAACCTGCCGTTGGCTCAAGCCAACCTGCCCCTGCTGCCGGACGACCACGCCAACCTGCGCGGCCCCGCCTACTACCACTGACCCCAAGGAATCCCACCATGCTGCCCCATCCGACCCTGGACAAGCTCCAGACCCTGCGCCTGACCGGCATGCTCAAGGCACTCGCCGAGCAACTGAAAACCCCCGACATCAACAGCCTGAGCTTCGAGGAACGCCTCGGCCTGTTGGTCGACCGCGAACTGACCGAACGCGACGACAAGCGCCTCAGCAGCCGCCTGCGCCAGGCCCGGCTCAAGCACAACGCCTGCCTCGAAGACATCGACTACCGCAGCCCGCGCGGGCTGGATAAGGCGCTGATCCTGCAACTGAGCGGCGGCCAGTGGCTACGCGACGGCCTCAACCTGATCATCGGCGGCCCCACCGGCGTGGGTAAAACCTGGCTGGCCTGCGCCCTGGCCCACCAGGCCTGCCGAGAGGGTTACAGCGTGCGTTACCTGCGCTTGCCACGCCTGCTGGAAGAGTTGGGCCTAGCCCACGGCGACGGGCGCTTCGCCAAGCTGATGAGCGGCTATGCCAAGACCGACCTGCTGATCCTTGATGACTGGGGTCTGGCCCCGTTCACCGTTGAACAGCGCCGTGACATGCTGGAGCTACTGGACGACCGCTACGGCCAGCGCTCGACCCTCGTGACCAGCCAAATGCCCGTGGACAACTGGCACGAACTGATCGGCGATCCGACCCTGGCCGATGCCATCCTCGACCGCCTGGTGCACAACGCTTATCGGATCAACCTCAAGGGCGAATCGATGCGCAAACAGACGAAGAAATTGACGACACCGGGCACCTCAGACTAACAATGCAACCCCTGCGTCGCTGCGCTCCGACTGCCCGGCCGGATGGCCGTGGAACAGGTGGCCAGATGGCCGTGGAATGCCTGGCCAGATGAGCGTGGACTGGGTGGCCGGATGGTGTGGAATCCGCAGTGAGTCGATGTCCGATGCTCAAAGCAGCACGAATCAGTGGTTCTATGAGGAAAAAGGTGAACGCAAGGGCGGCGCCAGCGAACAGGAGGTGATAGAGCTGATTCGCGCAGGCCGCCTCGGCTATGGTAGCTCCGTGTGGACACATGGCTTTACCGAGTGGACGAAGCTGGAAAACACCCCGCTGCGGCAACACCTGCAGCACACCCCGCCACCGCTGGTTGGCAGCCAGGTGAACAACACCCTAGTCTGGGTGCTCGCCTTCGCGCCCATCATCGGCTACTTGATGGAGTGGTTCGTCGCAGGCGCCATCAATGGTAGCGAGGCAGCAGCAGTACGAGCGATGGAAAACGCCAGTTACTGGTACATCACGCTAGCGTTCAACCTGCTGCTGTCCTTCTTCGACGAGAAGCGCCTGCAAAAGGCCGGGCACAATACCAGCCGCTTCCGAGGCTGGGCCTGGCTGGTGCCGGTGTACCTGTATCAGCGCGCCAAAAACCTACAGCAGAACCTGGCCTACTTCGTTGTCTGGCTGGTGTGTTTTGCGCTGGTTCTTCTGGCCTGACGGAGCCCTCTCATGTTCAAAAATCTTCTTGCTACTGTAGGCCTGGCCGTCGTGCTTAAGGCCGCCTTTGAACACTACCGCGAGTTTCGGGAGTTGAAGCGCGAAAAGCAGGGCCGCAGGGAACCGACCACCTGAATGACCGCGAGCCTGCACCGCTCCACTGGCGGCGGCAGCTAAATGGCAGTGTCGATATTCACAAATAATGACTGGGGTTCATCTGATTGAGATGAACCTCATGCATCGCCGTAGGCTGACGTTAACGGATCCCCCCCATATCAGCCAATAGAGCCATGACTTTTCGCCCGGAAACCAGTTCTATGCCTTGAGCATATCGCTCCAACTGTGCGCTGTGTGTTGACGCCTCATTCCGTAGAGTTTGCATGAACTCAACGGAGCGCCTGGTAGAATCCACCACTACACTCCAGTGCACGTTAAACCTCACAAGGGAGCCACAATGGCTATCAAATATCGTGTAATTCACACGACCTGCCCTTGGAGAAAGGCCCAGCACTCGTCCCTCCAAAAAGCTATAGACGGGCCGGATGGAGCAAAGAATCTTCTTCGGAATATAGGCCGTGTTGGCCAAAAGTGGCAGAAATATGGTCCAGTGTCCTGCATCTTTGTATGGGACGAGAATCGTGATCCGGGCTACGCCTTCCGCCTTAAGCCGGGCTCCAGCTATGAGATTGAAATGGCGACCGTGGCCCGTCACCTACTTGAGCATCACGACCGGGAAAAGAGCTGCCCCGCATCCGAAATTGAAGCCTACTTCTCACGCCCTCAGCATTCTCATTCGGCAACCGACCAGGACACACCAAGTAATACAACCAAGACCGAAAGCACCGGCATCGTAGGAGAACAACTTCTCGCACAAACTATTTTTCCAGATGAATTACCTGATGATGCATCTCATGTGGAGGGGCTAGCGCGTTCTGTTCTCGTTAATACTTACGAGCGTAGCGAATCAGCTCGCAATATATGCATCAATCATCACAAACCGATTTGTAAGGTATGCACCTTAAACTTTGAGGAAAAATACGGAGAAATCGGACGTGGTTACATTCATGTTCACCACATAGTGCCGATCTCCGCGATCGGAAAGCAATACCAAGTCGATCCTATCAACGACTTGGTACCGGTCTGCCCGAACTGCCACGCCATGCTTCATTGGCGAAACCCGCCACTCTCCATTGAGGAGTTGCGGATAAAGTTAAATGACAGCTAAAGATTCATCTTGCTCCATCACAAAGCGTTATGGTGCAGGCTCGATATCTACATTATCCCGCCCACTACTGATGTCAGTGATCCTGCCTGCCCTACTCGTTGAGCCAGCGCCTCGTGCAGTTGCAATGCCAAGCCGCTGGTGCGCTGCACGTTGCGCTCTACCGCGCCTTCAAACACACCTGGTTGAGTCTCGGCCAGGCTGAACCACTCCCTGGCGCGGGTGATCGCGGTGTACAGCAGCTCCTTGGTCAACACCGGGTTCAGCGCATCAGGCAACACCAGCGCGGTGTGGTTGAACTCCGACCCCTGGGACTTGTGCACCGTCATGGCGAACACCGTTTCCACCTCCACCAACCGGCTCGGCAGCACGAAGCGCACGCCGCCACTGCCGTCATTACGCGGGAAGGCCACGCGTAGGGCCAACGCACCCTCTGGTCCAAGCACACATAGCGCGATGCCGATATCGCCGTTCATAAGGTTCAGGCTGTAGTCGTTGCGCGTAACCAGCACTGGGCGCCCTTCGTACCAACCGTGGTCGCTGCTCAGCAAGCCGCGCCGACGCAACTGCGTGGCCACGCGCTGGTTCAGGCCCTCGACGCCCCAAGGCCCCCGACGCAATGCACACAGCAGGCGGAAACGGTCGAATGCAGACAACACCTTGCCCGCCCAGTCGGCCCAAAGCTGGCTATCCCACGGTGTGTCGGGTGCGGGGCGCAGGTCGCGCAGTTGCTCCAGATAATGCCGGTAGCCGGGGGCGTTGCGGTTACCATCGATGGCCAGGTCGGTGAGTGCAGCATCCTGCTCACCACGCACCAGCAGGTTGAAAAGCTGCTCCGAAGGCTGCTCCAGCACACGCCGTGCTTCGTCGGCGTGTTTGTGGTTGATCAGCTTGGCCAGACGCCCGATGCCCTTCTGCGGGTCGAAACGCCACGAGCGACGCAGCATCACGGTCTGCTGCGCCAATGGGTCACCGGCGTCTGCGGCCATCTGCAACTCGGGGTCGAGCAGGGCTTCACTGCTGTGGGTGCTCAGCCACTGGGCGGTTTGCACGTTGTAGCCGCCTTTTTCAGCCTCGCGGCACAAGTCGCCCATCACGGAACCGGCTTCCACCGAAGCCAACTGGTCCTTGTCGCCCAGCAGAATCAACCGCGCCGCATGGGGCAAGGCGTCCAGTACGCAGGCCATCATTTCCAGGTCGATCATCGAGGCTTCGTCAACCACCAGCACATCCAGCTCAAGCGGTTTGTCGCGCTGGTGAATGAAGTTGCGCGAGTTCGGGCGGCTGCCCAGCAAGCGGTGCAGGGTGGACACATCCGTGGGGATCTCGGCGCGCACCGCATCACTGACCGGCAACGCCCTCACCTCCTTGCCGATGGACTCAGACAACCGCGCAGCCGCCTTGCCGGTCGGGGCCGCCAGGCGAATGCGCAGCGGCTTGCCGCTATCGACCGCCGGCGTTTGCAGCAAGCCCAGCAAGCGCACCACCGAGGTGGTCTTACCGGTGCCTGGGCCGCCGGTGATGATGCTGAAATTGCCACGGGCCGCCAGCGCGCAGGCAATTTTCTGCCAGTTGCTGCCCTGCGCGCGCTCGGCTTCGGAAGGCGGTGGGAACAGTTCGTCGAGGCGGCTGGCGAGGTTGTCCGGGGTGCCTGGCGCCACACCCAAGCGTGCACTCAAGGCTTGGGCAATGCTGCACTCGTAGTTCCAATAGCGGCGCAAGTACAGGCGCTGCCCCACCAGCACCAAGGGCCGCTCGGGCGCGTTCGGGCTGGCGTCGCGGTCCTCGACCATGGGGCTTGCGGCCAGCGCCTGGCGCCACTTCGCGGCGTCCAGGCCCTGCAACCATTGCGATGGAAGCGTGTTGCCCTGCTCACCTTCAGGTGGCAACGAGAGCACGAAATCCGGGGCGGCCAGGGTGGCAGCCAGGTCCAGGCAGGCGTGGCCACGGCCCAGTTGGTGGCTGGTCATCGCGGCAGCCAGCAGCACGCTGGCCTGGGCTTGAGGGTCTTGTTCGAGGATGAACTTGGCCAACGAACGATCCAGCGCACGCAGCCAGCCACGCGCCACCCAGGTATCGAGTTGCTGCAATAGCTCGCCATGGCTGGCTGCGCCGATGGGCACTACCACTTGCTCGCTATCGCCTTGGCTGGCGCTGAGTTGCTTGAGGGTCTGGCTCATGCGCTGGCCTCCAGGTGTTGCCCCATGAAGAGTTGGTCAAGCTGCTCGATCAATTGCCGCGGTGGGCGTTCGAAGTGCAGGCCATGGGTGGGCGCCTGGTGCCCACGGATGAACAGGTACAACGCGCCACCCATGTGCTGGTCGTAGTCGTAGCCGGGCAGGCGCAGCTTGAGCTGGCGATGCAGGGCCAGCAGGTACAGGCACATCTGCAGGTCGTAGCGTTTGCCCAACATGGTTTCGGCCATGGCCTCGGCGGCATAGGCGCAGTCGGTACTGCCCAGCCAGTTGGACTTGTAGTCCGCCACGTAGTAGCGGCCCTCGTGCTCGAAGGTCAGGTCGATGAAGCCCTTGAACATGCCGTTCAACTGGCTTGGGGCGAGCGCTGGCCGTGGCACGCCGCCCAAGGTGTGTTCACGCACCAGGGCATCGAGGCGCTCGACGCTCACGTTTTGGCTGGCGAACCAGAACTCCATCTCGACCTGGTAGGTGTCCAGCGCTGCGAGGGTGCATTGGGTGCCGTTGAAGCGCAGTGGCGCCTTCAGGTAGTGGCTGAGCCAGGCCGACAACGGGTCGATCCAGCGTTCCCAGCCACGCAGGTTGCAGCGCCGTGCCACGGCGTCGTGCAGGGCTTGCTCATCACTGGCGGCGTTGCCGAAGCCCTCATCGCCCGCCCACTCGAACAACCCGTGCAGGAAGGTGCCCGGCCCCGCCCCTCGGGGGAAGCCGTGAATGCCAACGCCGGCAGACGGGTTCTGCTCGTCGTCCTGCTCTTGCAGGTTGGCTTCTAGGGCAGTTGCAGGCTCTGGGGCGATGGGCGAAGTGGCGCCCACCAGGGTACGGTCGTCGGCGATCGCCAAGGCGGAGTAGCTGGCGATCCACCAATTGGCTGCCAGCGCATGCAGCGGGCGCAAGGCTGGGCCTGCGGTGGATCGGGCGGGCGCTGTGTGGACGGTTTGGGTGGGCGTGGGCGCCTTGCTCACGGCGATGTCGTCGCAGCCCTTTGCCAGTGCCTCGACCACTTCAGCCAGGCGCTCGGGCGCCACCTTGTTTTCGCCTGCCAGCAGGTAGCCCAGGCCCGACTTGTGCAGGTCGAGCGATTTTTCCCCGGTTTTAGCCACCTTGGGCGCCACGCAAATCCAGGTAGCGTAGCGGGCGCGGGTCAGGGCGACATACAGCAGGCGCATTTCCTCGCCCATGCGCTCATCGTCGGCCAGTTTCTGCGACGGCTTCGCCAACTCGCCTTTGCCCAATTCAAGCACCAGGCGGTATTGCTCACCCTGCTGCTCATGGAACATGGGCGGCGTTTTGCTGCGGCCATCCACCGGCCTGGCGCTGCACGCGAACGGCAACATCACCAAGGGGTACTCAAGGCCCTTGGACTTGTGCACAGTCACCACCTTGATCAGGTCTGAGTCGCTTTCCAGGCGCAGAATTTCTTCTTCGCTCTGCGCCTCGATCTGCTCGGCCAAGTGGCGAATCAGCGCGTGCTCGCCGTCCAGCTCAGTGGCGCTGCGTTGCAGCCATTCAGCCAGGTGCAGCAGGTTGGTCAAGCGACGTTCGCCCTGCGCCTCGGCAAGCAACCGGGCCGGAACCTGGAAGGTCGCGAGCAGCTTACGCAGCATTGGCAGCACGCCTTGTTGCTGCCAATGCTGGCGAAACACGCGGAAGCACTGCACAAGCTCTTCCCAGCACAGCTCGTTCTGATTCAGGCGCTCCAGCGCCTGCCAGCCAAGGCCCACGCTGCGGGTTGCCAGTGCCGCACGCAGCAAGCGGTCACTGCTGGGTTGGGCGCAGGCCCGAAGGATGCACAGCAGGTCTTTGGCCTCTTCGCTTTCGAACACCGAGTCGCGGTCAGACAAATAGACGCTGGCCAGTTTGCGACGTGCGAGGGCCTTGCGAATGGCTTCGGCTTCCGTGCGGCTGCGTACCAGAATGGCGATATCGGCGGGTTTGAGCTTGGTCAACTGGCCGTCGCTGCTGCGCAAGCCCGAGGGCTCGGGCGCACTACCGTCGAGCCAGGCCTGAATCGCCGAGGCGCACACCTCAGAGGCCTCGCGCAGGTACGTGGCGTTGTTGATGACGCCGTCGGTCTGCAGTTGCCAAAGAGTCAGGGCCTTCTGCTGTTCGCCCTCGATTTCCAGCACATCGCTGCGGCCTTTGGCGTCGACGCCCTTGAACGGCACCGGGTTCTGCCCGTCCTTGGCGAAGCGGAACGCCGCTCGCGGGTGCGCTTCGGCGAAGCTGAAACAGTGGTTGGCGGCATCGACCATAGCTTTGGTGGAACGGTAGTTGGTGCCCAGGGTGTAATGCCGGCCCTCGGTAGCCTCACGCGCCTTTAGGTAGGTGTAGATGTCGGCGCCACGGAAGGAATAGATCGCCTGTTTCGGGTCGCCGATCATGAACAGCCCGCAGTCGGGCAGGTTGTCGCCGATGCGGTAGATGGTGTCGAAGATGTCGTATTGAACCGGGTCGGTGTCCTGGAACTCGTCGATCAAGGCCACTGGGTACTGCTGGCGAATGGTCTGCGCCAGGCGCGGCCCAGATGGTCCTTGCAGCGCACGGCCGAGGCGATTGAGCAAATCGTCGAATCCGATCTGCGCCCGGCGCAGTTTTTCTTCCTCGAAGGCACCCTGCACTTCACGCAGTGCATGCAGCAGCAACTGCGCGCGAATGTCCTGCTTGGTGGCCTTGTGGTCGGCCAACGCATCGATGGCCTCGAACGCCAGGTGCCTGGGAATGCTGCCGCCCTTTTTTAGCTTGAAGCGGGTCTGCCCACACTTGAACACGTGGTCACAGGCTTCGCCGCCCTGGCTCCAGGCCTCGATGTTAAGCAGCATCCCGTCCAGAGTTTCGCGGCTCTTGGCGGGGTAGGAGTTACCGTTCAGCGAGGTGCGGGCCTCGTGCAGCATGGCCTCCAACGCTACGTTGTCCTTGGCCCACGCGGCGCGCGCCGACGCTTCGAGCGCGGCGTACTTGGCATTCCAGTCGGCGGTTACCTGAAGCAAGGCATCCAGTTTCGCGGGTGCCGTGATCGATACACCCTCTTGCCGAAACTCGGCATCGGTACGCGACAGCAGCGGCGTCAATGCCTCGCGCAGCTCGACAGGGCTTTTGAAGCAATCCGTCACCACCTTGGCAAACTCGGGCGACACGCTATAGAACTGCCGGCGCCAGTAGTCCCTGACCACTTCCTCGAGCAACTCGCGCTGGTCGGTTTCCAGTGTTTGGGTAAACAAGCTGCCGCTGTCGAAGGCGTGCTCGCGCAGCATCCGGTAGCACCATCCATGAATGGTCGAAACCGCCGCTTCGTCCATCCACTCGCTGGCCAACTGCAACCGCCGAGCACAGGTCGGCCACTGGTCGGCGGGGTACTCGTCACGCAGTTTCACCAGCAGCGGGTCATGGGACGATTCGGCTGCCTGGAAGCACCGAGCAGCCTCGTTCAAGCGTGCGCGAATGCGGTCGCGCAGCTCTTGGGTGGCGGCGTCGGTGAAGGTCACTACCAAAATTTGCGGTGGCGTCAGCGCTTGCTTGAACGCCGCGTCGCCGCCATGGCCCAGCACCAGGCGCACATACAGCAAGGCGATGGTGAAGGTTTTACCGGTGCCCGCGCTCGCCTCGATCAAGCGGCTGCCGTGCAGGGGGAAACCGAGGGGGTTGAGGTTTTCCGCGGTCATTGGTCGCTCCCTGCGTCGGTCGGGGTGAAGTGGCCGAACAAGCCGCCATACAAGCGCTTGGCCCAGGCTGGGAACTGGCCGCTTGCGCACAGTTGGTCGAAGTCGGGGTAAGCCCGCCGCTGGGCGAACGAGCGCTGCACCTCGCCCTCGACCGTGTAGCTACCTTCGTAGGTTTCACGCGCCTTGGCGTAGGCCGCCTCGCCGTTGTCACTGTTCTCCCCGCCCGCAGCCAACCAGACGAAAGCACTTTTGCAGGCCACCGGCAGCGGCTCCTTCATGCCCGCCACCCAGGCTTCGAGCAGCGCTTGCAACTGTTGCTGCGCCTGTTGCGCGGGCACTGGCTGGAACACCACGTCCCCATTCAAGCCCACCAGAATCGTCGTGCAGGCAGGCCCGTTCAACTGCAACGCCAGGTGCCGCAACCAAGGCCGCACCAAGTGGTGCCAGCAATAGCTGTCGTCGGTGCACAGCTTTTTGCTGTCCAGTTGCAGGTAGGCTCGCTCATCCAACGCATTGCGGCGAATGCCACCCAGCCAGTCCTTGAGGCCGGGAAGCTCGTCGGTGGCGTCGATAACGGCAGCGCTCTGGCCCTCTTCCAGCTCAGGCCAGGCTTGCAGTTGCGCGTGGTAGCGCGCCAGCAGGCCCGGCATCGGCCCCACCAGCGCCGAGGCGCTCAAGGTGCCGAAGCCGCCCAGCGGCAAGGCGCCCTCGCGTTGCAGGCGCTGCACTTGCAGGCCCAGTTCGGTCGCGGCCTGTTCGGGGTCGTACGCCTCCTCTACCCAGCGCTTTAGCGCCTGGGTGAGCCTGTCCTGGTGCTGCCAGTTTTCCAGGCCATCGAGCTGGAAGGCTTCGTCATCGCGGTTGACCAACTCGTCGTCATCGAAATTGACCTTCAAGCGCTGGGTGAAGAAGGCGCCCACCGGGTCGCGTACGAACTCGGAAAGTTGGCGCAGGTTCAACGGTGTGTCCTGAACCGGCGCGGGCAAGCGCTCGCCTTCTGGCTGCAAGGCATGTTCGTCGTGCACCTCGCGCCACTCGCTGGAATAGGTGAACAAGCCATCAGGCCCCGGCTGGTTAGCGAAGTACGCGGCGCTGAAGGGTTGTAGCGGGTGCTCCTGGGTCAGTGCGGGCAGCAACGGTTGGCCGCTGGCCGAGCGCCAGCCGTTGGCCAGGTGGTCGCGTAGCTGGCCGATCAGCACCGAGGGCACGCGCTCGCTGTTGTCGCGAATATTACGGCCCACCCAGCTCACATACAGTTGCTTGCGAGCCGAGAGCAGGGCTTCGAGCAGCAGGTAGCGGTCATCTTCACGTCGCGACCGGTCACCTGGGCGATAGTCGTTGCGCATCAGGTCGAAATCGACCGGCGATTGCTGGCGCGGGTAATCGCCATCGTTCATGCCCAGCAGGCAAACCACCTTGAACGGAATCGCCCGCATCGGCATCAGGGTGCAGAAGTTCACCGCACCGGCCAGAAAACGCTGCGACAAGCCACCGTCCTCGATGCCGCTGAGCCAGGCTTCGTGCACCACGCTCAGCGGCAGTGGCTGCGCGAACTGCGCCAGCTCGCAGGTGCGCAGCCAACCTTCAAGCAGCTTGAGCAACTGGTTGAGCAGCAACTCTTCGGCATCGCTCTCCGAGCGGAAGAACACCTTCAACAAGGCTTGCAGGCGCTCGGCCCACTGCACGGGTGTGGCCGGTTGCTGAAGCTCCTGAAGAGCGACTTCCAAGTGGTCGAGCAAGGTCAGCAGCGGGCCGGCCAGGGCCGCTTCCAGCCCCGACACTTCATCGTAGGGCTCGATGCCGTTGAGCTCAGGCCCACGCCCAACGGCGTAGCCCAGCAGCATGCGGCGCATGCCGAAGCGCCAGGTGTTCTGCTCCAGGCCCTGCGGCATACCCAGGCTTTCGCGCTGTTGGGCATCCAGCCCCCAGCGCACCCCGGCGCCCTCGATCCAGCGCTGCAGGGTCGGCACGTCCGCTTCGTTGATCGCGAAACGTGCGCGCAGGGCCGGCACGTCCAGCAGGTCGAGAATGTCGCTGGCAGCGAAGCGGCTGTGGGGCAGCTTGAGCAGGTGCTCCAGCGCGATCAGCAGCGGCTGGCGACCGCGTTGGCCTTGGTCGGACACGGTGAAGGGCAAGTAGCGCGGGTCGTGACGCGGCACCTGTCCGAACACCGCTTCTATATGCGGGGTGTAGGCGTTGATGTCCGGCACCATCACGATCACATCGCGCGGGCTCAATTGTGGGTCGGCGCTGAAGCGGGCGAGCAGTTGGTCGTGCAGCACTTCCACTTCGCGCTGCATGCTGTGCACCACGTTAAAACGCAGCGAGCGGTCGGCACTAACCTCTACCGGGTCCCAGGTTTCGCGGCTTTCCGCCAAAGGGCGCAGTTCGAGAATGTCGCTTTGCAACTGGCCTAGCAGGGTTGTGGTATCCGGCTCGGTAAACAGGTCGATACGCCCGCCATTGAGGCCGTCGAGCAGGTGGCGATAGCTGCCGGGTTCGTCGTGCTGGTCGAGCAGGTTGATATAGTCGCGCCCCTGCTTGCCCCAGGCAGCGAGCAAGGCTTGGCCATGCTCGTTCGCTACGGTGCCAACCTCTCGGGCAGGCTGGCGACGGTAGTGGTGCGCCAGCAGGTCTTTATCGGCAACGATGTCGCCCCAGTGGTGGCGGCAAGGGTTGTGCACGCACAACAGCACTTGGCTGTAGCGGGAAAGCTCCTTCAGCGCTTCAAGCACTTGTGCGGGCATCGAGGAAATACCGAACACCACAACTCGGCGTGGCAGCCCCTTCGGCGCCTGGGCGGCGCTGCGCAGGTGGGCGACGAAGCGTTTGTGCACCCCAGCGCGGCTTTGCTCAAGCGCGCCTTCGCCTACGTCTGCCAGTACCTCGCGCCATAGCTGCGCCTGCCACAGGTTCGGCGCATCCAGCGGCTGCGCAGTGCCCTTGATGTGCCGCAGTTGATCGCGCCCGACAGCCCAGTCTTCCAGCCAATCGGCGCGGTACACCTGGTATTGGTCGAACAAGTCCGCCAGCCGCTCGCACAGTTGGTGCAGCTTGCGCTGTTCGTCGTCCTGTTCCAAAAAGCGCTGCAGGCTTGCGAACACCGGCTTTTCCAGCAAGCTCGGCAACAGACGCATCAGCCGCCAGCTCAGGGCGGCCTTGTCCAGCGGCGAAGACTGCGGGGTGGTTTGCGCCCCAAGCACCGAGCGATACACCTGCCACAGAAAGCGCGCGGGCAGTTGCACATCCAGCGCCGCGGCAATACCGCAGCCGCCGTTGTGCGGGTCTTCGGCCAGCGCCAGCTTCAGCCACTGGCCGATGCCATTGCTCTGCACCAGCAGCACTTCGTTCTCCAGTGGTCGCAGCGGGTGACTGCGCATCCACTGCACCGCGAGGGCTCGCAGTTCTTCTAGATGATTGCCATGGATGACAACAAGACCAGGCTGAAGCTCCTGCATAGACACACATCCCTCTGGGTACGCTGGAGTGAAAGCTAATCAACACATGCGACACCCTGTGTCGCACGGGATCTTTCACGGAAGAAGCAAAGTGACGTCGTTGAACTAAGGCAGCGATTGGAGAACCGCTCCGGCAACCTCAAATGACTTCAAGCCGGTAGGTATCGGCATCACCAACCAATTCAAAGAACAGCTCACCATCCAAAGAACGAGGGCTGTCAGATGCGGAGGACCAGAACGAAGAGTGCTGCCTCGCATAGGTGCAAAGCGCGGCCACCAGCGGATGGGCCTTCCACAGCTCGGTCATCTCACGTCGATGCAGGCCCGGCATAAAGAGCGGTGCAAGCTTCTGCTTTTGATCCAACGAAAGCTCAGCCAGCTCCTGCCCATGCTGACTGATCCACTTGCCAATCAAACGAATATCGCTGTGGTAGCGCGCATCGGTCACTTGAAGCTGAGCAATACGGATTTTCTGCTGTTCTACAACAACCCGGCAGGCAACGTATTCTTCGCCATCCGCCAGCGGAGCACTGGCATTCTGCAAAGCGAGCTCAGGAGTGGGGCTGGCATAAATGGCATGCCGGCGGGACGGCATATTCTTCGGCCGAATAGACTCCCAGAGGTTGTCGACAACATAGGGAACATTGCTCGGAATCCGCATCGTCGCGTGGCGACGAAGACCTTTCTCTGCCGCCGCCAACTGGCTGAACGGAATCGCCCGAAACAACTCCACTTTAAATTCCTTAGCGTGAAATCTGGGGAAGCGGCAGCGGTGGCATCGCCGGATCTACGTTGTAGCCGATCATAAATAGAGCTTTCTCAAGCTCTGCAATGGAGCCGATGCTTGGGTTGAAGGCCATCACCTGCTGCAGCAGCTCTCCTGCAAGCAAAACCTGTCCCGCCCATAGCTGGCACTGAGCAGCGTTGAGCTTACTAAACTTGAACGCCCCCAGCGATGGATCCCTATTCGTCGTGTCGCCTTGCCCGGCTCCCCACCGAAAAGATAAATCAGCAGGGACGCTAGTTACGCCAGCGCGCATGAGCGAATAACGGGCAAGCAATCCAAGTGCAGCGCCAACACGGCCGTCGTAGATAATGATGTGGTCAGGGTCGGCAGCCGCGTAGACCTTTGTCATAGCGGAATTCATCAGGAGTCTCTTGCCATCGAATGCAGCAAGCCCCTGTGCAGATCCAGGCTGAAGCAGTTGGACTGCCTGTATGATCGATTGACATAGAGTTTTTTGTTGGTATTGATCCTCGACCCAAGCCAGAGATTTACGGCCCCGGACGCCCCCCCAGCGGAATATAGCCAAACATGCATTGCGAGCAGTTTCTTGATCATGCACAGCTAGCGCTTGCCGTAAACGGGCGGCAATGCATTGGAATGAATTAGGCTTAGGGCTATCAGGCCAGGAGTAATGGAGAAAGGCCTCCTGCAGCGAATGACACCACCAATGATGAACCACTGAGGCAATACGCCCTTTCCAAGGCTTCCAGCTCTGATGTTTGCTAATGCGAAAGCTATGCAGCAGCCCTGCCTCAGAAGCATCTCCCACTGGGAACAAATCACACATCTCTCCCAGTGCCTCTGGCTTGCCCCATAAGTCAGCCAGGTACTGTGCAAAGGCCTTTTGATTTCCAGTCAAACTCATTCCCTTCCCCTTAATCACCTAACCCCAGCGCCTCTTGATATCCCTGCAAGGGCATAAAGCCAGCATGCTATGAGCTTTAGCATACCTGTTGAATAGCAACATTCGATGCACGCAACTCTCTAGCCCACAAGCTTCCCTGGCTGATCGCCAGATCCCGCCAAAAACGAAACAGCACCCCATCAGGATCCGGCGGGGATTCGAAGGTAGAGAAGTAAAAATCGGTAAGCTGCTCAGTCGCCAACACCTGCCCCTTCATCGCAGCCCACTGTAACCAATACAAGCCAAGCGCGGGATCATACTCAGGTGATGATTCATCCAGTGCCAACCTACCAAGCGAGAAGCACGCCATCGAGTCATGTTCCGCCGCACCTCGCTTGTACCAACTGATGGCTTTACCATGATCGACGATGACCCCCTCATCCCCACGCTCATACAAACTCCCTAATGCTTGCGCAGCACAGGGAATCCCAGCTTCGAAAGCCTGCTCGTAATAGTCGATGGCCAACTCCGGATTGACCGGCAAGCCCTTGCCGTAATAGGCCAGCTCGGCAAGGTTGAATAGAGCCTCAGGGGCTCCCATCACTGCCGCAATCTTGAATAAGCGCCTGGCCAGCGCAGGGTTCGGCTTCAGCCTGAGACCATTAAGCCAAAACCACCCTAGATCATTGATCGCATCCGCATCGCCCAACAGAGCCTGTTCACGCAGTTCCACATAGCGATTTCGAATTATGATCGGGTCAACCAATCCAAGAAGCGGATTTGCTCCCTTGATCTCGTGATAGTTAACACCCGCCTGCCCGCTCAGCTCCATCGCTCTCAGCGATGGCATACCGACTCCAGCATAAAGACGTTGCAATTCGTCAGGCTCAGCCAGTTCGACGTAGTCAGCTCGGGGAAGAAGGTTGTCCATAAGATTGAAGATGTCTGCAGATTTGCTCATGCTGCTGCCCATCGATGATCGTGTCTGACCATTTTCAACGGCCATGCGACAACCTGTGTCGCACACAAACAAGGACGGAAGTGTGGAACAGCTGCTTCGCCATGAACTCATTCTTGGCCTTCTCCCGAACAAGGAAAGCGCTCTCGATAGCAACGCCATTCACCAACGAGTAGCCAACCAGGGTGTCCAGGTTGATAAGCGCACCATTCAGCGTGACCTGAGCGAGCTAGAACAGAAATTCCCCCATGTGCATAGCAGGCCAAAGGGAAAAGCCAAGTTGTGGTGGGCAGAAAAGTCGCTGTCGCGACTGAGCATGCTGCCGACAGATGCAATGAACCTCGTCATGATCATGGATCACGCGGCTAGATTCGGAATGGCGGTGCAGGTTGAAAACCTAGGGAAACTCTGAAGAAGACTTCCTGATTTTGGCAAGATCCCCGGACTCCACTCACCGAGTTTTCCGATGAAGCAGATGACCTTCGCCGATGCCGAGTACGCCGGCAAGCGCAAGCAGACCCGCAAAGAGCTGTTCCTGATCGAGATGGATCGGGTGGTGCCCTGGAAGGGGCTGATAGCCCTGATCGAACCGCACTACCCCAAGGGTGAAGGCGGCCGTCCGGCCTATCCGCTGATGGCGATGCTGCGGGTGCATCTGCTGCAGAACTGGTTTGGCTACAGCGATCCGGCGATGGAAGAGGCGCTGTACGAGACCACTATCCTGCGCCAGTTCGCTGGGCTGAACCTGGAGCGTATCCCCGACGAAACCACCATCCTGAACTTCCGTCGCCTGCTGGAGAAACACGAACTGGCTGCCGGCATCCTGGCCGTGATCAATGGCTACCTGGGCGACCGAGGTTTGTCGCTGCGCCAAGGCACCATCGTCGATGCCACGCTGATCAATGCGCCGAGTTCGACCAAGAATAAAGACGGCAAACGCGACCCGGAAATGCACCAGACCAAGAAGGGTAACCAGTACTACTTCGGCATGAAGGCGCACATCGGCGTGGATGACGAGTCGGGTTTGGTGCACAGCGTAGTAGGCACTGCCGCCAACGTGGCGGACGTTACCCAAGTCGACAAGTTGTTGCATGGCGAGGAAAACGTGGTCTGCGCTGATGCCGGTTATACCGGTGTCGAGAAGCGTGCCGAACATGATGGTCGTGAGGTGATCTGGCAGGTGGCGGCACGGCGCAGCACTTACAAGAAACTGGGCAAGAGCAGCCCGCTTTACAAAGCCAGGCGCAAGATCGAGAAGGCCAAAGCCCAGGTGCGGGCCAAGGTCGAACACCCGTTCCGGGTGATCAAGCGCCAATTTGGCTATGTGAAGACGCGCTTCCGTGGCCTGGCAAAGAACACCGCGCAACTGGTGACACTCTTCGCGCTGTCGAATCTGTGGATGGCTCGACGACATTTACTGACGAATGCAGGAGAGGTGCGCCTGTAATGTGGAAAATGGCTGCTGCGAGGTGCTCGCGGCGGCTAAAAACACAGAAATAAGCGGGCGATCTGATCGTTTTTGATCGGTTGACCGCTTTCAAAATCGGCGGAGGCTGAAGTCAGCCAGAAATACAGGGCTACTTCAGACCATCCCTAGCACCCCTGCGGGATTACGCGATATCTCTGTTGAAAGGAAACCGACCCAGCCGGGACTGCTCAGGCAAAATCATCAGTAATACCCGCTTCATTGTCCTGGAGCCAGGGCAGGTAAAATCAGAGGTGCTAGAGGTTATTCAGCAAGCACTTCTAGATGATTCATCTATCGAAGCGCTTTATCTGAAACGCGGTGCTAGTGAGCCACGAACACTACATCTCAAGCCGCTGGGTCTTTCCTATCAAGACTCCAATATCTACCTCGTTTGTATTTTCAAAGGCTTACCCGATGGCAAACTGGCCTCTCTTCCCCTGCATCGCTTTCAATCTGCCAAGGCTACATGGGAAGACCTGAGAGCTCCTGACGGTTTTGAGATGAACTCGTTCGAGGTCAAGCGCAGCCTGATATCCCAGAAATCTGAGTACCCAACTCAACTGAAGCTGCGCATTTCTCAGACGCTCTATGAACGCCTAGACGAGAACGCGCTCACTGCCGATCAACAGCTACAGCCCACCGCTGATGGCTGGTGGCTGATGATGGGCAGCCTGCCTCTTAGCCAGGGGCTGGAACTATGGCTATTGAGCCAGGGCGAACACCTGGAGGTTCTTGAGCCGGTTGAGCTAAGACAACAAATGGCCTTATCGGCGCATCGGATGGCCGCACTGTACGAACAAGGTTGAATGCGACACAGGCTGTCGCATACCGGAAGCAACCTGTCTCCTGTCATATGACCATGGAGACTCCACTATGAAGACCTACTCCGCGTTTCTGCAACGTGTCATCCCAAATGCAGGCCCTCGCGCCAACTTCACGATCACGGTCCAGGCCGTGAGCTCCGAAATGGCTCGCGTCACAGCCGAAGCGCAATACCCTGGGTACAAATGCGCCAACACTCCTGTGCAGGTGCGCTGAAGGTGCTCAAGCCACGCTTTGGCAAATCGGGACTTCGAGACTACCTCTACTACCTGTTCAACCAAGAAGAAAGTCTCGAAAGTCCCAAAGGTGCGCTCGACCAGATGGCAGCTCAAGAAGCGCCCCACCTGGATACTTACGAAGTTGGGCTTATCGCCGCTACACAAGCGGAGGCCGACCGGTTTATGGGGATTGTTGAAGGGGCCATGCACAAGCACCTATCCAACCCGACAAGACAGCGCTTTACGGCTTATGGGTTGGATCAGGCATGGCGACCACTGCGGCTATTTGATGAGGCCCATTGGATTCATGGCGGCTCCACCTGCCCGCTACCACAGGAGCTTCTGGCGAGCCTAGGCAGCATCGTACACATCCATCTGCTAGAGCAAAGCGATACAAGACTACAGTCTGGATTTCGCGCCTATCGCTGGAAGTCAGAAAGTGACCTGGTAGAGTTTTGGGCAAGCCTCTACCTCTCCCGCGAAATGTGCTGGTTCTTAAACCTAGACTGGGAAAGCTACTTTATGTGGCAGCCACGAGTTGACTGCATTGCCACAGTGAATGTCGGCTGGGGGGTGACACCTAGCGCAGCTGTGAATGCTCTGCTGGCATCAGCAGAGACTACGAATTCAAGCCACTTCAATGGTGAGATCTTGATCATTGAAGGTGGTATCGACACACGCATCGGAGATTACGTCGATATCGTGGATACTCTGGAGCGAAGCCTCGAACTGGACTTTGTCACCACTGGCTGGGTAAGCCTGAACTATTCGGGCTACGGCCTTAAACTCCTGAGGTTTAGCCATTGATGAGGTTGGTCTAGCGCACTCACACCCATTAGTCACTAGCGAAGCGGCATCGCTCTGAGGCAGCCCATGAAACAACGTCAAAGATGCTGTCGCAGCGCTCGGCGCCTAGCGGCATTCAGGTCAGACACCTTATGGGGCGATGCCAACTACCCAGAGGTTGGCTGAGAGTGGACGCCGGTTCATCTTGAATAGATGAATAACCATCAATCTATTTTTGAGGGAGCAACAGCAGCTACCTCGACAAGCGAAGGATTGCCGCCATGCAGAAGAAACTTAGAGACGACAAGGGTGGTAGTAGCCCTCCAGAGACCCCACCGCTACCCAATGGCGACCTATTCGCCGGCATCACTCCTGCGCGTAAGGGAGCAATCAGTGCTGCGCTTAGCGACGAGATAAATTCGCACCGGGCCAGGCTGGCACCGTTTTTCAATGGGCACGCCAAGCCTAACCCTTCGGTAAGTTTCGCCAACGACGGCACCGGCTTCGGCAAGTCCTACAACGTGTTCGACCAGTTCATCGAGCACGCAGCAGTGCGTGGCGAACGTGGTGGCCACCGCAACCTGTTCTTTATCACCCCGCACAAGGCACAGATAGACGTCTCTAAGGCAACCCAGGAGAAGGCGGCTGCTCAGGGCGTCAGTATCCTCAGCTTCCTGGCGGAACAGGATTTATCCGACCTAAATTTTGTCGGCTGGGTATCGGGTGTTTGCAATGAAGATCTCTACGTCGGCTGGACTAGGACTCTCAAAACTGACTACTACCGCGAGACTATTGGCGAACTGAGTAGCGCGATTAGTGGACTCAAGATCACTGAGGCGGAGCAGACTCGATTCCTGAGGTCAGGGGTCACCGACTACCTGCGAGAAGCTGACCTTGAGCGTCGGATTGATGCCGCTAAAAGCCGGCTGCTCTATGCGTTGCAAGACTTGGCCAAGGCTGTAATCCGGGAGAAGATTGGCTCTGAGTTCCAGACCATTCACGAGCGTTTTCAGCGCGCCAAGGACGACCGTGATCGGGCTAAGATCCAAATCATCGATCACGTTCTACCGTTCGAGCGGGCCAAGGTGGGACCTACCATCTTCGTTGCCACCACCGCCCGATTCCTGAAACGCGCGTTCATCGGATATTTAGACAACAAGAAAGAACCCAATATCAAGAAGTTGGGCTTTGACGAAATTCTCGGAGCGAAACGCAGCCCAACCGATGCGGATGAGGACGCCGCCGCCCCGATTGGGGCGGCCTGCAGCCTGAGCCATGATGAGCAAATTGCGTACCTGAAGAGTGACTTTTTCCTCCCCGACGAGGCCAACTATTTCCATCTGAACGGAATCACCTTCAACCTCGTGATCGACGAGGAGCACGACAGCTACGACCGGATTTTTGAGGACGGTAAGAAGAAGCTGATCAGCGAGAAGGTCAAGCCCCCTCATGTTATTGCCGGCCTCCACCGCCTGATGGAAATGATTTCGGCCACGTATGGCCCTGACGAGGAGGAACCCATCGCGTTCAACGAAGCTGTTCAGCTGATGAATGATCTCCGCCGGTATTACGATGAGGACTGCGAAACCAGCGTCAGCCTGGACTCCATTCTGCAAATGTGTTCCGGGAATGTCGGACACATCACCATCGACAACCGTGATGTCGAGCAGATCCTCGCTTTGTCACGCAACATCTTCAGCATGACGCCAAGGCGCTTCTACAACGAGGATGCCCTCAAGCGTATTCGAATGCGGTCTGTCTGCGGCAAGAGCGAGATCCGCCTGTCCTTCAATGATGGCGGCCCCAGCACAGACCCAACTTTGCACGACTTCTTGCAAGTCATGCTTTGTGCCCTGTACGCCTGCTCCAAGATCCCTCAAAACAGCTCGCTAAGACATTTGCTGGCGCTGGGCGAGGATGCCAGTCAGAACGCCCCACTTTCTGAGTTCATCACGAAGGCTCGTCAGCATAGCTCCTATGTCGCATCCATCTTCGACCGCGCTAAGGACGCCGAGATTTTCGTAGATGCGTTCTTCACCTTCTTCGCTCCCAAAATCGTGTTTTCACTGGTCAAGGTGGACAAGATTCCCTTCGGAAATGACGCGGTGAAGAACCGTATTTTTGTCGACTTACACCTCGACCTAATCCTGGAACTACCTGAGGTCAAACTACTTCGTATCCTGCATGGAACACAGAACAGCTCGATGTGCCTGAGCGCCACAACGGGCTTCAAGGACTCCTACTCTGGGAACTTCTCCAGAAAAATGCTGAGCCGCTATGGGGAAGCGCTTGGCGATAACCTTGGTGTACGAGTAATTCAGCGGTCTGTAGCGGACGTAAGTGCAATGGAAGACCTCCGTGAGGCCCGCGCCAAAGCCAGAACGATGCAAGTCAGGCCCTTCCACAACACCTCTGCAGATGACATCAGCGGTTTGCGCAGCGACCCTGCCTTCCAGAGTGCATACAAATTCTGGTCAAGCGCCCTGCTTCCTAAGGGCTACCGTGAAAGCAAGTATCGAATGTCAGCCTACCGCCGGCAGATCGAGGCCATGCTCATGGCCGCCTGGGATGGAAAGAACACCTTCATTCTCTCCCTGAACAACCGTTTTGCAGATCTTTTTAGAACCCTGTTGGCACAGGGCCTTGAGGGTCGTTTAAAGGGTTTTCGGCGCAAGCACCAAGACAAGATTTTCGAGCTGAAACCTTTTGAGGACAAAGCTAGGATCAGGGTCATCCTCTTCAGCTCCCAGCTGGCTAAAGAGGTCAACATCGACGAGTACCTTAAGGTTGATGCAGACACTCGCATTTGCCTGATCTCCGCATACGGCAGCGCTGGTACCGGCCTCAATCTGTTCATTGAGCGAAGCGAGGACAACTTCCACCAAGACTTCGACCGTCTGGTGCTGGTCAATACCCCCTTCTACAGCGCGATCCGCGAGAAGGACACCGGCCTCAACACCGTCAAAAACCATATTCTCCTGCTGAAACACATCTCATCCGGGGAGAACGAGGCTGTTCGTTTGTCTGAGTTCGACTCAAACCTGATGCAGCCCAAGAATCGCCGCATCCTAAACCACGAGCATGATCTAGCAGTGCTCAAGGCCATCATCCAGGCTGTAGGTCGCGTTGAAAGACGGGATAGCTATCTCCAAACCGAAATCTTACTACCGAGTGACGTCATCGACGACTTGGTGGTGAGGTATAGCCGACTTCGCCGTGAAGGTAACGACCTTCTCATCAACAGCCTTTCGCTACTGAATCACAGGCTCATGCAGTTCTGCCTTGAACAAGCGGAGAGACGCTGCTTCCCATCCGAAGTGGAGCGCGAGCAGTTCACCGCCAACGTAGCCGCCGCCGCTGACGACATCGAAAACTTCTTCAGCGGGGCATTCCGAAACAAGATTCTCAGCAGTGCGCGGGAAGGTAATCGGGATGCCATCGAGCTCAATGAGCTGCTCAGGTCACCAGATAGCATCACCGCCCCTGAAAAGTACGTCCGCAAGCTCCTGGCCTCTCCTCTTGTAAAGGCCTCCAACTACTACCAAGAAGTCATTAGTGCCTTTTACCTTCCGAGGCAGGTAACAGATCGAGTCACCGTCTGCACGAAATCGGAAAGCGTCTACCACCTTACCGACCTGCTTCATGGGCAAGCTGTCTATCAGCCCGGGAAATGGCTGGTTCCTGACTACGTGCGAACTGACGGCAAAGACACTGACTCAGGGCCCGGCATCGTTAATCTAGCGTGCAACATGGCCAGCGATGGGGTGGATGTACACCTACCTAACCCAGCCCTCATCCCGCTCCTGAAGGGGAACGTGGGGGAATTCATCTTCTCGAAGGTGCTCTCTGCATTGGGGATCAAACCACTGAACCTGGATCAGTTGATCGATCTTCTCGGGCCCGCGGTGTACGAGTACTACGACACCTATGTACATGTCGATAACACCATCATCTGCATCGACGTGAAACGATGGTCGGGCACCCTGGACAACCACGAGCAATCTCTCAAAACCCTTCACAGAGCGGAGAAAAAAAGGCAGGACATGTATGAGCTATGTGGAGCACTGAACCTGACCCCACGCTTCCTCTATGTCAACACTCAACCCAACCACAACGATCTAAATGCCGAGCGCGAGTTCAATTTCGGGGAGTCAATCCACTTCCTAAACGCGTTCAAGACGATCACTAGCTACGTCCCTACCAAAGACAAAAACCGCATCTTTAAAGTCGATGACCGCTTGATGATCAACCCTACTCTGGTACAGCTGCTAAGGAGCGCGGAATGACCCTTTTCAATGTCTTGGAACCAGGAACAGCCGCCAAGGCCCGCACCAACATGCTGAAGCTACCTGGTGACTTGGAGACCATCATTGATCTCTTGTCGGCCCCCACCGAAGGGGTTGGGCATATTCAGGCAGCCGTGGTTGAGGTAACCCGTAACTCCGACGAGAGGACCGAGAGGTACTACCAGCGCGTTGACTCGACCATCAAGGACTTCATCCGCCAGAAGCTTGGCCTTCCTGCTTCCACCAAAGTGCACTACAGCAAATTCAACGCGAGAAAGGGGGCTTTCGGTTTCCTATATCTGAGCGCCTTCCCCCCTGAACCAGGCCAGGTCCGTGAGGTCATCGCTAAGCATTCGCTGAATCCTCTCTACGCGATTCAGGCCCTGCTGGACCTGAAACTCAAACTCTCGTTTCTCATGGATGTGGACAAGCACTACGAAATTGCCCCGGTCGAGTTCAATGCTGACCTGTACATTGGACTGATGCTGAGCCGCACATCCAGGGACGGAAAATTTGTCTTCGATGCACTGGCGTACGACCTGTTCTTCTCCAAAGAACAGGAGCTCGCCATTAAGCTCAATCGAGTGGTCATGGAATGCTCCTCCACACAGGACTCCATAAGCCGATCGATCACAGACAGCGGCGAGCTCATGTTCGACTGGGCCGGGAAGCGATTCGAGCGCACCCGCCGGCTCAGCGCGACAACGAACAGTGATCGCAACTACATGGCCTTCGCCACGAACAATGAAAATGCCAGGGCCTGCGATCGCTATGAAAACAGCATCAACTACCATCAAACCGACTGTATCAATCGAATCGAGCGCTTACTGAATCTGTCAGGGGTTGAGTTTATCCCTGTCGTGTACGAAGCCACTCACCAGGTCAAGGCCTTCCTAGAAGGACTTCCGACCATGTCCAACCCACTTTGGCTGCTCGACACTGTCACGAGCTATTCAAGTGATGAGGCCCGACTTGGCTTCATCAGCGAGCTCGTCGACAGGTTTGGAGCATCAAAAGTGCTGGCCGCCGACTCCCTTCCAGACCCCACGCAACTGGATGTGGGCACAACGAACTATCTGGTTCTTAGTGAGAAGGTCAAAACCGTTGGCGGGAGCAAGAACGGATCCAGCATCTTTGAAACCTCCATCGACGAGTCCTTCAACTCCTTCTGGCAGGCTCTTGCTGCCAAGCAACGCAATCCCACAGCAGAGTTCGACTACTACACGTCGGTGAAACTACATCGCTTCGCCCAGTCTATCGGTAGCATCTGCCAGGGGTTCAACGTAGTCGCCAGCAAGCTGCCATCTGAGGCGGCCATCGAAAAATCCCTGCAGGAGCTGGCCCTAAAAGAGGCAATCCATAAGGACAGAGCCGTAACCATCAGCGAAGCAACGCTGCCCACAATGTCACTGGAGCTGATGAGTTGCCGGAGGGACTGGAAGGAGAACGTCTATATCCAGGTTCTGGATGTATCCATTGCCGGCAAGACAATAAAAATTGAGCGATCGCGACGATACGACGAGGCCTCCAAGGGGGAATTCAACTACGAATTCAAAAAGCTCAGTAGTGCCCTCGGTAAAGGCGATGCGAAACCCTTCGATGTCATTTGGGATGGAGCATTCCTGATCCGCGACAAAGAAACAAACGCCTGGCTAAACGCTTACAGAACCGATCGGATACCCTCGATCATCGGGAACACCCTGTTCGACAACCAGGAGCGTCAGGACAAAGGCATGCCTCCGTCACGAGAGGTCGGCATCCAAATATCTGCCCTCCCGTACTACCTCACGCCAACTAGGCAGAAACAGCGCCATAGCATCTTTATCCAGGATAACGGTACTGAAGGGGCTTGGTTCTTTGTTGCGTCTAACAAAGCAGCCAACAACACCATCCCGAAGCAAAGCCTCGTCTACAACGTAGTAATCACGAACGATTCCGGAGCGAAGGTTCCCGTCTTGAGCCACCCGCTGGGTGAGATGTTCTTCTCTACGTTCACCTTTGACATAGTGAAGCTCCGGGAATCGGCCAAGACCTCGATCCTTCAAAAAATCGTGGAGCTGTGTCTGCACAACTGAACAGAGCGGGACTCCACATTGGCGCCGTACGCAAGGGACACTCCCCCCAGCAGAGATGTTTCGCACCAGATCAAGACGAGGATCGCATTTCGCCTCAAGCGTACTCGAAAGTGTCCGTGCTAGCGGGGCTTCTACAAGGGTGCATTGGTCATGGACGTACCAATATCCAGGGCCCCAGCACATCTGAACTACTACCCCTCGCTCAGCCCCCTCGGCCCTCGCTATGGCGCAGATCGCCTAGAACTGCGCCAAATTCGCCACTCCAATTGGCGCAGTTCAGAAAACTGCGCCATAATTGCGCCAACAGCATTCAAACGGCGCCACCTAAGCTATGCCCTCCTCCACAGACATACTCAACAGTATCCAGGCATCTGGGAACGGTCTGACGCTGACTGAGCTATTGGCCAAACATCCCGACATTGCTCGGAGAACAGCGCAGCGACTGATTGCAAAGCTGATAGCAAGCGGTCAGATCTCAGCGCAGGGTGAAGGTAGAGCACGGCGCTATTTCGGAACTGCTATCCAAGCAGAAACCAGCACCCTGGACACTGATAGCTTTCCGTCCTTTATCCCGCTGTCGGCAGACAGCCGGGACATCCTCGCTTACATCAACCAACCACCTGAAGCGCGCAAGCCCGTAGGCTACCAGCGCGACTTTCTTGACACCTACCAGCCGAACGCAACGAGCTACCTGCCAGAATCACTGCGGCGCCAACTGCACAGAATGGGCAAAACCACAGATGCCTTGGAGCCTGCAGGCACGTACAGCCGCGCAGTCCTGAATCGCCTGCTGATTGATTTATCGTGGGCATCGAGTCACCTGGAGGGGAACACCTACTCGCGACTCGATACGCGACAGCTGATTGAGCATGGAAAGGCCGCACAAGGTAAAGCAGCCATCGAAACACAGATGATCTTGAACCATAAAACGGCAATCGAGCTGTTGGTCGAGAACATTGAAAGTGCAGAGTTCAACCGCTACACATTGATGAACCTGCACAGCGCCTTGGCCGAGAACCTGCTCCCAAATCCTGCAGATGAAGGCCGCATCCGGCAGCATGCCGTCGACATTGGGAAAAGCACCTATCGCCCTCTCTCAACACAACAACAGATTGAGGACACCTTGGAGGTTCTGCTTAGCAAGGCCAATCAGATTACTGATCCGTTCGAGCAGTCGTTCTTCATGATGGTGCACCTGCCCTACCTGCAGCCCTTTGCCGACATCAACAAGCGCACCTCCAGACTGGCAGCGAACCTGCCACTGTTTCGCGCCAACCTATGTCCGCTGACATTTCTGGATGTACCCGAACAGGCCTACAGCCGCGCCACGTTGGGCGTATACGAAATGACCCGGGTAGAGCTGCTGCGCGACCTGTACCTCTGGGCCTATGAACGCTCAACGCAGGAGTACCTGGCAATCAAGCAAGACCTTGCTGAACCAGACCCACTTAGACTGACCTGGCGGGACTTCATCAAATCGACCATTCGAGAGGTCGTCACTCATCCTGAGCTTGATCCGCTGACCTGCATTCAACACGCAGTAGCTGAGCATGTTTCAGACACTGAGCAGCCAGAAGTACAAGCCCTGATCGTTGAAGAGCTCCGACGACTGCACGAAGGGGTGCTGGCGCGTTACGGATTACGGCCATCCGAGTTCACCCTCTGGAAATCGCGCCATGGGAATTGATGATCTCACACCCAACCATTCACGCCCTCAGACAGAAAGCGAACACTCAATATTAAGCCCTATGGATTACGAAAGCCTTCTTGCACAGGTCGTCCAACTAGTCGAAGACGCTGGCCTGCTGCTCATTACTGAATGGCAGCGCCCAGAAGGACCTCGCGGCTCAGGCGATAAAGCAGATGTCGATGTTGAAATTGAATCACTGCTAAAGCCGCGGTTACTGCAGCTGCTCGACTGTGATTTCTGGGGTGAGGAAACAGGCCATAGGCTCACAGGAGCCAGGTATTGCTGGGTTGTTGACCCCAATGATGGGACTGCAGACTTCCTGAAAGGCCACAAAGGCTCTGCAATATCTGTCGGCTTGCTTGAGGATGCCCAACCGGTGCTTGGCGTGGTCTATGCACCTGTTTTGCTGGATGGTGATTCCGACTGCGTCGCATGGGCAAAAGGGGCACCGTGTGTGCTTCGCAATGGGAGCCCCATTAAAGCGACACTCACCCAAAAAGAATGGAATCAAGACAGCAGAGTTATGGTCAGCACTGCGGCAACGAACAAGCCCGAAATCAATTCTGAATTGTGCTCACCAGGTTGCTTTGTGGCGATGCCCAGCATCGCCTATCGGTTGGCACGAGTCGCAGCAGGTGATGGGGATGCAGGCGTATCGCTTGTGCCGGTTTCAGCACACGATGTGGCTGCAGGTCATGCGCTGCTAATTGGCGCAGGGGGCGTGCTGATTGACCAGGATGGGAACAGCATCACTTATGTCACTGAAGCCGACATGCAGACAGTATCTCGGAGATGCTTTGGCGGTACGCGAGAAGCCTGCCAGTCACTGGCAAGCCGAAATTGGAGCAAGGTATTTACATGAAAACGCTAAAAGTCGTGATCGAGGATTGGGATGGTGATGGCGCCATTCGCATTCCCGATGAGGTCCTCCAAGAGCTCGGTGTAGATGTTGGTGACTCCCTTTATCTAGTCGAGGAATACGTTGGCTCAACGCGGTGCCTAGTGCTGAGCAAAACTGAACGCACTCCAGACCGCGTTGATGAACTGGTCGGACACTGGGATACCTTCGGAAAAGTGCAGAATGTTACGGATGATTGAGCAGGCAACCAGGCAGAACTGGCTGCCCTGCCTGTCGCATGACGTCATGAGCAAAGCGTTTAGAGGACTGATCGGGGCAACCACCTGAACCAAAACGCCTTGATCAATCCAGTCAGTTCAACTCCCCAGAAAGGATTTGAACGCAAAAAACCCTCCCTGTACCGCGCTAAGCCTTTGAAGTGAAAATCGATTTGGATGCGCTCTTGACGGAAGGCTCAAGGTTCCTATACTGCTCAACGACTGAGTGAAATCCTACAAATCAGTTTTCCGAGGCCAAGCGCCTGAAACGCTGATTTGAGCTGGGCATTTGTGTCTTTGGATTCAAATCCCCCCGGCTCCACCAAATGTAAGTTTCCACATGTTCCCACATGACCGGAAACACCCTGAAAAGCCCGCCCCGTGCGGGCTTTCTTGTATCTGCATGTCCCTGAACGCGCCCCTATACAATTGCCCACCGTGTATCCCGCCGTGTATCCTTTGACAAAAAGTGAACCGAGGGGATACACGAGTGAAGCGCAGCCAGATCAAGCGGCGCCCGCTGGCCGATACCGTACTTGCCAGCCTGGAGCCTGAACCAAAGGAATACCGGGAACTGGACGGTGACGGCCTGTACTTTCGCGTTAAGCCGGACGGCTCGAAGTCTTGGCAGCTGCGCTACAAAAAGGCGGATGGCAAGTGGTCATGGCTAGGTCTTGGCGGTTACGGCACTGGCGACCACCAACTGACCGGCGAACAGGCTCGCCGCAAAGTTCGCGAACTACGCGACAACACGGCGAAAGGCGGTAGCGTTCTGGCAACCAAACAAGCCCAGAAAGCAGCCGAGCTAGAGGCAGCCAACAACACCTTCGAGCGCCTGGCGCGCGAGTGGTACAGCGCCAAATGCAAGACCTGGACAGAAGGAACTGCTGTCCGAACCATCGGAGCACTGGAAAAGCACGTTTTCCCCGTGTTCGGTAAACGGCCGTTCACCAGCATTCTGCCGATGGAATGGATGAATTTCCTGCGAGCCATGGAAGAGACAGGCATCGTCGAGCAGACGAGTCGCGTTCGCGGCATGTGCAGAGAAGTCTACGATCTCGCCAGGGTTACCGGACGCGCCACCCACAACCCGCTCGAAGGCTTGCATAAGTTCCTTCTGACCAAGCCTGTCGAAAATTTCGCCCATGTATCCCTAGATGAACTGCCCGCACTGCTGAGGGCCATCCGCTCCTACCCTCACGCAACAGACGTGCGTCTTGGCCTGCAGCTACTCACGATGCTTGCCTGCCGCCCCTCGGAGCTACGCGAAGCACGCTGGCAGGAGTTCGATCTGGATGCCGGGTTATGGCTGATTCCCGCTGAACGCATGAAGCGTCGCCGCGAACACCTTATACCTTTGCCCAGCCAAGCTATTGCACTGCTTCGAGATCTACACAACATCACAGGGAACTACCAGCTTCTTTTCCCCGGGCGCAGCGACACAACCAAGCCACGTAGCAACACCGTTTTTCTGATGGCCTTGCGTCGCCTGGGTTACGAAGGTCGGCAGACAGGCCATGGTTTCCGCCATCTGGCCAGCACCATCCTCAACGAGAATGGCTTCGACTCACAGCACGTTGAAGCTCAGCTCTCGCATGTAAAAGAAGGCGTCCGAGGCGTCTACGACAAAAGCACTTACCTAGAGCAACGCAAAATCATGATGCAGTGGTATGCCGATCATCTTGACAGACTGGCCGCTGGCAACGTGGTGAAGATCAAGCGCGCGTGAGCGCCAACGCCGGTCTACTCATCGAAGCAAACCGCACCAGAGAGTGAGCGATACTGCATGCCAGTGATGAAATTCCATGCACCTTATGAAGCAGCCTTTCTTCCGTTCGAAGTTACGGCATACATGCTGCACCCCGCAGACGAAAAACTGAGAAACGCATATCTCGCACGAAAAATGGCCGAGTACACGCTCCGCTGTGCGAACGATGATGGGCTTGAATCAGTCCCCGTCGAGGTGCTCAAGGATCTGCTCGAAAGCCCTACCTCTGCAGGAACGGATGCCATGGAAAGTCTCGCCATACGGGGATCGGTTGCCGGCGAGATCCTTCTAAATCTGATCAAGCTGACTGCCAGTGGCGAAGATGCCAGCGTCAACAAAGCAATCCACTTAGGAACCCAGTATTTCCAGGAGGCCCGAAACTCGTTAGGAGGCAGAATAGCCCCCGGAGAGAGATCTATCCGGCGAGCATGGTCAGCCTACATGACCGTAGCCCATTTCTGGGCAGCTCTCCAAATCCATGTCCAGTCGACCGCAAACCTCGCCACGCCCATCAGCCCGGATTCGTATCTACAGCAACTGAGTCTGGGAAAGGAGCTCGGCAAACTTGCACCACAGCTGACTAGCAAGAATGCAAGAGAGCCGATCTGGACTCCAAATGAGCTATGGACACTGCCCTGCACCATTGAACTACCAACCTGCACATTCAGGTGCCACGGCCTAGACGAGCAAGAACGGAACTGGCTTCGCAGCTACAAAGCTCCATCCATCAGCAAATTCGACAGCTAGAAACAGCTACTGCCATGCACCCCGACAGTAGTGTGCGGGCACATCGAGATGCATAACTTAGCGAGCGTCATCACCCAGGAGACGCTCAGATGCATCTAGACACGCAGAAAACATTGATCCGCCAATCCAGCCTGATTGAGCATCTCGATCTGTCGAGATCTGGACTGGACAAACTGCGCAAAAAGGACGCAACTTTCCCCAAACCGATCAAGGATGGGGCACATCGGCAAGCAACGTGTTACTACATCGTCGCCGAAATTGAGGCATGGCTCCGGGCTCAGATTGAGAAGCGGGATCAGGGTTGATGGGGGCGCTCATCAAGGCGCGCCAACTTGAGTCCAAGGCCCGCGCCGCAACTTCAGCCGCGCTTCATGTCCAGGTAGCTCGCCTGCCCCATTGGAGTGAGGCATATCGAGCGTTACCCAACGCAGTCCTGCGCTCGGCTTTGTTTGCAGTGATAGGCAAGGGCCAACGAGCCATACTGGATGGAGCTACGATCAACTCGCAGGCTGGTATTGCACTGACCTTCAGCGGAGAACAGCTCGATCAGAGCGACCTAGACCTTTGGGCTGCGCAGCTACACCTGCTGCGCAATCACCCCCTGGATCAGGAGCTCCACACGAGCATATACGCCCTGCTAAAAGGTCTGGACATCACGGACACGGGCCCTAGCAGAGCTAGCCTGAAACACAGACTGCTGCGCCTCAGCAGCTGCGAGCTGTCGATCCGTACTGCCTCGTGTGTATATGAGGGCAACCTCACTAAGACTGATGGCCTCGACGGCAATAAACCGCTTGCCCTGAGCCTCAACCCCAGCATCATCAAGCTATTCGCCAGTGACCAGTACACCCTGATTCACTGGGGGGTCAGAGGCATGCTGAGCGGGAGCCCCCTGGCGCAGTGGCTGCACGGATATTATTCAACCCATGCAGCCCCCTACCCGGTGCGCATCGACACACTGCAAAAACTTTCGGGCAGCAAAACTCTTAGCCCGGGCAAATTTCTCCAGTTACTCCGCCGAGCTCTGGACAAGCTAACTCTAGCCAGCGCCGAGCACGGCCAAAAATTTACGTATCAGATCGACGGCGAGTTGGTCAGGGTTGATAAGCGCCCGAGCCCCGCGCAACAGCGCCACCTCTCAAAACGCCAAAACCGTACCGTTACAGCGGGTAAACCTTACCGTCATAGCGGGTAACGATACCGTTATGACGGGTTTTCGCAGCCGTTTCTGCAGGTAGCAAATACCGTTGTCGCAGGTTTTCTTGTCTGTACCAAGAACCAGCACCTACAAGGCATAAGGTCAAAAAACCGATACCTGCTAATCGTCTTTTAATCGTTATTTAATACTTGCCCCGGACAAACATGCAAAAAACTTTACGGTAACTATTTACACCCGCGCCGCAGCCACCCAGAATCCAGCTACGCAAATGCCCAGGCCGGATCCATGCCACCTCTCAAACACCAGACGCTCACTCGTTATCGTGCCATCGAGCTGATTGCCCTCTGGGAAGGCCGCCTGATTACCGCTCAGCTCATGGAATGGTTCGGTATCACTCGGCAGCAAGCCTCGGCCGACATCAACCGCTACAACAACGAACTCAACCCCCAGGCCCTGTTGCATAGCCCGTCCATCAAGGGCTACATCCCAGCCAACGGATTCCAACCAGTGCTTTCCTCGGGGCATATCAACGAGTACCTGGATCTGCTGAGCAGTAACGGTTCTCAGCCAATGAATCTGGTGCTGGAATCCCAACCAGGGGTAGTGGCAGTCCAACTGCCTGAGCGAGCCGTCAGGCCCGATGTTGTACGTGAATTGGTAAGGGCCTGTCGCAACAGAGCCAGTCTGAAAATCGCCTACAGTTCGATGCGCAATCCCGAACCGCATGAGCGAATCATGTCGCCTCACACCCTTATTTACAGTGGCTTTCGCTGGCATGTCAGGGCCTGGTGTCACAAGAACCAGAGCTTCCGGGACTTCCTGCTCTCGCGCATTAGCGGCACACCTCAGCCTAGCGATGAACATGCTCCGCCCAGCGAGCCTGACACCGCCTGGAATGAGCAGACCACCCTGCACATCATCCCCAACCAGCGCCTAAGCGAAGCTCAGCAAGCCATGATCGCTCGCGACTACGCCATGACAGATGGGCAACTCCCCATTACCGTCAGAAAAGCTCTGGCCCACTACACGCTGCAGCGTTACCAGGCCGCAATCACTGACGAGCAGTGTTCTCGGGGCGCAGAACATCCAATACAGCTGTCCCCCGAAGATCGTGAGCAGCTTTTACCTTACTTGTTCGGCAGTGAAGTCGCTTGATCATGCAGACGTTCAGCTACGACTCCGACCTCATCGGCGGTTCTCTGCAAGTACGTGAATGCAGAGTCATCGCGGATCTACTGCTGCAACAGGCTTCCCCAGAGCAGTGGGCGGAAGAAATACAGCAGCACAATCGCCTGCAGAAACGCTCCCCGGCCTCAGCCAAGCGCGTTGCCCAGGCATTGCGTAAACGCCTGGAGCGCCTGGATCAGCCTTTCTGGCGAGCCCTACGTGATGGTGATGACGAACTCGCTACTCAGGTCGCCTTCTGCGCGGCGCTGGAGCGCAACCTGCTGCTGGTGGAGTTCATCGAAACCGTCCTGCGTGATGCCTATCTGACCAAGGCAGAACATCTCGAACCCTGGCATTGGCATGATTTCCTCGAAGAGCGCAGCCATCGCGACCCTGCCATCGAGACCTGGACGGAATCCAGCCGCAAGAAAATGGGCCAAGTCATCTATCGCATGCTGGCCGAGGTCAAGCTACTCAAAAGTACGCGCAGCATGCAGTTGCAGTCCTTACTGGTCCGCCCAGAGGTTCGCACCTTGCTGGATGAGAGCTACCGCCACCGCATCAAAGCCTGCCTGGAAGTGTCCAGCAGCACCCTCTGACAGGCAGTACCAAGGAATGAATGCATGAACCAGCAGCTACAGGATCGGCTGAACCAGATCCCAGAAAAAATCCTCACCGAGGAGTTTCTCAAAAGCCAAGGGCTTGGCAACGAGATCGGTTTCTGGATCTTCGACTATGACCCCGAGGATGAGCTGCAGGTGCGCCAATACCTCGACTTCCTCAAAAGCTTTCTGGATAAAAAGCACAGTCAGCTGAAGGTTGTGAACATCAACCTGCTGCAAGCCATGAAGGACTATCTGGACCAGCGTAACTTCACTGGCAAAGCCATCCAGATGCAGACCACCAAGGGCGACTTGGCACTGCTCAAAGCGCTTGCCGGCCCGCTGCACATGGACAAGTTCGCGCCCTACCTGATGGAGCATTACCGCGCCACGGAACACGATGTTGTGCTCATTACAGGCGTGGGCTCTGTATGGCCGGTGCTCCGCGCCCACAACCTGCTCAACAAACTGCATGCCCTGCTCGGCCATAAGCCGCTGGTACTGTTCTACCCGGGGCACTACTCAGGCCAGTCGTTGGCTCTGTTCAACCGCATTACCAGCAACAACTACTACCGCGCATTCAAGCTGGTGCCCTGATCAATAAGGATGATGGCCGTGAGCATTAAAGAAATCTTCTTCAAGGAACTCGACCGCCCGATTAACGGTGTGGTCAAGGCGGACCAGGCAGACGACGCCACCGTGCACCAGGAGCTCGACGAATACGTCGTGACCAACGAGCTGGAAAAACACTTCCGCAGCTTCTTCGAGTCCTACAGCACCGACCTCAGCGATCCCTCCATCGCCAACCGAGTGGGCGTATGGATCAGCGGTTTTTTTGGTTCAGGTAAGTCGCACTTCCTGAAAACGCTGTCTTACCTGCTGGCCAACATTGAAGCCCATGATGCAAAGGGCAACAGCAAGCGCGCCGTTGCCTTCTTCGACCAGAACAAAGTGCGCGACGCCATGATCCGCGCCGACATCGACAAGGCTGTCGCCAACAGCGCCGATGTCATCCTGTTCAACATCGACAGCAAGGCCAGCTCCAACGACGCAGGCAACCCAATCCTCAACGTCTTTCTGCGCGTATTCAACGAACATCAGGGCTTCAGCGGTGACCACCCGCACATCGCCCACATGGAGCGCCACCTCACTCAGCGCGGCGTGTATGAGCAGTTCAAGCAAGCCTTCAACGCAGCCACAGGCCTGGAGTGGGTCGATGAGCGTGACGGTTACCAGTTCTACCAGGACGATATCGAAAAGGCGCTCGCCAGCGCTTTAGGCCTCTCTGCCGAAGCCGCGCACAAGTGGTTTGAAGCCTCAGAGCAAACCTTCAGCGTGTCGGTGGAAAACTTCTGCAACTGGGTGAAGGAATACCTCGATACTCAGCCTGCCAAGCACCGTGTGCTGTTCCTGGTCGACGAAGTGGGCCAGTTCATCGGCAGCGACACCCGCCTGATGCTTACCCTGCAAACCATTACCGAAAATCTCGGCACCATCTGCAAAGGCCGCGCCTGGATCATCGTCACCTCCCAGGCCGATATGGATGCCGTGCTCGGCGAGCTGTCCGCCACCAAAGCCAATGACTTTTCCAAGATTGCCGGGCGCTTCAAAACTCGCCTGTCGCTTTCCAGCTCCAACACCGACGAAGTCATCCAGAAACGTCTGCTACGCAAAACAGAAGCTGCCGAGGCGGAACTGCGCGCGCTCTGGGAGCAAAAGGGCGACATCCTGCGCAACCAGATCACCTTCGACCGCTCTGGCCCAACGCTGAAGAATTACGACGGCCCAGACAGCTTTGTCGCCAACTACCCGTTTGCGCCTTACCACTTCCAACTGGTGCAAAAAGTCTTCGAGGAAATTCGCAAGGTCGGTGCCACCGGGGCGCACCTGGCCTATGGCGAACGTTCCATGCTCGATGCCTTCCAGATGGCCGCCCTGTCACTCAAGGACAAACCCTTGGGCGCGTTGGTGCCCATGTACAGTTTTTACCGTGCGGTGGAAGGCTTCCTCGACACCGCCGTCAAGCGCACCATCGACCAGGCCAGTGAAAGTGAAGTACTCGATGACTTCGACGTACAGATCCTGCGCACCCTGTTCATGATTCGCTATGTCGATTTGATCAAAGGCACGCTCGACAACCTGGTCACCCTGTCCATCGAAGAGGTCGACACCGACAAGCTTGCCCTGCGTCGCCGGCTTGAAGGCACCCTGCAGCGCCTGGAAAAGGAAAACCTGGTCATCCGCAACGGTGACGAGTTCGTCTTCCTCACCAACGAAGAGCGCGACATCACCCGCAAGATCAAGGCCACCGAAATCGCCTCCTCGGACGAGAACAAGGCACTGGCCGAGCTGATCTACAAGGACCTGCTCAAGGACAAGAACAAGTTCCGCTACAACCTGACCAAGACCGACTACAGCATCGGCCGCTTCCTCGACGGCCATAGCCTGGAAGGCCGCTACGAGCAGGATCTTCGCGTCGAGGTTATCTCTCCGCTAGATCCGGACTACGCGCTGTATGGTGAAGCCGGTTGCCTCAACAAGAGCAACGAAGCCCCAGCTGGCCTCGCACTGTTCAAACTCCCCGACAGCAGCGAGCTGTTCGGCGAGCTGCGCATTTGGCTCAAAACCAACAAATTTATTCGCCTCAACAACGATGACAATCAGCCGGATCTCAGCCGCATCCTGTCCGACCGTGGCCGTGAGAACCAGGAGCGTAAAAAACGCCTGCGTCTGATGCTCGAAGCGCTGCTGGAGCGTGCTGAAATTTACGCTCTCGGCCAGCACCTCAAACTCAGCGGCAACAATATCCAGACCCGCTTCGACGAAGCCTGCCAATACCTACTGGAGAACACTTACAACAAGCTTGGCTACCTGCGCGTCTTGCAACAGGAGCCCGAGCGCGAACTGCATGCCGTACTGCACAGTGATGACATCGCCCAGCTTGGCCTAACCCTGGATGGGGAAGACGGCAACGCCCAAGCCATCAAAGAGGTCGAGCAATTCATCACCCTGCGTGCCTCCGGTAATGACCGCCTGCTCGTGTCAGACATCGTCGAGCGCTTCAACAAGCGTCCGTTCGGCTGGCCTGATGGCGAAATCCTCCTGTTGATCGGCCGCCTCGCTGCCGCCGGGCGGATTTCCTTCCATGTTGCTGGCCCCAGCCTCGCATTGCCGGATGCTTTCGAATACCTGACCAACAGCCGCAAGCGTCGGGAAATCTCGGTGCAGAAAAAGCGCCAGACCGATGAGGTATTGCTCAAGAAAGCCCGCAATCTCAGTCAGGATCTGTTCAACGCCCTAGGCCCGGCCGGTGAGAAAGAGCTCTATGCCTTCTACCGCAGCCGCCTGGAAACCTGGCTCTCCGAACTCAAGAGTTACAAGAGCAAGGTTGATGTCGGTCGCTTCCCAGGCAAAAGCACAATCGAGAAGTCTCTGCTGACCCTACAGCGTCTGCTGGGCAACAGCGATAGCGTCGACTTCTTCAAGGAGGTGGTCGACAACCAGAACGACTACCTCGACCTCGAAGAGGATTACCGCGACCTCAACGAATTTTTCACCAACCAGTTGCACAGCTGGCAGCAGCTGCAACAGGCCCTGCGTCGCTTCGAAAAAAACCGCAACGCCCTGGAGAAGAATGACAGTGCCCGCAAGGCAATGGCCGAACTTCAGGCCATCGAAAGCCATGCCAGCCCATACAACCAGCTGCACAAAATCTCTGGTTTGGTAGAAACCGTTGAGACAGTCAACGTCAGCATCCTCACCGAACAGCGCGAGCAGGCGCTGGCAGCGATAGACCAGAAGATCGCCCTGCTGCAGGCCGAAATCGCCAAGAGCGGCATCGAAAGCGCTGAGCTAAGCAATCGCCTACTGCGCCCACTGCAGCTGCTTAAAGCCGAAGCCGAGACTGAAACCAGCCTGGCCCACATTTACCAACTGGAAAGCCAAACCGCCGAAGAGCGCCTGCAAGACGGCATCTTCGAGCTGGAGCGCGCCATTCAAGCCGAGGTGGATCGCCAGCAAAAGCTGCAGCAGCAAGCTGAAAAAGCCGCGCAGCAAGCGGCCCAAGGTAGCAACCAGGTCAAGGAAGAGCGCACGCCGCCTCCCGTTCCGGTCAAGCCTGTCGCCCCACCCAAGCCAGTGGTCGAAATTGCGGCCACCAGCGTTTTCAACAAGCTGGGTAATGGCGTCTACCTTGAGGCCCAGGCCGACGTGGATCGTTTCCTCAGCGCCTTGAAAGCAGAGCTAGATGCACAGATTCAACAAGGCAAACGTATTCGGCTGCGCTAGCCAGACACCAAGGATTGGAGCGTTGTATGGACAGACTGGAAAAGATAGAAGCCCGCCGACTGATTCTGAGTTGGAAGGACCGCTGGACGCAGACAACACAGCAGCGCCTCGAAGTCGAGTCGCGGCAGCTGCAGGGCGAGCTGCACGCCAAAATCGACCAAATCAGTTTTTGGGATGCACTTTTTTCCGGCCGGTATCTGCGCAACACCATTCAGCCGCTCTTTACCGAGTGGTGCCAAACCAAAGCCACGGAATTGAGAATGGCGGCAGAGTGTTGGCGCTGATGGAAAATTGACCCACCCTGCCGATTGAAATTTGACCCAGGGCGGATTGCTGATTTTGTTACCAGCAACTGTGGATAAGTCTACCAGCGCAGCTGCTGTTGCCCCCACTCCTTCGCTAGCCCAGTTCAGTTGTTTAAGACCTGCCACACGCAGCCATGTAGCAGGCCGTCGTCGCCATGAAATCAGAACGACTCATCGTCCTCCGGTTCCTGGCCGCCCTTACGCTTTCGCTCCCGTGATTTGATCTTGGCCTGGGCCGCCAAGCTACTGTGTTGCAGGCGATAGGACTCGTTACCGGTTTCGACGATGTGGCAGTGGTGGGTCAGCCGATCCAGCAGGGCGGTGGTCATCTTGGCGTCGCCGAACACGCTCGACCATTCGGCGAAGCTCAGGTTGGTGGTGATCACCACGCTGGTGTGTTCGTACAGCTTGGACAGCAGGTGAAACAGCAACGCACCGCCAGCCTGGCTGAACGGCAGATAACCCAGTTCGTCGAGGATGACCAGATCCATGCGCAGCAGTGCCTGGGCGATCCGCCCGGCTTTGCCGTCGTGTTTTTCGCGCTCCAGCAGATTGACCAGATCGACCGTGGAGTAGAAGCGCACGCGCTTACCGTGCCGGGTGATGCCGGACACGGCCAGCGCGGTGGCTAGGTGGGTTTTGCCGGTGCCTGGGCCACCGATCAGCACCACGTTCTGCGCGGTGTCGGTAAAGCTCAGGTTGGCCAGCTCGCTGATCAAGCGAGCGTCGGCGCTGGAGGCGCTGAAGTCGAAGCCGGCCAGATCGCGGTGCATCGGCAGCTTGGCCATGTTCATCTGGTGGCTCACCGAGCGCATGGCGCGATCTGTGTGCTCTTGTTCCAGCAGGTGTTCGAGCAGCCACTTGGACGAGGCTGTGTTCGACTCACCCTGAGCAGTTAACTCCGCCCAGGCCGTGGCCATGCCGTGCAGGCGCAGCTCCTTGAGTTCCGCCATCAAATCACGCATGACCGACCTCCTCGGCCTGGCCACGCAGGCGGTCGTAGCGCGCCGTGTTAGCGACGGGGGCTTCCTTGAGCGACAAGTGGGTTTCGACGCTGGGTGGTGGTTCGGTCGCGGCCAGGCGCGCCACGACATTGAGGATGTGTTCGGCGCTCAGGCTGCCGCTTTCCAGTACCAGCTCAACAGCCACCAGCACCGCATCGAGCCCGGCGACTGGTACGGCAGCCAGAACTTGCGCCATGATCCGGTCACCGCCGGCATGACGCCCCAGACCGTGCTTAAGCTGACGCAGCGGCGCCGGCAGATCAGCAAAGGGCGCGCCGTTGCGCAGCGCACCGGGCTTGCGTTCGATCAGCGGGAGGTAGTGCTGCCAGTCATAGCTGACCTGGTCGCGATCCAGCAAGCGGACATGGCTGGCGATCAGCGCGTCGTCAGCCACCACCTCGATTCGCGTCGGATACAAACGGCTGCTGACCCACTTACCCGCGTACTCACACGGCACCGAGTAGCGGTTGCGCCCGACGCTGACCAGGCAGGTGCTGGAGACCCGCGCAGGCCGCTCGACGTAACCGTCGAATGGCGCTGGCACAGGCATCAGTTCAGCGTGCTCCAACTCCAGCACTTCGGCCACACTCAGACCGCTGTATTGAGGGTGCGTCAGCTCGTTCCAAAGCGCGCGGCAGCGCTGGCCCAGCCAGGCATTGAGTTCCTCGAAGGAGTGAAACTGGCAGTCCTGGGCGTCTAGCCAGATACGCCTGCGGCTGTCTTGCACGTTCTTTTCAACGATGCCCTTTTCCCAACCAGCGGCGACGTTGCAGAAGTCCGGATCAAGCAGGTAATGCGCGCACATCACCGCAAAGCGTGCATTCACCGCCCGGCCTTTGCCCTTATTGACCTTGTCGACGGCGGTCTTCATGTTGTCGTAGATGCCCCGGCGCGGCACGCCGCCCAAGGCGCCGAACGAGCGTGTATGGGCGTCAAATAACATCTCATGGCCCTGGCTCGGATACGCCACAAGCCAGAACGCACGGCTGGCACACAGCTTCAGATGTGCCACCTGCATACGCCGGTAAATGCCGCCGACCAGCAAGCCTTCCTCGCTCCAGTCAAACTGAAACGCCTCGCCAAGAGCAAAGGTCAGTGGCACAAAGGCCTGCGACGCCTTGTCCTGTCCCCCTCGCCAGGCACGGATAAACGCGGTGAGCTGGCTGTAGCCACCGTCATAACCATCGGCTTTGATTTGCGCCAACAGCGCCTTGGCACTGCGCCGCTGTTGCTTGGGGCGCAGCGAATCGGCTTTTAGCGCCTGCTCCAGCGTGGCGTGAAAAGGGCTGAGTTTGTTGAAGATCGCGCGGCGTTGGTAGACCGGCGGCTTGGCCTCAGGTGCTCTGACCCACTTGCGAATCGTGTTGCGCGCCAACCCGGTGCGCTTGGCTATCTCATGCAGCGACAGCTTGTCGCGGAAATACATCCGGCGAATTTTGCCCATCATTTCCATACTGATCACCCTGTGTTCTCCTGCTCAAAAATTGAGCAGAAGCAGTTGAACACCTGGGTCAGTTTTCAGTCGGCAGAACAGCCTCTACTGGGTCAGTTTTCGGTCAGCGGCAACAGTCGGCGAAGGGACTGGCCTGGGCCTGGCCCAGGTCTATGGTTTCGCCCGCCAATCCGGCGGGACGGTGTCGATCCAGAGCGAGCTCGGCAAGGGAACCCGCGTGTCCTTGCTGCTACCGCGCATGGAACAGGCTGTCTGCGCCATACCGGAGGATCAGGATGCGTCCGTGCGGGCCGGCCGCCCGGCACGGGTGCTGGTGGTCGATGATGACGCCGAAGTGCGCGAAGCGATGGTCGCGATGCTCGATGAGCTGGGTTATCAGGTCGACGAAGCACCTTCGGCGGATGACGCGCTGGCGAGGCTGGCCGACCGGCGTCAGCCGGCCATCGACATCCTCCTGTCGGATGTAGTCATGCCTGGGCGGCTGGATGGTGTCGGCCTCGCCGAAGAAGTGCAGCGGCTCTATCCAACGATCCCGATCATCCTCGCATCCGGGTACACCACGCGGATTGCCACCGAGCCGGCGGTCAGGGTGCTGGCGAAACCGTTCAGCCATCAGGCCCTGGCCGAGACCCTGTCGGAAATCCTCGACTCGAATACGCCCGCGCCTCCCGCCGCGCCGTGAGCGCCCGGGCAGGCGCCACGCGTGCGAGGGTCGGTTCGCTCCCCTCCTTCCGTCGCTCCGCCCTGCCGCAGCCCCTTACCCGTAGATGGCCGGCTCCCGATAGTGCCGGGTGCACGCCTCGCCGTTCTCGCGGAACAGGTGGCACTTGTCGGCCTTGAGGCCGGCGGCGAAGGTCTCGCCCTCGGTGACGCGCAGGTTGCCGTCGACGCAGAGGGTGATCACATCCTGCAGACGTTCAAGGGTGAGGTGCAGCAGGTTGTACTGGCCCAGGCGCTCGGCCACGGTGATCTGGCCATGGAACGTGAAATCGGCCTGATCCGGCATGACGAAGTGCTCCGGGCGAATGCCCAGGGTGAGCGGGTCGCCGGGGCTCACCGCGCTGCCGTCCACCGGCAGGGTCAGCGGGAAGCCGCTGGGCAGTTCGATGGTGACAGCCTCGGGGCTGGCGGAAATGGCCCTCACGTCGACGAAGTTCATCTGCGGCGAGCCGAGGAAGCCGGCGACGAAGCGGTTCTGCGGGTAGTGATAAAGGTGCAGCGGCTGACCGACCTGGGCAATCTCGCCGGCGTTGAGCACGACGATCTTGTCGGCCAGGGTCATGGCTTCGACCTGATCGTGGGTCACGTAGATCATGGTGGAGCGGATGCGCTGGTGCAGGCGGGCGATCTCGATGCGCATCTGCACGCGGAGGAAGGCATCGAGGTTCGACAACGGTTCGTCGAACAGGAAAACCTTCGGCTCGCGGACCATGGTGCGACCGATGGCGACACGCTGGCGCTGACCGCCGGAGAGGTCCTTGGGCTTGCGTTCGAGCAGCTTGTCCAACTGCAGGATCGCCGCGGCCGCCTCGACGCGACGCGCGATCTCGCGTTTCTCGACACTGGCAAGCTTGAGGCCGAAGGCCATGTTCTCGGCCACTGTCATGTGCGGATAGAGCGCGTAGGACTGGAACACCATGCCCACCGAACGGTCCTTGGGGGGCAGGTCGTTGACGCGCTGGTTGTCGATGAACAGGTCACCGGAGGTGATGTCCTCGAGCCCGGCGATCAGCCGCAGCAGGGTGGACTTGCCGCAGCCGGAGGGGCCGACGAAGACGACGAACTCACCGTCTTCGATATCCAGGTCGATATGCCGGGTAATGGGCGTACCGTCGTAACTCTTGCAGATGTCGCGCAGCGTGACACTGGCCATCGTTGTTGTTCTCCGTAGATGTCGCCATGCACTTCGTTCGTTCGCAGCGGCGGGCCGCCCCGCCGCTGCCGGCCCCTACCGCGCCAGCCGCGCGTAGCCGAAGCCGTGCGCCGGCAACCGCGCCCAGTGGTCATCGTACTCGGCGAAACTCGCCGGCACGTCCACCAGCGGCACCGCCTGTGCCGGCAGCTCGTAGCTGCGTGGCAGGTCGCCGAGGTTGAACAGGCACAACCAGGCTTCCTCGCCCAGCCGGCGCTCGAATACCAGCAGGGCGTCGTCATGGTAGACCATGCGGATGTCGCCCTCGATCAGCAGGCGCTGCTCGCGCCGCCAGCCGAGGAAGCGCCGGTAGCAGTTGAGCATCGAATGCGGGTCGGCATCCTGCGCGGCCACCGACAGCGAGCGGTGCGAGTCGTCCACCGGCAGCCACGGCTGGCTGCCAGTGAAGCCGGCGTGATGCGCCTCGCTCTCCCAGGGCATCGGCGTGCGGCAGCCGTCGCGGCCCTTGAATTCCGGCCAGAAGGTGATGCCGTACGGATCGACCAGATCTTCATAGCGCAGTTCCGCCTCCGGCAGACCCAGCTCCTCGCCCTGATAGAGGCAGACGCTGCCGCGCAGGGACAGCAGCAACGCCATCAGCACGCGGCCGCGCTCCGGATCGGGCCGGCCGTCGAGCGCCCAGCGGGTCATCACCCGCACCACATCGTGGTTGCCCATGGACCAGCACGACCAGCCATCGGCCAGCTCGCGCTCGATGCCCTCCACCGTGCGGCGGATATAGGCCGGGCTGCACTGTTCGGTCAGCAGGTCGAAGGAATAGGCCATGTGCAGGGTGTCGCCGCCACTGGTGTAGGCGGCCATGGTGCGCAGGGATTCGTCGCAGCCGATCTCGGCCACCGACGAAGCGCCGGGGTAACGCTGCAGCAGGGCGCGCAGGCGGCGCAGGAAGGCCAGGTTTTCCGGACGGGTCTTGTCGTAGATGTGCCGCTGGTAAGCGTAGGGGTTGTCCACGCGCACGCCGATACTGCCCTCGCGGATCTCCAGGTTCGGCGGGTTGTCGCGCAACTCGAGGTCGTGGAAGTAGAAGTTGGCGGCGTCCAGGCGGAAGCCGTCCACGCCGAGCTTGAGCCAGAACTCCATGTCATCGAGCAACTGATCCTGCACGGCCGGGCAGTGGAAATTCAGGTCCGGCTGGCTGGATAGGAAATTGTGCAGGTAGTACTGCCGGCGCCGGCTGTCCCAGCTCCACGCGGGGCCGCCGAAAACCGAGAGCCAGTTGTTCGGCACGGTGCCATCCGGCTTGGGGTCGGCCCAGACGTACCAGTCGGCCTTGTCGTTGTCGCGGCTGGAGCGGCTCTCCACGAACCAGGGGTGCTGGTCCGAGGAATGGTTGAGCACCTGGTCGATCAGCACACGCATGCCGCGCTCGTGGCAGGCTTCCACCAGCCGGACGAAGTCATCCAGCGAGCCGAACAGCGGGTCGACGCCGCGGTAGTCGGCCACGTCGTAGCCGAAATCCTTCATCGGCGAAGTGAAGAAGGGCGACAGCCAGATGGCGTCGACGTTGAGGCTGGCGATGTAGTCCAGCTTGTGCAGCACGCCGGGCAGGTCGCCCACGCCATCGCCGTTGCTGTCGAAGAAGCTGCGCGGGTAGACCTGATAGATCACCCCGCCGCGCCACCAGTTCTGAAGTTGCTCGGACATACCACGTACCTTGAGTGAGCGTGAAGACGGGGCCACTCTAGGTGCGGCAAGCGGTCGCAACATCCTCCGGCGGCGGGCGGACGCAGGCGTAACAGGCGGGCGTAGCTGGCCTGCCGAGCGAGGGCGTAGAGCGACCCGGCGAGCCGGTCAGCGCACCCGCGCCGGGTTGCCGACCACGATGGCGCCGGCCGGCACGTCGCGGGTGACCACGCTGCCGGCACCGATCACCGCATCGTCGCCCACCGTCACACCCGGGAGGATGATCGCCCCGCCACCGACCCAGACGTTGCGACCGATATGGATCGGCCGACCGAACTCCACGCCCGAACGACGCGCCTCGGGGTCACGCGGATGGTCGGCGGTGTAGAGCTGCACCGCCGGCCCGATCTGCGCACCGGCGCCGATGTGCACCTCGACCACATCGAGAATCACACAGTTGAAATTGAGAAAGGCGCCTTCGCCCAGGTGGATGTTGTAGCCGTAGTCGCAGTGGAACGGCGGACGGATCACCGCGCCGGCACCGACCGAGGCCAGCCGCTCGGCCAGCAGCACCCGGCGCTCGTCCGGCGAGGCTGCCAGCGCTGCGTTGTAGCGCACCATCCAGGCCTTGGCCGCGGCCTGGTCGGCGAGGATTTCCGGGTCGCCTGGGTGGTACAGCTCGCCCGCCAGCATCTTCTGTTTCTCGCTCATCGCCATGGCAACGCCTCCTTCGCTGAAAGCCCGAGGGTGCCACAGCGCCCGGCGCGCCTTCCTCCTCCCTGACGGTCGCTAGCGGATGAGACGATCGACGGTCGCGCCTTCGCATTAACCGCCGGGCTCGACTAGGGTTGTTGCACCTCTCCCCGTCCGGAGCACTGCCCGTGAAACTGATCGGTCGCTACATGTCGCCATTCGTCCGCCGCGTCGGCGTCAGCTTGCATCTGCTGGATATACCGTTCACCAACGAGCCCCTCAGCGTTCTGACGGATAGTCTGAAGATCCGCGAATACTCGCCGCTGGGTCGAGTGCCCGCCTTGGTGCTGGACGATGGCCGGGTGCTGATCGACAGCAACGCCATCCTCGACCATTTCGATCAGCAGGCGGGCGCCGAGCGAGCGCTGCTGCCCCTGTCCGGCGCCGAGCGCAGCGAGGCGATGAACCTGCTGGCCTTCGCCGTCGGTGCCTGCGAGAAAACCGTGGCGGCGTACTACGAACGCGATCGTCGGCCGGAAGGACTGGTGTGGGACGATTGGTACCGCCATTGCGAAGACCAGGCGCGTGGCGCGCTGGCCTTGCTGGACGCACGCCAGGCCGAGCGCGGCGAGCGGCCCTTGCTGGGCGAACGCATGAGCCAGGTGGATATCAGCGCGGTGGTCGCCTATGACTTCGCCCGCCTTACCCTGCCCGACACGCTGGCGCCGGACGGCGCATTCCCCCACCTGGCCTCAGCGTCTCAACGCGCCAACACCCTGCCCGCCTTCGCTCAGACGCAGTGGAAGGGCTGAGCGGCGCACCGCAGGCGCGGGCTAACAGTACGCAGCCCCGACGTACTCAGCGCGGCGCGCGAACCTGCGCCACCACCTCGTCCAGGGTCGGGTTGGCCTTGCCCATGCCATTGAAGAACACCGCTGGGATGCCACCGTTGAGCACCGCAACGGTACGCTGCAGCTGCGCCTGCTGTTCGGCGCTGGGGTTGGTCGTCTCGGTACTGAAGTGACTGGAACGCTGCACGGCGATGCCCATGCGGGTCAGCCCAGCCGCCAGCTCGTCGGCCCGCCGTGCGGCGTCGGAGGGGCAGTTGACCGGTGCGAAGACCATCACCACGCCCGAGCGCGCGCCACCGGGACGAACCCCGAGGGGCTGCTTGCCGTGCCTGCCTGGAGCAGCGCCTCCTGCTGATGCCCGCTCCACAGCTTGTAGCCGAGACCCAGGACGGCGGCGATAAACAGGACGCGGGTCAGGCTCATGGGCGGCCCCCGGCGTGCAGTGCGGCGCCGGGCGCACGCCGGCCGGTTCGCTGAGCTGTCTTCATCATCCGCCACGTCCCTGTTGTGCTGTACGGACAGCGAGCATAGCCGCTCGCCCGGGCGGCGGCGAGCGGCCCTACTCGCCCTGAATCTTGCTCAACAGGTCGCGCGCCAGCTGCACCGCTTCGCTGCGGTGGGTGATGTTGAGCTTCTGGTAGAGGCTGCGGATGTGCGTCTTGATGGTGGTCGGCGCGACGTTGAGGTGATCGGCGATCTGCTCGTTGGACTGCCCCGCGTGGATCAGGCTCAGCACCTGCCATTCGCGCCGGGTCAGCGGCGAACGGCGGATCAGCTCGGGCACGTCGGGGCGGTTGATGATGTCCTGGATCACCGCCTCGTCCAGCGTGATGCGAATGGCGCGGCTGAAATCGCGCTGCTGCTGCGCCAGCTGGATCAAGCGCGCGGCGCGCTGGGCCTCGGCTTCATCGAGGGTGCGCTCGTGCAGCAGGCACTTGAGCATGCCGATGATCGGCTTGCCGACGCGCAGGAAGCTGCCGATCGCGCCACTGCCGCTGGCCAGGGTCATGGCTCGCTGCAGGTGGTCCAGTGCCTGCTGGCGCTCCTCGCGCAACCAGTGCAGCTGCGCCAGGAGGATATGGTTGCGGTTGCGGTCCATGATCAGGCCGTGGCGCTCGGCATCGGTCAGCAGCTGGCGCAGGATCGGCAGGGCGCGCTCCAGCTGCCCCAGCGCCAGGTGGGCACGGGCGTGATTGCGTGCATTGAGCTGGGCGAAATGGTTGGCGCCGCCGCACACCGGCGGCGCACTGAGCAGCCACTGGCGGATCGCCTCGCGATCCTGGCTGGAGTCCCAGTAGGCGAGCATGATCGCGTGGGCATTGGCCAGCCAGTCGATGTGGTAGCGGTCGTCGGCGAGCATCGTCTGCAACTGGGCGATGTAGTCGGCGCAGGCGTGCTGCTGGCCGCGGGCGTAGGCGACGCCGGCCAGCAGCGCGTAACTTTGCAGGCGCCAGCGTGGGTCGTCCAGTTCGTCGAGTATCTGGATACCCTGCAGCGCGCACTGCTCGGCAGCGTCCAGCTGGTGCCACTCCAGCAGCACCTGTCCGCGCACTCGGTAGATGAACTCGACGATGGGCGTGGCCTGCAGATTCTGCTGCTCGATGTACTGAATGGCGCGCTCCTGCAGGGTATAGGCCTTTTGCAGATGGCCCTGGGCGATGGCGATTTCCGACAGCTGGCCGAGGCTCCAGACCACCAGGTGCGAGGCGTTGATCTCCCGCGCGCGGCGCTCGGCTTCCTCGTACTGTTTCTGCGCCTGCGGCAGTTCGCCCTGGACGAAATGCGCCTCGGCCAGGCCCGACATCGCCGCTACCCGTGAGGTGCGCATGATCAGCGGCTCGCGGGTCAACGCCTCCCGCGCCAGGGCGATGGCGCGCTGCTCGTCGCCCTGGTTCATCGCCACCTGCGCGCGTACGGCATTGAACTCGCAGACGATACGCGCCCAGTCCTGCTCCGAGCAGCTGCGCTGCAGCGCCAGCTCGCCGGCCTTGAACCAGCGCTCGACATGATCGAACTGATAGGAGTTCTGCGACACCCAGGCCTGCAGCAGGGTGAGCAGCGGCGAGCCGGCGATCACCGGTTCCGGCAGGGTTTCCAGGCACTGTTGCAACAACCCGAGACGACCCTGGCGATAGAACGCCCGGCCGTGGCGCTGCAGGATCTCGTCGACCTGCTGCGGGTCGCTGGCCTGCACGGCATGGCGCGCGGCTTCCTCGGGCATGTTCTCGGCCAGCAGCGCGGAGGCCGCACGCAAGTGCAGCTGGTTGACCCGCTGCGGCTGGTGGGTGCGCAGCTCGCCCTGCAGGAACACGGCGAACAGCGGGTGATAGCTGTACCAGCGGCGCAGGCTGTCCAGCGGCTGGATGAACAGGCCGCCACGCTCGAGCCGTTCGAGCATCTCGCGGCCGTGACAGGCTTCGGTGAGGCGATCGGCCAGGGCGGCGTCGAAGCGGTCGAGCAGGCAGGTCGCCTCGAGAAAACCGCGCAGGTCCTCGGGCAGCCCCTCGATCACCTGTTCGCGCATGTAGTCGCGGATGTCCGGGTGGCCGAGCTGCAGGTTCTCCAGGAACAGGTCCATGCCGCGGCTGGTCTGCACCTCCTGCAGGGCCAGCTGCAGCGCGCAGGGCCAGCCACCGATGCGGCGGTTGAGACGTTCGACCTGCTCGCGGTTGATGCTTGCCGGCACACCCAGTTCCAGCAGCGCCTGTACCTCGTCATCCTCGAAGGCCAGCTGGCGCGCGTCGAGCAACAGCAGCTGGTGCTTGACCCGCAGCTCGGCGACACCCAGTTCGGGCAGGCGACGACTGCACACCAGCAGGGTCATCCAGCTCGGCATGTGGCGCAGGAAGAAGCGCAGGCCGGCGATCAGCTCGGCGTCATTCAGCACCTCGAACTCGTCGAGCACGATCAGGATGGCCTCGTGCTCGTCCGGCAGCTCGGCCAGCAACTGGGTGAACAACGCGTCCAGCGATACCCGGCCCTGCTCGGCCAGCGCCACGGACAGAGGACAGCCGGCGTCCAGCTGGCGGTCCAGCGCCTGGGTCAGGTAGCGACCGAACTGCAGCCCCAGGTTGTCGCTGGCATGCAGCTGGAACCAGGCGATACGCCCATCGAAGGCCCGCGCCCACTGCGCCGCCAGGGTGGTCTTGCCGAAACCGCTGGCGGCATGCAGCACCGCCAGGCGCACCTGCGGCAGGCGCTGCTGCCACTCGTCCAGGCGCGGCCGTTCGAGCAGGCCCGGCGGCAACATGGGAATCGCCAGCTTGGTGGGGATCAATGGCAGCAGTGGTGGCATCGCGGCATTCATGGACGGTTCCCTGTTCTTGTTCTTGTCGTGGTCTGGCGCACCGGTTCGCACCGCTCCCGCTCCCCGGTTCCGCGCCTCGTTCAACTCAGGTGGTCAGCCCTTCACCCCGCCGGCGGTCAGGCCACCGACGATCCACCTCTGGCAGTAGAGGAACACGGCGGTGATGGGCAGGCCGGAGAGTACCGCGGCGGCGGCGAAGTCGCCCCACAGGTAGTTCTGCGGGTAGAGGTACTGCTGCGCGCCGACCGAGAGGGTGAGCTTGTCCACGTCCATCAGCAGCACCGAGGCGATGGGGTATTCGGTGACGCTGGTGATGAAGGCGAGGATGAACACCACCGCCAGGATCGGCACGCTCATCGGCAGCAGGATATGGAAGAACGCCTGCCAGGTGGTCGCCCCATCGACGATGGCAGCCTCCTCCAGCGAGGCGTCGATGCTCTCGAAGTAGCCCTTGATGGTCCAGATGTGCAGCGCCATGCCGCCCAGCGAGGCGACGATCACCGCGCCGTGGCTGTTCACCCCGAGCCAGCTGACGTGCTGGCCGAGCTGGTCGAACAGGGCGTAGATCGCCACCAGCGAGAGCACCGGCGGGAACATCTGGAAGATCAGCATGCCTTTGAGGATCGGCGCCTTGCCGCCGAAGCGCATGCGCGCGAAGGCGTAGGCGCTGGTGGTCGACAGGAGCAGGATCAGCGCCGAACTGACCAGGGCGATCTTCACCGAGTTCCACAGCCACAGCAGCACCGGGAACGGCGGGTTCGTCACGCTGCCGTCCTCGTGGGTGTAGGGGATGCCGAGGGCCAGCGACCAGTGCTCCAGCGTCGGGTTCTCGGGGAACAGGCTGCCGGTGGCGAAGTTGCCCTCGCGAAAGGAGATCGACACCACCATCAGCAGCGGGAAGAGGATTGCCGCGACGAAGGCCAGCAGCGCCGCGTGGGTCGCCCAGAGCCGGTAACGCGCGGATTTCGGTTGCACCATGGCCATGACCGTCTCCTTATACCTTCACTTTCGAGAGTTTGAGATTCAGCAGCGCCATGGCACCGACGAGGATGAAGATCATCGTGGCGATGGCCGCGGCAAGGGCGAAGTCCTGCCCGGAATCCTGGAAGGCGATGCGGTAGGTGTAGCTGACCAGCAGGTCCGTGGTGCCGGCCGGTGTGGTCGCGCCGATGATGTCCGGGCCGCCACGGGTCAGCAGGGTGATCAGCACGAAGTTGTTGAAGTTGAAGGCGAAGCAGGCGATCAACAGCGGCATCAGCGGCTTGATCAGCTGCGGCAGGGTAATGCGCAGCAGGTTGTCCAGCGGACTGGCGCCATCGATCGCCGAGGCCTCGTACTGATCCCGCGGGATGGCCTGCAGCAGGCCCATGCACAGCAGCAGCATGTAGGGATAGCCGAGCCAGGTGTTGACGATGAGGATCATCGTGCGTGCCAGGGTCGGGTCGCTGAACCAGTCCGGACGGATGCCGAACAACCCCTCGAGCAGCAGGTTGATCTCGCCGAAGTTCTGGTTGAACAGCCCGCGGAACACCAGGATGGAAATGAACCCCGGGACCGCATACGGCTGGATCAGCATCAGCCGGTAGAAGGCCTTGCCGCGCACCAGTTCCCATTGCAGCAGGCTGGCCAGCACCAGCCCCACGGCGAGGGTGAAGACCACGGTGAGCCCGGCGAAGGCGAAGGTCCAGGCGAAGATCTGCACGAAGGGTTCACGGATGCTCGGCTCGCTCAGCACCCGGGTGAAGTTGGCGAAGCCGGCGAACACGGTGAAGCCCGGCGGCACCGCCTTGCCCGTCTCGTCCACATAGAAGCCGCGCTCCATGTCGGCGGTCAGGCGTGCACCGCTGCGGGTGTCGACCAGCACACCGGGGCCGTCCTGCCGGTAGACCGGTTCCACCGCGGCGACCTCACGCAGGCCGTACAAGCGCAGCAGGCTGCCGTCCGGTGCCTGTAGTACCCATTGCTCCAGCGCCTTGCGCCGCTGGATCACGTCGCGCACCGGCAGCGCCTCGCCCAGCCCCTCGACGCCCTCGGCCGGCTGCAGCGTCAGCGGCGCCTGCGGGTCCGGCTCGCCGGTCAGCGGCGGGCTGACGAACACACCCAGTTCGCCCTTGTCGATGCGCAGACGCTCGCCATCAGGGCTTGGATGCAGGGTGAAACGGAAGCGCTCGCCGGCCAGGTAGGTCTGGCTCAGGTGGTAGCGCTCCACCTGGGTCTGGCTGAGCAGATTGCTGCCGCTGTAATTGGTGAAGCCGATGCCCACCGTGTACAGCAGCGGGAAAATGACGAACACCAGCATCCCGGCCACCGACGGGAAGATGTAGCGCTGCGCGTACATCCGCCGGTTGATGAACAGGTAGCTGGCGATCCCGGTCACCACCAGCCCGAGCAGGGCGAAGGCCATCTGCCCCTGCACGTAGAGCGCGACCACCAGGTACAGCGCAAAGGCGTTGAAGGTCAGCCACGCCAGCCAGCGCAGGCCGTTGGTCAGGGAGCGGGGCAGGCCCCGGGAGGTCGTACGGGTCATGGCTGGGCTGGGCAACTCGGCACGGGCATTCACGGGAGCGGAACCTTTGAGAACGGAGCATAGTCCGCCGGCGCGCCCGAGGCGGCGGCCGGCGACGGGTTCAACGGGTGATGCGCTTGGCGGCATCGTCCAGGGCGGCGTCGACGTCCTGTCGGCCGGAGGTGATGTTGGTCAGCGCGGCGGCCATGGATGACCAGAACGCGCCCATCTCCGGCACGTTGGGCATCGGCTCGCCCATCTGCGCGTTCTCGAAGGTCGCCTTGATGTGCGGATTGCTCGACAGCTCTTCCATGTAGGCGGTGTTGGCCACCGCACCCAGCGGCACGTCGGCGTTCACAGTCTTCAGGCCGTCGACCTCGAGCAGGTAGTTCTCGAGAAACTCCACGGCCAGGTCCTTGTTCGGGCTGGCGGCGTTGAGCAGCGCGGCGGCGACGCCGACGAAAGGCTTGCCCGCCTCGCCATCGATGGCGGGAATCGGCGCCACTCCGAAATCGATGCCGCTCTTCTCGATGTTCGACCAGGCCCAGGGGCCGCTGATCATCATCGCCGAGTCACCCTTGTTGAAGGCTGCCTCGGCCACGCTGTAATCGGCCCCCTTGGGCATCACGCCCTTGTCGATCAGCTCGCGCAGCACCTTGGCTCCGGCCTTGGCGCCGGCGTTGTTGACCCCGGTGGATTTGACGTTGTAGCCGCCGTCGGTCTGCTCGAACACATAGCCGCCCTTGGCCGACAGCAGCGGCCAGGTGAAGTAGGTGTTGTTGTAGTCCCAGAGGATGGCGCGCTTGCCCTGGGCGGCGAGCTTCTCGTTCAGCGCCAGGACGTCGTCGAAGCTCTTGGGCGGAGTATCGACCAGGGCCTTGTTGTAGATCAGGCCGATGGTTTCCACCGAGATCGGGTAGCCCCACAGTTTGTTGTCGTAGGTCACCGCCTGCCAGGAGAAGTCGGCGATACCGGACTTGGTCTCGGCGCTGGGGGTGACCGGGGTGAGCAGGCCGCTCTTGGCCCACTCGCCGATACGGTCGTGGGCCCAGATGAAGATGTCCGGGCCGTTGCCGGTGGCCGCCGCCTGCTGGAACTTGTCGGTGGCGCTGTCCGGGTGGGCCACCTCGACCGGGATGCCGGTCTCGGCAGTGAACCGCTTACCGACCTCGGCCAGGCCCTTGTAACCCTTGTCGCCGTTGATCCAGACGACCAGCTTGCCTTCCTCGATCGCTGCCAGGGCCGGCAGCGGCAGGCTGAAGGTGGCCGCCAGGCCAATGGTGGCGAGACACCAGAATTTAGTGTTCATGCTTCGCGTTCCTCGTGGCTTCTTGTTTTTTGTTCCACCCGCTGCCGGCCTTTGGCTCTGGCAGTCGTTCCATCCTCGGCACCTGACGCGCCATCTGCATCCTCCCCTTCGGGGGCACCGAGGGCGTAGAAGCGGGGCGTAGATCGTTCGGCTCAGCTGCGCGAAATACGCCAGGTGATTCAGGCTTACGCCTATACCTGGCTGGCAACGCGCGGTCAAATGTGGCGAAAAAGCACAATGGAGCTTCTCGATGCGTGCCAACCGCCTGCCTGCCCTGCTGCCGCTGCTCTGCTTCGCCCTGCCGCTCTCCGCCCTGGCTGACCCCGAACTGGCCGCCCGACTGGACGACCAGCCGCTGGCGCTGAGCTGGAATGCGCTGGCCAGCGACCGTTACGACATCGAGCTCAGTCTCGCGCCCGGCCAGTTGCAGTTGCGCATGCCTCAGGCCGGCGACGAGGCCGTGCCGCTCGCGCCCTTTCGCCGCCAGCCGCTTGGCAGAGACAGCGCCTACCGCTACGAAGTGCCCGAGGCCGGTCGCTATCGGCTGATCGTCGAGACCGGCGCCGCGCCGGCCCTGCGTCTGCTGCCGATCAAACCCGCCGCTCCGGTGGCAGCCGCCGCGACCTGCAAGCCCTGGGATGGCCGCGAGGTGGAGCTGGCGGTCAGCGAGGTCTTCGGCGAAGGCGAGACCCTGCGCGACGCCTTGTCCGGCGCCACCGCGGTGGTCCGCGACGGCCGGGTCAGGCTGCAACCCGCCGCCAGCAGTGACGGTCTGCTGCTGCTCGAACGCGCCGAATCGCCCGAGCAGCCGATCGCACGCGACTGGCGCAACGCGATCGTCTACTTCGTGCTCACCGACCGCTTCGCCAACGGTGATCCAGGCAACGACCGCAGCTATGGCCGCGAGCCGGATGGCGCCGAGGAGATCGGCACCTTCCACGGTGGCGACCTCAAGGGGCTGACCAAGCGCCTCGACCATATCGCCAGCCTCGGCGTCGATGCGCTATGGATCAGCGCGCCGTACGAGCAGATCCACGGCTGGGTCGGCGGCGGCGATCGCGGCGACTTCCGCCACTACGGTTACCACGGCTACTACGCGCTGGACTTCACCCAGCTCGACGCCAACATGGGCAGCGAGAACGACCTGCGTGCCCTCATCAGCAAGGCCCATGCCCGCGGCATCCGCGTGCTGTTCGACGTGGTGCTCAACCATCCGGGCTATTCCACCCTGCAGGACATGCAGCAGCTCGGCTTCGGCGCCCTGCGCGACGGCATGGCCGAGTATCTGCCCGAGCAGTGGAGCGCCTGGCAGCCGGAAGCCCACGAGAACCTGCACGCCTACCACAACCTGGTGGATTACGAGCACCCGAGCTGGGCCGCCTGGTGGGGCCGTGACTGGGTCCGTGCCGGCATCGCCGACTACGACACGCCGCCCAGCAGCACCGTCGATCCACTCAAGGGCTCGCTGGCCTTTCTGCCGGATTTCCGTACCGAGTCCGAGGCGGTCGTCGCGCTGCCGGAATTTCTCGCGCACAAGGCGCAAACCCGTGCCGAGCCACGCGAAGGCTACCGGGTGCGCGACTACCTGATCGAATGGCTGACCGGCTGGGTCCGCGAGTTCGGCGTCGACGGCTTTCGTGCCGACACCGTCAAGCACGTCGAGCCGTCGACCTGGGCCGAGTTGCGCGTGGCGGCCGAGCGCGCCCGCGCCGACTGGGCCCGCGCCAACCCGGACGACCCCATGGCCGGCGAGCCTTTCTGGATGGTCGGCGAAGTGTTCGGCCACGGCCCAGAGGCCAGCGACTATCTCGACCAGGGTTTCGATGCGTTGATCAACTTCGCCTTCCAGGATCAGGCGCTGGCCGCCAGCGACTGCCTGGCCGCCGCCGAGCCCAGTTACGCCGACTACGCCAGGCGCCTGGCCGAGACGCCCGGGCACAACCTGCTGAGCTACGCCTCGTCCCATGACACGGCGCTGTTCAACCAGCTGGCCAAGGGCGACCTGGCGCACCAGCGCGGTCTCGCCGCCGCCCTGCTGCTGGCGCCCGGCGCGGTGCAGATCTACTACGGCGACGAAAGCGCCCGCAGCTTTGGCCCCAGCGGTTCGGACCCGTATCAGGGCACGCGCAGCTCGATGAACTGGGCCGAGCACCAGCGACCCGAGATTGCTGGATTGATCGAGCACTGGCAGCGGATTGGTCAGTTCCGTACGCGCCATCCAGCCATCGGCGCGGGTGAACACAAACTGCTTTCTTCCGGCCAGCCCTATGCCTTCGCCCGCGAGCTGGGCGAGGACAAGGTCATCGTGGTGCAGGCCCGATGAGTACCGCATCCCTGACCGCAGCGGCACGGCGCCAGGCCCAGCTGGCCTTTCTCGCCAGCGGCACCGAGTTTCGCCTGGGCCGCGCGGAGGATTGCCCGCTGCCACCGGAACAACTGGCGGTGGTACGTGGCGACGAGCCCTGGGTACGCGCCTGCCTCGACGACGGGCTGACCGCTCGGGTCTACCGCGTGCAGCTGGCCGGGCGCGACTGGGCGCTGAAGGTCGCCCGGCGGCCCTGTCGTGTGCAGAACCCGGACGGCCAGGCGAGTTTCCTCAACGAGCTGCAGCGCCGCCGCGACCTGGCCCGGCTGATGCGCACACCGGAGCAGGCCGAACGCCTGGCCGGCATCGTGCCGACGCAGTATGCCTCGCTGCAGCAGGGCATCGTGCTGTCGCCCTGGGTCGAAGGCCGGCGCATCGAGCGCTGGGACGAGCGACAGCTGGTCGAGCTGTTCGACCTGCTGATCGCGCTGGTGCTGGCCGGCCTGTTCGAATGGGATCTGGCGCCAGGCAACACCCTGGACGATGGCCGCATCCGCCTGTTCGATTTCGGCTACCTCTACCCCTTCGACCCGCTGCGTCAGTACAACAGCGACGGCCTCGCCTCGCCGGGGTTTCATCCGGCCGAACGCTTCGAGACGCGCCAGCTGTTCGCCTGCCTCCTGCGGCTGGAACAGCAAAGCGAGGCTTGGGCACTGGCCGATTTCGAGCAGGAGAAACGCATCGCGCTGGATGCCTACCAGCGTCTGCATCGAGAGCTGACCGCCCGCGGCGCAAGCGAGACGGTATCGGGCTGGCTGAGCGACCTGATGCGTGGCTGGCGCAACGCACTGGCCGGTGATCCGGGCGGGCTGTACCTGCAGGAGGCCTGGCGCTCGCATTGGCTGGACGTGAAGGACGACCTCAGCGGGCAGAGCTGCACGCCACTGACCCTGCAGCGCCTGGCCTGGCTCCGGGATAAAGCCACTGCCCTGCATGCCGACCTGCTCGCCAGCGGCGCGCTGGCCAACGCGCGCAACCCCGGCCGCGATGCCTTGCTCGACGAGCTGCGCCAGGCCGAAGCCCAGGCGATTCGCTGGCAGCTGGGCGATACGCAGAATGCCGGATAGCCGTGAGTGACGCGCCGCGGACCCGACGGAAGCTGACTGACCGCAGTGCTGCGTTGTTTGGCTGATGCCCACCGAGCCCGGAGCGGCGCGGCTGCGCACATAGATCTGGACCCAGCCCCGTAAGGAGGCCAACAAAAAGCCCGCCTCACATCGGCGAGGCGGGCCGTCGCTACCGCTTGCGGCTAGAACCGCCCCGCCGTGGTGGCACCCTCGGTGGGCTTCACGCTGTTGTTGGCCCCGCCCTGCCATTGCCGCACCAGCGTTGCATTGGCCTCGTTGCGGATCAGGCACTTCCATTCCACGTTCTGGCCGGCCGGCAGCGAGATGCGGCCCTTCCAGGTCGGGTAGCCGCTGGTATCGGTCAGCCGCACCGCAGAGGCCGGGCTCCAGTTGCCGAGCTGGCTGACGTTGCCCACCGCGTAGACGCTGTCGCCGGGTTGCGTCACACCGTTGTCGCAGCGGAAGTTCACGCTGACCAGGGCACCGGGCTCACCGCCGCCATTGTCACCGCCACCACTGCCGGCGCCGGTGCGCCAGACCCGCACCTGGCCATTGCTGGTATTGACTGCTTCGCTGAAGCTGCCGCTGGCGACCTGGCCGGGATTGCTCAGGTTGGAATTGAGCGCCACCACCAGGGTCTGCTGACTGCCGGTGACGGTGGCGACGAGGCCGCTGTAGCCGCTGTGGAAGCTGATCGCCGAATCGGCACGCACGCCAGCGGCGCGACGCACCTGGATCAGCTGGCGGATGAAGTCGCGGTAGCCCCAATCGTACATGTGCGACCAGTACACCACCGGCGTGCCGGGGCTGGTCAGAATGTACGCGTAGGCCTGACGGATCAGCCCGTCCTGCAGCGGCCAGTGATGCTGCCCACCGTTCTGCCCGGGCGAGTAGCCGGTGTCGTGGTTGTCGACAAAGGTCACTGCCACCTCGCGCCAGCGCGGATCGGGGTTGCCGTTAAGGCCGTTCTTCCAGTCGGCGATCGAGCCGTTCTGCATGCGCTCCTTGAGGGCGAAGTCGAACACCGGGCACTTGGCCCGATCGGACCAGTCCTTGATGATCTGCTGCCAGCTCGCCGTGTTGCGCCAGTCCCAGCTGGGATATTCAGAAGGGCCTTTCCACAGCTCGCCGACGCAGAAGCTGTTGTCGGCACTGTCGGTCATCCAGCTGTTGACCCGCTCCGGGGCGAAGCCGCGGACGAAATCGAAGCGGAAGCCGCCGGCGCCGTACTGGCTGCGCAGGTTGGCGAACTCGTCGCGGAACATGCCATAGACCTGCGGATGGCCGGTATTGAGGTCGGCATCGCCACCGACGAAACGATCGCCGTCGTCGCAGTCGTTGGGGTAGTTGCCCGGGTCGGCGCAGTCGTTGCGCCAGAAGCCCTGGCCAGCCGGCAGGTTGATTTCCTTGTTCGGGTAGCCGCGGTTCATGTGGTTGGGCACCACGTCGTAGAGCACCTTCACCCCGGCACCGCCGAGCGCACCGGCCGCCTGACGCAGCTGGGCATCGCTGCCGTAGCGGCCGTTCTTGTTGAAGTCGTGCCAGAAGTAGCCTTCGCCGCCGCCGGACTTGCCGCCTTCGCTCCAGCTGGAGAAGTCACGCCAGGGCACCGGCATCCAGATTGCCGAGAAGCCGTCGGCCGCGATCGTCGAGGCCTGTTGGCGGAGGATGTTGTACCAGTCGTTGGGCGCTTCGCGGACGACGTTCCAGTGGAAGCCCTGGAGGATGATTTCGTCGCCGCCGTGGTAGCGCACCCCGGCCGGGCTCTTGCCGGCCTGATCGGCCAGTACGGGAAACGGCAGCAGGACCGCCGCCAATACGGCGGCACGCAGGATGTGGCTCATCGCAATACTCCGGTTCTTGTGCTTGTTCGGGTATCCGACGGCAAGGCCGCCGGACGAGGATGAACGCCGGCCGGGTCTTCGACCGGCACCCGCAGGCTGCCCCTGCACGCCCCGGCCACCAACCTCCCCCGCCCAGTTGCAGCCGGCGTAGTGGCCAGGCCGAAGGCCCCTGGCAATCATCTGCGCCCTGCCGGGCGTAGCCCCGCCCGGGGGATTACGCCGCACTCATCCTGATTACGCCCTCGAGCTGCGCCAGCGAAATCTCTGGTCGGGAGGATGCCGCCAGCGGAGCCATCCCCGAGGCTTTCGCCACCGAGCTGCGCCCTGCGACACGCAGCGAAGGCGTGATCGATTCGGCATTAACAAGAAAAACAAGGACCTCGTCATGAAGCACACCGCGCACCCCCTGTTCGTCCTAAAACCCGCCTGCCTGCTTGCCGCCCTGCTGGTCGGCGGCCCGGCCCTGGCGGTCGATTTCCACGGCTATCTGCGTTCGGGCGTCGGCGCCACGGCCGGCGGCGGCGACCAGGCCTGCTTCCAGGCTGCTGGCGCACCGGCGAAATATCGCCTGGGCAACGAATGCGAAACCTACGCCGAGATCGGCCTCGGCCAGGAGGTGTGGAGCGAAGGCAACCGCAGCTTCTACGTCGACAGCATGATCGCCTACCGCTCCGACCAGGGTAACGACTGGGAAGCCACCGGCACCGACACCAACGGCGGCGAGAACAACCCCTTCGACGAGGCCGGCACCACCTCCATCCGCCAGTTCAACGTGGTCGGCAAGAACCTCATCCCGAGCCTCCCCGGCGCGGCGATCTGGGCCGGCAAGCGCTACTACAAGCGCCACGACGTGCACATCAATGACTACTACTACTGGGACGTCTCCGGCCCCGGCGCCGGTATCGAAGACATCGACCTGGGCTTCGCCAAGGCCAGCGTCGCGTGGATTCGCAACACCGACGGCGACTGGGTCTACCAGGGCTCGGGCACCGGCACCAACCTGGCCAACGACACCCTCGACTTCCGCCTCGCCGAGATCGACGTCAACCCGGGCGGCAAGCTGGAGATCGGCTACGACTACGGCAAGGCCAACCTCACCGACGAGCAGGAACGCGACCCCGGCTACCAGGACCAGAAGGGTCATCTGGTCACCCTCGAGCACACCCAGAGCAACTGGTTCGGCGGCTACAACAAGCTCGCCCTGCAGTACGGCACCGACGGCATCATCGGTAGCAGCGGGCGCAACAGCACCGGCAACAGCGACGGCAAGATGTTCCGCCTGGTCAACCAGGGCGTGGTCGGCCTGACCGACAACATCGAGATGATGTACGTGCAGATCTACGAGGACCGCGACTTCGACAACGACTCCGGGCAAACCTGGGCCAGCTTCGGTGTGCGCCCGGTGTACAAGTGGAGCGACGTGATGAGCACCGCGCTGGAGTTCGGCTACGACCGGGTCGATCCGCAGGCCGACGGCGAGCGCACCCGCGACCTGAAGAAGCTCACCCTGGCCCAGCAGTGGTCGGCCGGCAACAGCTTCTGGGCGCGCCCGCAGATCCGCGTGTTCGCCACCTACGCCCAGTGGGACGGCGGCCGCTATCAGGCCGCCAGCGAATCGATCGATGCCGGTGACGATGACGGCATCACCTTCGGCATCCAGGCCGAGGCCTGGTGGTAACCCGCACTGGCTGAACGCCGTTGCGAGCAACGGCAGGCTTTCCGCTCCCACCGTCCAGACGGTGCCTTTTGCCCCGACTCTGGCAGGTCGGGGCATTTTTTATCCGGAGAAGCACCATGCATCCTCTCTCTCTTTTCGCCGCCGGGCTGATCGCTCTGGCACTCGTCGGCTGCAGCAGCGAGCCGCTGCGCCGGGTCGACGCCCTGGCCGCCAGCCCGGCCCCGCTGCAAGGCTCGGTCGAACAGGCCCGTGCCGCGCTGGCGGCCGCGCCGTCCTGCTGCAACGGCCTCGACCAACTGCCGTACGAGCCCCTGGAGGCAGGCTTCAGCGGCAACGTCGTGATTGACAGCCAGGCACCGGCCTATGCCTTCGAGACCGGCAAGAGCTTCTTGCGCGCCTTCAAGCTGCCGGCCGGCGGCCCGTCGTTCGAGCTGCGTCTATACAGCCAGGCCGGCAGCAGCGTGCTGGCACCCAATGCCATGCTGCTGGACAGCCGCATGCGCCCGACCCGCCTGCTGGATGCCGACGACTTCGTCTACGTTCCGCCAACCGGGCTCAAAGGCGACAGTCTGGACGCGCGCCTGCGCATCGATCGCTCGCAGCCCGAGCATCCAGGCAACGAGCGCTACCTGATCCTCTACACCAGCGAGGCGCAGATGGCCGGGCAGACCGTCCTGCAACATCCGGCCAAGGCCTACGCCAAGGCGCTGGGCAACGAACCGCCGAGCATCCCCGATCCGGTGGCGCAGCACTCCCCGGTGGGCGTGATCAAGCTGGTGATGATCCCCGACAGTGCCGCCGGCTCGAACGCCAAGGGCTACGTACCGGGCTACAGCATCGGCCAGGAGATGGGCAACGAACTGCCCACCGCGCCGGCACCGACGGTGCTGCCGGAAACCTCGGCCTATTATCGCCAGGCGATCGATGCGGCGCTGGCGCAGAAGGACCTGGAGCGCGCCCTGCGCCTGGCCGACGAGGCCGCGCGCGTCGGCGATACTCAGGCGAAGCAGCATCTGCTGCAGCGAATCGAGATTCGCTGACACGGTCGGCAGCAACGGGTGGATGGGTGAAGTGCCATCCACCCTGCGACGGCTCCCTTGGGCTGGGCTTCAGCGCCGCAGAGTGGATCCCTCAGGACGACCGGCCCTGCCTCAGGCGGTCAATTTCAGCCCCACCAGCCCCGCCAGCAGCAGCACCGCGCTCAGCAACCGCGCCGGCGAGGCGCTTTCGCCGAAGATGACGATGCCCAGCGCCACGGTGCCCAGCGCACCGATGCCGACCCATATCGCATAGGCAGTACCCACCGGCAGAACCTGCATGGCGCGGGCGAGGAGGAAGAAGCTGGCGGCCATGGCCACCAGGGTGAGCACGCTCGGCAGCGGGCGGGTGAAACCTTCGGAAGCCTTGAGGCCAATGGCCCAGCCCACTTCGAGCAGGCCGGCGATGATCAGCATGATCCAGGCCGAATGCATGACGATGACTCCAGCAACGGCAGGGCCGTCCCCGCATGATTCGACACGCCCCGGGTCGTCCCGCGGCGGATGCGACCCTAGCACAGTCGCGCACCGTTTTGGACCACTCACAGCGCCCGTTGATCAGTAGCGTTTCTAAGCGGGGATATGCCGAACCATCGCAGATACCCGCCGTGGATGGGTGAAGCGTCATCCACCCTACGAGTCCCGCGTGGGGTGGAAAACTGCGAAGCATTTTCCACCTCGGATAGCGGGCAGATGTCCCTGCTCAGGCCACCTCATGCCCGCGGGCCGCTTCGCTCAGGTAGAACCAGGCGGGACGGTCCAGCTCCAGCTCGGCGCCCAGCAGCGCCTCCTCGATCCGCTCCCAGCGCAGGCTGCCGAGGATCGGCAACGGCCGGCCGGGCAGCTGCCGCAGCCAGGCCAGCGCCACCTGATTGGCCGTGGCTCCCCGGTCGGCGGCGACTTCATCGAGTGCGCTACATAGCCGATCGCCGAAGCGTCCACCGCCCATGGGCGACCAGGCCAGCACCTGCAGGCCGGCAGCCTGCAACGCATGCAGGCTGCCATCCCATACCCAGTGCTGGGCCTGCAGTGACAGCTCGATCTGGTTGCAGCGCAGCGGCACGCACTGGGCCAGTGCCTGGCAATGCAGGATGCCGGCGTTGGACAGCCCCACCCAGCCGACCTTGCCGCTGGCGACCAGTCCGTTCAGCGTCTCGGCCACCTCGTCGACCTGCAGCAGCGGGTCCGGGCGATGCAGCAGGAAACCATCGAGTCGTTCCACGCCCAGTCGCGCCAGGCTGTCGTCCACCGCCCGGCGCAGGTAGCCGGCACTGGAGTCGTAGTGCTTGACCCGCCAGCGTGAGCAGTCCTGTCCCGCCGGCACGATATCGGCCTTGCCGATGATCTGCAGGCGCTGGCGCAACCCGGGTGCCTGGCGCAGGGCCGCACCGAAGTGCGCCTCACAGCGCCCGCCGGCATAGATGTCGGCATGGTCGAAGCCGTTCAGCCCGCGCTCGACACAGCGCTCGATAAAGCCCAGCAACGCCTGGGGCTCACCCAGCTCGGGGTATTCCAGCAGGCGCATCATGCCCAGCAACAGCGGCTGGGCGAGCACGGGTGCGGCCATCGTGGCGCTCCGTCAGAAGATGTAGTCGGTGGTCAGGAAGCTCGACTGGCGGTCACGAATGATCCGGTCGACCAGCTCCTTGTTGGCCTCGTTGAAGCGCGTCGCCACCAGGGTACGGATGGAGAACACGCGCAGGGCGTCATGTACCGACAGCGTGCCTTCGGCGGAATTCTTGCGACCGTTGAACGGATAGCTGTCCGGCCCGCGCTGGCACTGGGCGTTGATGTTGATGCGCCCGACCTGGTTGACGAAGGCATCCACCAGCCGGCCTACCTGCGCCGGGTCATTGCCGAAGATCGACAGCTGCTGGCCGTAGTCGGAGGCGGTGACGTAGTCGATCACCTCCTGCAGGTCGCGGTACGGCACCACCGGCACCAGCGGGCCGAACTGCTCTTCGTGATAGACACGCATGGTCGAATCCGCCGGGCTCAGCACTGCCGGCTGGAAAAAGGTCTGGTGCGACTCGCCGCCGCCGGCGTTGATCACCCGCGCGCCCTTGGCCACGGCGTCTTCCAGCACCGCATGCAGGTAATCGGTCTTGCCCGGCTCCGGCAGCGGCGTCAGCGCCACGCCGGGCTCCCAGGGCATGCCCGCCTTGAGCGCGTTGACCCGCGCAGCGAAGCGTTCGAGGAAGCCATCGAGCACCGCCTCATGCACGAAGAGGATCTTCAGCGCGGTGCAGCGCTGGCCGTTGAACGACAGCGCTCCGGTCACCGCCTCCTCCACGGCATTGTCGAGATCGACCTGCGGCAGGACGATGCCCGGGTTCTTCGCATCCAGCCCCAGCGCGGCGCGCAGGCGGTGCGGACGCGGGTGCAGTTTCTTCAGGTCGGCGGCGCCCTTGTGCGTGCCGATAAAGGCGAACACGTCGATCTTGCCGCTGGCCATCAGCGCGCTGACCGTCTCGCGACCGCGGCCGTAGATGACGTTGATGACCCCCGCCGGGAAGCTGTCGCGGAAGGCTTCGAGCAGCGGGCGGATCAGCAGTACGCCGAACTTGGCCGGTTTGAACACCACGGTGTTGCCCATGATCAGCGCCGGGATCAGCGTGGTGAAGGTTTCGTTCAGCGGGTAGTTGTACGGCCCCATGCACAGCGCCACGCCCATGGGCACGCGGCGGATCTGCCCGAGGGTGCCCTGCTCCAGCTCGAAGCGGCTGGAGCTGCGGTCCAGTTCCTTCAGCGCATGGATGGTGTCGACGATGTAGTCGCAGGTGCGGTCGAATTCCTTCTCCGAATCCTTGAGGTTCTTGCCGATCTCCCACATCAGCAATTTGACCACCGCCTCGCGCTGCTCGCGCATACGCGCCAGGAAGGCTTCGACATGGGCGATACGCTCAGCCACGCGCATGGTCGGCCAGGCTCCGCGGCCGTAGTCATAGGCGGCAACGGCGGCGTCCAGCGCACGCAGCGCGGCGTCGGCATCGAGCAGCGGCGTGCTGCCCAGCACCACCTGACGCTCGCTGCCATCGGCCTCGCGCAGAAACACCGGGCTGCGAACTTCCGCCAGCGGGCCGTCCCAGTGCATCAACTCGCCATCGACCAGGTAGTCGCGCTGCTCGACGGGTGCATCCGGACGATAGGCTTCGGGAATCTCATCCAGACGGGGGAAAAGCTCGGAAAGCGGGCGCGCGTTGCTCATGCAACCTCCAGGTAGCGAGAAGATGGGGAAGATGCGGCGGGCCTTGGCCCGCCGCGAGGGGCTGGGACGATTACAGCTCGCGCTGTTCGGCGCGCTCGGCGCGCAGGTCGAAGTCGCGCGGCAGTTCGGCCGCCGGCGCGCTGTCCAGCGCCTGCAGGGCCTGGCGCGTGACGCTTTCGATGGCGGCCCAGTCGCCGGCACGCACGGCCTTGGCGTCGACCATCCAGGTGCCGCCGACGCACATCACGTTGGCCAGGCTGAGGTAATCCCGCGCATTGCGCGCATTGACGCCGCCGGTCGGGCAGAAACGGATGTCACCGAACGGCCCGCCCAGCGCCTTCAGCGCTGCCACGCCGCCACAGATCTCGGCGGGGAACAGCTTGAAGCGGCGATAGCCCATGGCGTAGCCGAGCATGATTTCCGAAGCACTGGCGACGCCTGGCAGCAGCGGCAACGGGCTGTGCAACGCGGCATCCAGCAGCTCGCCAGTGCTGCCCGGAGAGACGATGAATTGCGCACCGGCCGCCTCGGCCTGGGCCAGCATGGCGGCATCCAGCACGGTACCGGCACCGACGATCAGTTCGGGGCGCTGCTCGCGCAGCAGGCGGATGGCACTCAGACCCAGAGCCGAGCGCAGAGTGATTTCCAGCACCTTGAGGCCACCGGCGGCCAGGGCGTCGGCCAGCGGCAGGATGTCCGCCTCGCGCTCGATGGTGATCACCGGCAGGATGCGTGCGGCACTGCACCACTGGTCGATCAGGGCGATCTTGTCGGTCATGCTGACGGCGCGGGTTTGGGTAGATGTCATGGAAGATTCCTTGCGGCCTCAGGGGCACCAGTAGATTTCGAGGGGGCGGGCGAGGAAGGCGCGGATCGGCATCGCTTCATAGGATTCGCCGGCCAGGGCCTGGTTGAGCGTGGCCAGCTTGCCCGGGCCGTGCAGGGCGAGCAGGGTCAGCCGCGCGCTGGCCAGCAGCGCCAGGGACATGCTCAGGCGCTGGCGCGGTACGCTCGGCGCCTGCATCGGCAGGCAGCGCCGCGCACCACGCGGGTCGAGCGCCGCTTCCAGATTCGGGCTGTCGGGAAACAGCGAGGCGGTGTGGCCGTCCTCGCCCATGCCCAGCACCAGCACGTCGATCGGCGGCAGTTCGGCCAATTTGGCGTCGGCGCCTTCGGCGGCCTGCTCCAGGCTGGCCGCGCTCTGGTACAGGCCGAACAGGCGCGCCGCAGCGGCCGGCCCCTGCAGCAGATGGCGGCGCAACAGGCCTTCGTTGCTGTCGGGATGGCTGACCGGCACCCAGCGCTCGTCGGCGAGGCTGATGGTGACCTTGGCCCAGTCCAGTTCCTGCTGCGCCAGGCGCTCGAAGAACGCGATCGGGCTGCGGCCGCCGGACACCACCAGGGTCGCCGCACCGCGCTCGGCGATCGCACTGCGCAGGGCGTTGCTCACCGTCAGCGCCAGTTCGCCGGCCAGCTGGTCGGCGTTGCCGAGGCTGAAACCTAGGGTCTGCACAGGCAGATCGAGATTAGAGATCGTCATACCAACTCCTGCCGTCACGGCTGATCAGGGCAATCGAGGCAGCCGGTCCCCAGCTGCCTGCTGCGTAGGGTTTGGGAGGCGCGCCGACGCGTTGCCAACCGTCGATCAGCTGGTCGCACCACTTCCAGGCGTATTCGATTTCGTCCTTGCGCACGAAGAGGTTCTGGTTGCCCTTCATCACTTCCAGCAGCAGACGCTCGTAGGCGTCGGGGATGCGCGGGCTCTTGTAGGTTTCCGAGAAATTCAGCTGCAGCGGGCCGCTGCGCAGCTGCATGCCCTTGTCCAGGCCCTGGTCCTTGGTCATCACCAGCAGCGAGATGCCCTCCTGCGGCTGCAGGCGGATGATCAGCTTGTTGCCGATCAGCTGGCGCTGTTCCGGGGCGAAGATGTAGTGCGGCGGCGCCTTGAAGTGGATAACGATCTGCGACAGCTTCTGCGGCATGCGCTTGCCGGTACGCAGGTAGAACGGCACGCCCGCCCAGCGCCAGTTGCAGATCTCGGCCCGCAGGGCGACGAAGGTCTCGGTGTCGCTCTGGGTGTTGGAGTTTTCTTCCTCCAGATAGCCCGGCACCTGGCGCCCAAGGATGCTGCCAGCGACGTACTGGCCGCGCACCAGCTGCTGACCGAGGTGCTCCGGCGCAATGGGCGCCAGCGCCTTGAGCACCTTGACCTTCTCGTCGCGGATGCTGTCGGCCGAGAGGTCGCTGGGCGGGTCCATGGCGATCAGGCAGAGCAGCTGCAGCAGGTGATTCTGGATCATGTCGCGCAGCTGGCCGGCCTGGTCGAAGTAGCCCCAGCGGCCCTCGATGCCGACAGTTTCGGCGACGGTGATCTCCACGTGGGAGATGTGGTTCTGGTTCCACTGGGTTTCGAACAGACTGTTGGCGAAGCGCAGGGCGATCAGGTTCTGCACCGTGTCCTTGCCCAGGTAATGATCGATGCGATAGGTCCGGTCTTCCGGGAAGAAACGCGCCACCGCGTCATTCACCTCGCGGGACGACCCCAGGTCATGGCCGATGGGCTTTTCCAGCACGACGCGGGTGCGTTCGGCCAGCCCCGCCTCCGCCAGCCCGGCGCAGATCGCGCCGTAGACGGAAGCCGGCGTGGCGAAGAAGGCGACGATACGTTCGGCCTGGCCGGCCTTGTCCGCCAGCGCGGCGTAATCCTCGCGGCGGCCGAACTCCATGCTCAGGTAGTCCAGACGGGCCAGGAAACGCTGCAGAACGCTTTCCTCGAGTTCGCGCTCGGCCACATGGCGACGCAGGTGCTCGGCGATCAGCGCCAGATGCGAAGCCGGCTCGCCGCCGTCGCGGGCGAGGCCGAGAATGCGGGTGTCCGCCGGCAGCAGGCCGGCACGGTCGAGCTGATAGAGCGCGGGAAACAGCTTGCGCAAGGCCAGATCACCGAGGGCGCCGAACAGCGCCAGGGTGCAGGGTTCGACAGATAATGGCGTCATGATGTTTGTTCTTCTACTAACACTGCACTATGAATACACGCGAAGCCGCGTTTATTCAAGGATGATGTAGTAATAAAAACAACATTTAGCCATAAAAGGAGATTCCGGTAGTCGCTCCGCAGCCCGCTCAGTAGCATAGGGCACCTCTGACCCGCCGCATCAGGATCGTCATGGACCGCGTACACAACCTGCTCGAGCAGATCCAGCGTCGCATCGAAGACCTCAACAAGGCCGAGCGCAAGGTGGCCGAAGTCATCCTGCGCAACCCTCAGCAGGCCACCCGCTTCAGCATCGCCGCGCTGGCGCAGACCGCACAGGTCAGCGAGCCGACGGTGAATCGCTTCTGCCGCTCGTTCGGCGTTAGCGGCTACCCGGAACTGAAGATGCAGCTGGCGCAGAGCCTGGCCAGCGGCGCCGCCTATGTCAGCCAGGCGGTAGAGCCCGACGACGGCCCGGCGGAATACACACGCAAGATCTTCGGCTCGGCCATCGCCTCGCTGGACAGCGCCTGCCAGAGCCTCGACCCGCAACTGGTCAGCCGCGCCGTGGACCTGATGATCCAGGCCCGCCAGATCCACTTTTTCGGCCTCGGCGCCTCGGCCTCGGTGGCACTGGATGCGCAGCACAAGTTCTTCCGCTTCAACCTGGCGGTGACCGCCCATTCGGACGTGCTGATGCAGCGCATGCTGGCGTCCGTAGCGCACACGGGCGAGCTGTTCGTGATCATTTCCTACACCGGGCGTACCCGCGAGCTGGTGGAAGTGGCGCGCATCGCCCGCCAGAACGGCGCCTCGGTACTCGGCCTGACCGCCGCCGGCTCGCCGCTGGCCCAGGCCAGCACGCTGAGCCTGAACATTCCACTGCCCGAGGACACCGACATCTACATGCCGATGACCTCGCGCATCATCCAGCTGACGGTGCTCGACGTGCTCGCCACCGGCATGACCCTGCGCCGCGGCGTGGATTTCCAGCCGCACCTGCGCAAAGTGAAGGAAAGTCTCAACGCCAGCCGTTATCCGGCGGACGAGGAGCCGAGCTGACGCCGCCAGCTCGACCGCTCGGGCATCGACAATCCCGAGCCATGACGCGGAGCTCGCAGCCCCGCAAGGAACCACGCACCGCTCCATGATGTTGCTCCAACAACATCATGGATATCGGCCGCGCTAGCCGGGCACGCACGCCAGGGCCTGCTCCAGCGCCACTCCGGCACCTTCGAGCCCCGGATATTCCGCAGTCACCAGCCACACCGGCACGTCGGCGAGATAAGCGCTCATGCAGCCCTTGCTGGCAAAGCCACGGGCGAAGCCGCTGGCGGCGAAGAAATCGGCAAAGCGCGGCACCACACCACCGACGATATACACGCCCGCGCGCGCGCCCAGGGTCAGCACGTTGTTGCCGGCCACGCGACCGAGCCACACGCAGAACTGTTCCAGGGTCGCCGCGGCCAGCGTATCGCCGGCCAGCGCTGCCGCCGTGACCTCGGCCGGCGATGCCAGCCGCGGCGCCTGGTCGTGCAGCAGGCAGAGCGCGCGGTACAGCAGCAGCAGGCCGCCGCCACTGAGCACATCCTCGGCGCGCACATGGCCGAGTCCGGCGAACAGCTGCTGCCACAGCGCCGCCTCGTAGGCATCCGCCAACGGCAGGTCGACATGCCCACCCTCTCCCGGCAGCGCCTGCCAGCCGCCGCCTGCCAGCGGCAGCAGCGTGGCCACGCCAAGCCCGGTGCCGGGCCCGATCACCAGCGCCGGCGCGCCCGTCTCCGCGACCCCATTGCAGATGATGCGCCGCTGCGCTTCGGCGACCCGGGTCATACCCAGCGCCATGGCCGCGAAGTCGTTGATCAGCAGCAGCTCGTCTAGCTGCAGGGCACCACAGAAATCCCTGCGCCCCAACCGCCAGTGGTTGTTGGTGAACACGAACTGCTCGCCCTTGACCGGCCCGGCACAGGCCAGGCAGGCCGCACCGACGCTGCCCGGCGCAAGACCGAGCGACGCCAGGTAGTACTCGACCGCCAGCTCGGGCGTGGCGAAATCCGCCGTCGCCAGCACGCGCACCGCTTCCAGCCGGGCGTTGCGCCAGAGCGCGAAGCGCGCGTTGGTCCCTCCGATGTCACCGACCAGCGCCAGCCTCATCGCAGCACCTCCAGCCCGGCGGTGAACACACTGGCACCCTGTTCCGCCGAACTGAATGCCGCCCGCATGAAGCCGAACAGCTCGCGGCCGCAACCCTGCACGCCCGTCGCCGGCGCCGCTGCCGGCAAGCGATCGGCCAGCTCGGCGGCATCCACCAGCACCTCGAGCACGCCGCCCTGGCCGTCTACGCGCAACAGATCGCCATCGCGCAGCCGCGCCAGCGGCCCGCCATCGATCGCCTCCGGGCATACATGGATCGCCGCCGGCACCTTGCCCGACGCACCGGACATGCGCCCGTCGGTGACCAGCGCGACCTTGAAGCCGCGGTCCTGCAGCACGCCGAGATAGGGCGTCAGCTTGTGCAGCTCGGGCATGCCATTGGCGCGCGGCCCCTGGAATCGCACCACGGCGACGAAATCACGCTCCAGCTCGCCGGCCTTGAACGCCTCCACCAGCTCCAGCTGATCGGAGAAGATCCGCGCCGGCGCCTCGACCACGCGAAGTTCCGGCGCCACGGCGGACACCTTCATCACCCCACGCCCGAGGTTGCCGCTCATCAGCCGCAACCCGCCCTCGACGGAGAACGGCCGCGCCACGGGGCGCAGGATGCTGTCGTCAAGGCTTTGCGCAGCCCCTTCACGCCAGGTCAGCCTGCCATCTTCGAGGAAGGGCTCCTGGGTATAGCGATGCAGGCCTCGCCCCATCACGGTATGCACATCGTCGTGCAGCAGGCCGGCGTCGAGCAGCTCGCGCACCAGCAACGCGACACCGCCAGCGGCATGGAAGTGATTGATGTCCGCCGAGCCATTGGGATAGACGCGGGCCAGCGTCGGCACCACCTCGGAGAGGTCGGCCATGTCCTGCCAGGTCAGCTGAATGCCCGCCGCCTGGGCGATGGCCGGCATGTGCAGGGTGTGGTTGGTCGAGCCGCCGGTGGCATGCAGCGCAACCACGGCGTTGACCAGCACGCGCTCGTCGACCAGCTCGCCGAGGGGCGTGTGGCAGCCCCCCTGAGGCGTGAGCCGCGTGACCTGGCGCGCCGCCTCGATGGTCAGCGCATCGCGCAGCGGCGTCCCGGGATTGACGAAGGACGAGCCCGGCAGGTGCAGCCCCATCACTTCCATCAGCATCTGATTGGTGTTGGCGGTGCCATAGAAGGTGCAGGTACCAGGGCTGTGATAGGCCTGCATCTCGGCAGCGAGCAGCTCGTCGCGGCCAGCCTTCCCTTCGGCGTAACGCTGGCGCACCGCGGCCTTGTCCTTGTTGGCCAGGCCGGAGGGCATCGGCCCGGCCGGCACGAACAGCGCCGGCAGATGACCGAAGCGCAGCGCACCGATCAGCAGGCCAGGCACGATCTTGTCGCAGATGCCGAGCAGCAGCGCGGCGTCGAACAGGTTGTGCGACAGCGCCACCGCCGTGCTCATGGCGATCACCTCGCGGCTGGCAATGGCCAGCTCCATGCCAGGCTCGCCCTGGGTAACGCCATCACACATCGCCGGCACGCCGCCGGCCACCTGACCCACCGAGCCGATCTCGCGCAGCGCCTGGCGCAGGCGCTCCGGGTAGTCCTCGTAGGGCTGGTGCGCCGAGAGCATGTCGTTGTAGGCGGTGACGATGGCCACGTTGGCCGCATCAGGCAGGCGCAGGCGCTGCTTGTCCTTCGCGCCACAGCCGGCGACACCATGGGCGAAGTTGGCGCACTGCGCCGCGTTGCGGGCCGGCCCGGCGCTCGCGGCGGCGCGAATCATGGCGAGATAGGACTCGCGCGTCGGACGGCTGCGCTCGATCAGGCGCTCGGTGACTTCGACGACCCGGGGATGCATGAAACCTCCAAGATTGTAGTTTTTATAACAAACAGGAGCGCATCATAGCCATTCACATCAAGCTTTCGAAGCAATATGTTCGTACTAACAACAAATTTCAGTGCCGCAGCAGCTCGATTTGCCGACGCAACTGGGCGACGTGGGCTTTTTCCGCGCGCAACCCCGATGTCAGCTCGGCCTTGTCCTTCTCCAGCCGCACGATCACCTGCCCGAGGCCATCGAGCAGTTCACGCAACACCGTCAACTCGCAGCGCTGGCTCCTGCGTTCCAGCCACAGCAGCCATAGCAGAACCAGCAGCACCATCACACTGCACAGCGACCCCCCGATCAGCAGCCAGGCCAGGCTCATCCCATTCATTCCTTCGCTCCTTCCATAACGGCAGAATGCCAATCCAGAGCCGCAACGATATGTAGCCTTATACGACAGGTCGATAATGTTTACTTGAACAGGTAAACAAATGCAGCGGGTTCGCGGTGGCGCAATAGCCATCGCGATCAAGTCTGCGGGGAGCGCTACGCGGGGCGGCTGAGCGACCTGTCGACAAAGCTTACAGGTCGCAAGCAGCCGCCCTATTCGGCCACGTCAACCGCGCGCCGGGAGTCATCGCCGTGACCAGGGTCGCGGGGCTCCAGCTGCAGAAACAGCGCGGCCGCGAGCATGGCCATGGCACCCACGCAGAGGAAGGTCAGCTGGAAAGCGTGCAGCACCTCGCTGCCTGCCGCACCCTCCACGGTGAAGCCGCCGAGCAGCGCGCCGGCGGTGGCGACACCAAGGCTCATCGACAACTGCACCACCACCGACAGCAGGCTGTTGCCGCTGCTGGCATCGGCATGGCTGAGGCCGATCAGGGTGACCGTGTTCATTGCGGTGAACTGCATCGAGTTGACCATGCCGATCAGCCCGAGATGCACCAGCAGCAGCCAGGTCGGCGTCTGCGTGCCGATGGTCGCCAGGCTGACGATCAGGCCGCCGAGCAGCAAGGTGTTGCCGATCAGCAGGCGACGATAGCCGAGGCGGTCGATGATCGGCTTGGCCAGGGATTTCACCGCCATCGCCCCCAGGGCCAGCGGAATCATGCTCATGCCCGCCTGAGCCGGCGAATAGCCCAGCGCCACCTGCAGCAACAGCGGCACCAGGAACGGCAGAGCGCCGCCCCCCAGGCGCGCGAACAGGTTGCCGAAGATGCCGACCGCGAAGCTGCGGGTATGGAACAGCGTGGGACTGAACAGCGGCGCATCGATGCGACCGGCGCGCAGCCAGTAGGCAGCCATGCAGGCGGCACCGCCGAACAGCAGCAGCATCACCCGCGCATGCGGCATGTGCATCTCGCCGAGCCCTTCCAGGGCGATGGTGATCAGCACCATCGCGGCACCGAACAGCACGAAACCCAGGGTATCGAAACGCACCCGCTCCGGCCCCTTGAGATCCGGCATGAAGCGCAGCGCGGCGATGCAACCGACCACGCCCACCGGCAGGTTGATCAGGAAGATCCAGTGCCAGGAGGCGTACTCCACCAGCCAGCCGCCCAGGGTCGGCCCGAGCAGCGGCCCGACCAGCCCCGGCAACGCGATGAAGGCCATGATCCGCACGAATTCGCTGCGCGGAAAGGCGCGCAGCACCACCAGCCGCCCTACCGGCAGCATCAGCGCCCCGCCCAGCGCCTGCAGCACGCGGGATGCGACGAGCTGGTTGAAGCTGGTGGACAGCGCGCAGAGCAGCGAACCCAGGGAGAACAGCACGATGGCTGCGACAAAGATCCGCCGACTGCCGAAGCGATCGGCAATCCAGCCCGATGCGGGAATCAACAAGGCGACCGTAAGCATGTAGGCGATCACCACACCCTGCATGCGTAGCGGGTTCTCGGCCAAGTCGCGGGCCATGGCCGGCAGCGCAGTATTGAGAATGGTGCCGTCCAGCGTCTGCATGAAGAAGGCGATGGCCACCAGCCACGGCAGAATTCGCGCGGTGCGGGCATCGAGTGCTACGGGCGGTTGCATGAAGTCCCCGGGAACGAAAGGTGCACCATCTTAGAGGATTCCCCCGGCGACGGTTCGCGCCGCCGCGGCTTCGTCAGCGCAGCCGTTCGTTCCACCGGAACGGGGAAGTGCTGCAGCGAGGCTTGGGCACGACCGGAGTCCACGACGGCGCTGTGACGACCGGTCGCAGTCAGCCGCCGACGCCTGCCAACAGCGGTCTGCAGCGGCATACGGCTTTGCATACGGGCACCGGTAACAAAATATTTCTTGGGAAATTGACGCGAATCATTATCATTCGGAAGCGCAAGTGCAATCTTCGCCCCGTCCTTTACAGCTTTCCGGAGGCTCCCCAATGCGCATCCCCGCCACGCTCGCCATCACGTCCCTGCTGCTCACCCCGCTCGCCCAGGCGAAGGAATATCCCATCGGCGAACCGCAGCAGTGCGGCGGCATGGAAGTCGGCGCAGTGTACCTGCAACCGGTCGAGATGGACCCGCCGGGCATGATGCGCGCCGCCGCCGAGTCCGACGTGCATCTGGAAGCCGACATCAGCGCCACCGAAGACAACCGCAACGGCTGGCAGGAAGGCAGCTTCGTGCCCTACCTGAGCATCCACTACACGCTGCGCAAGAAGGGCTCCGACGAAGTGGTCGAAGGCGACTTCCACCCGATGGTCGCCAACGACGGGCCGCATTATGGAGACAACGTCAAGCTACTCGGCCCCGGCAAGTACCAGCTGACCTACAAGATCCTGCCGCCAGGCTCGGGGCACGCCATGTTCGGTCGCCACACCGACAAGGAAACCGGCGTCGCGCCCTGGTTCGAAGGCTGCGAGCTGAACTACGAGTTCACCTACGCCGGCATCGGCAAGAAAGGGGGCTACTGATGGGCCGCGCCGGGCGTTCGCTGCTCGGCGCGCTGCCCCTGCTGGCCGGGCTCGCGGGCCCGGTGCAGGCCGCGCTGCCGACCTACGAGCTGACCATCCGTGACGGCCACTTCGAGCCGGCGACCCTGGAGGTGCCGGCTCGTCAGCGTTTCAAGATCATCGTGCACAACGCCGGCAGCGGGCCGACCGAGTTCGAGAGCACGCCGTTGCGCGTCGAGAAGGTGCTGTCACCGGGTGTGACCTCCTTCGTCGTGATCCATCCGTTGAAGCCGGGCCGCTACCCGTTCTTCGACGAATTCCATATGGATCTTCCCGAAGGCGAGATCATCGCCAAGTAGTTTTTCCGAGGAGAACCCCATGGGCCAATCCATGTTCATCGTCTGGCGCGAAAGCGTCGAGGCCCTGCTGGTCATCGGCATCCTGCATGCCTGGCTGCGTCAGCAACCGGGTGCCGGCAACGCCCTGCGCATGCTCTGGGCCGGCGTCGCCGCCGGGCTCGGCCTGGCCGGCGCGCTGGGCTGGGGCGTGCTGCAGGCCGGCGACTGGCTGGCCGGCAGCGGTGGCGAATGGTTCCAGTGCGCGATGCTGCTGGTAGCCAGCCTGCTGATCCTGCACATGGTCGGCTGGATGCACCAGCACGGCCGGACCCTGAAGACCAGCCTGCAGAACAGCGCGGCGGACAAGCTCAGCCAGGGCAGCGGCTTCGGCCTGCTGGTGCTGGCCATGCTCGCCGTCGGGCGCGAAGGCAGCGAGACGGTGGTGTTCCTCTACGGCATCGGCAACCAGCAGCAGGGCCAGGACCTCACCGGCTTCGTCATCGGCGGAGTTCTGGGCTTTGTCCTCGCCCTGCTCAGCTATGCCGCGCTGCAGGCTGGCAGCCGCTACTTCAGCTGGCGGCGTTTCTTCCAGGTCAGCGAGGTGATGTTGCTGCTGCTCGGTGGCGCCCTGCTGATGGCCGCGCTGGATCGCTTCAGCGGCCAGCTGATGGGCATGGATGTACCGGAAGTGTTCTATACGGTGTTCGGCGATCCGCTCTGGGACACCTCCGCCCTGCTGGATGACGGCAGCGCCCTCGGTGGCACCCTGGCCGGCCTCACCGGCTACCGCGCCATGCCGTCACTGGCCGCGGTGGTGACACTCGGCCTGTACTGGCTCGCCGCATGGGCCTGGCTCAAACCCCGGGCCCAGGTGCAGCTCGCTGCGAGGCCGGCGTGATCATCCAGGCGCCGTGGCTGGCGCGACTCGGTGATCTGCTGCGCCAGCATGCGAAGGCCATCCGCACGCTGCAGTGGCTGGTGGTGGGCTTCTACCTGACGCTGCTGGTGATTCCCGCCTTTCTCGACCTGCCGCCGGCCCAGGCCGGCATGCTCGACAACCTGACGGTGCTGGCGCAGTTCATCTTCTGGGGGCTGTGGTGGCCCTTCGTGCTGCTGTCGATGATCTTCTTCGGCCGCCTGTGGTGCGGCGTACTCTGCCCCGAGGGCTCACTCAGCGAGTGGATCAGCTGGCGTGGGCTGAACAAGCGCACGCCGCGCTGGGTGCGCTGGAGCGGCTGGCCGACCATTGCCTTCATCCTCACCACCGTCTATGGCCAGCTGATCAGTGTCTACGACTACGCTCAGGCGGCGCTGCTGATTCTCGGCGGCTCCACCGTCGCGGCGATGCTGGTGGGCTTTCTCTACGGCCGCGGCAAGCGCGTCTGGTGCCGCCATCTGTGCCCGGTCAGCGGCGTGTTCGCCCTGCTCGCCCGGCTGGCGCCGGTGCACTACAAGGTCGATGAGCAGCGCTGGCTGGAAAACCGCGAACCGCACCTGCCGACGCCCAACTGTGCGCCGTTGATCGACATTCGCCGCATGCAGGGCAACGCCGACTGCCATGCCTGCGGCCGCTGCAGCGGACAGCGCGGCGCAGTGCAGCTGAGCGCCCGCTCACCAAACGCTGAAATCCTCATTGTCGGCGGCCAGCGGCAAGGCGAGCACTGGGACAGCACCCTGCTGCTGTTCGGCATGATCGGCCTGGCCATGGGCGCGTTCCAGTGGACGGTCAGCCCCTGGTTCATCGCCCTCAAGCAGGCCGCGGCGGAATGGCTGGTGGATCGCGATATCTTTTGGCCGCTGGAAGCCAACGCGCCCTGGTGGCTGCTGACCCACTATCCGCAGGCCAACGATGCCTTCACCTGGCTCGATGGTGCGGCGATCCTCACCTATATCTTCGGCGCCTCGCTGCTGATTGGCGGCGCACTCTGGCTATTGCTACGTGCAGCCGTGCGCGTCATGCGCCGCGGCGACAATGTATTCCAGCACCTGGCGCTGGCGCTGGTGCCGCTGGGCGGCGCCGGGCTGTTTCTCGGCCTCTCGGCGACCACGGTCAAGCTGCTGCGCTACGAGGGTTTCCTGCTGGCCTGGGCACAACCGGCTCGCGCCGCGCTGCTGATCGGCGCCATCGCATGGAGCCTGTATCTGGCCTGGAACGTCATCAGTCGCCACGGCGGCAACGGCCTGCGCCGGTTGCTGGCGTTCGCCTGCGTCAACGCCGGCTGCGCGCTGGTGGGCTATGGCTGGTGGTTGCAGTTCTGGGGTTGGTGAGCCGCCTGCTCATGGTGGGCTCAAGCCCACCCGTGTTCCCCTTCTTCACTCCAGCAAGCCCGGCCCCGGGGCCGGGGCTGCAGGGAGCACCTGCGACTAACCGCGCAACACGAAGGACGGAAACAGCCGATCCAGGCGTTCCCACAGCCGCTGCTGGTCGTAGGGTGCGCGGCTCTCGGCAAGGTTGTCGTCGAGCATGCGCGCAGTGCGCACGCATTGCACGGCGAAGCGTTCGACACCCAGACGGCGCAGGCGCTGGGCCATGTCCCACAAGCTATCGGCATCGAACAGCTGCCAGTGCACGGTGGTCCGGCATTCATGCTCGACACCGCTTTCCAGCAGGTGCTCGAGGCTCCTCCAGTTGGCCTTGCCGCTGCCGTCCACGCCGGTGATCGCCGTGCTCTGCTCGGGCAGCGCCTTGACGTCGAAACCGACCCAGTCCACCAGCGGCAGAATACCGGCGAACAGCTTCGGCTTGATGCCGGCGCTGTGCAGGCCGACCTTGTAGCCCAGCGCCCGCACCTGGGCGATGGCCTCGGGCAGCGCGGTCTGCAGGGTTGGCTCGCCGCCGCTGAACACCACCGCCTCGAGCAGGCCGACGCGTTGCTCGAGGAACGCCAGAATCTCCGACCACGGCCTTTCTTCGTTGCCACAGGCGGGAATCAGCTGCGGGTTGTGGCAGTAGCGACAGCGCCAGCCGCAGCCCTGGCAAAACAGCACGCAGGCCAGATGGTCGGGAAAATCCAGCGTGGTCAGGGGGACCAGCCCCCCGACGCGAAGTGCTGCGGTCACCGCGCCGCCGCTTCAGTGAAGTGCAGGCGCTCGCGATGCTCGGACTGCTTGCCCGGATTGAATGCGGCGACCGGGCGGTGATAGCCCATCACGCGGGTCCAGACTTCGCAACGCTGGCGCTGGTCCTGGGGCAATTGGTTGGCTTGGGTCATGCTGATGCTCCTTTGCGGGGGGTGAGTATGCGGCGCCGCACCTCATGGCGCGGCGTGACATGGGATCGCAGATCAGACGGCCAGGGCCGCTTCGGCCTGCTGCTTGTGCAGCAGCGCCTCGTCGCATTTCGGGCAGAACTCGTGCTCGCCGGCGAGATAGCCGTGCACCGGACAGATCGAGAAGGTCGGCGTCACCGTCAGGTAGGGCAGGCGGAAGCGCGACAGCGCATTGCGTACCAGCTTCTTGCAGGCTTCGGCCGAGGAAATCTGCTCGGCCATGTACAGGTGCAGCACGGTGCCGCCGGTGTACTTGCACTGCAGTTCGTCCTGCAATGCCAGCGCCTCGAAGGGATCGTCGGTGAAACCCACCGGCAGCTGCGACGAGTTGGTGTAGTACGGCGCCTCGGCCGTACCCGCCTGGAGGATGTCCGGGAAACGCTTGCGGTCTTCCTTGGCGAAGCGATAGGTGGTGCCCTCCGCCGGTGTCGCCTCGAGGTTGTAGAGGTGCCCGGTGTCTTCCTGAAACTGCACCAGCCGCGCCCGCACGTGGTCGAGCACCTCGAGCGCCAGCGCGCGACCGGCTTCGCTGTGCAGCCCCTCGGCGTCATCGGTGAAGTTGCGCAGCATTTCGTGCAGGCCGTTCACGCCGATGGTGGAGAAGTGATTGCGCAGGGTGCCGAGGTAACGCTTGGTGTAGGGGTAGAGCCCGGCATCCATATGCTGCTGGATGACCTTGCGCTTGACCTCCAGGCTCTGCCGCGCCATCTCCAGCAGGCGATCCAGCTGCGCCAGCAGGGCCGCCTTGTCGCCTCGGTAGAGGTAACCCAGCCGCGCACAGTTGATCGTCACCACGCCCAGCGAACCGGTTTGCTCGGCCGAGCCGAACAATCCGCCGCCACGCTTGAGCAGCTCGCGCACGTCCAGCTGCAGGCGGCAGCACATGGAACGCACCTGGTTGGGCTGCATGTCCGAGTTGAGGAAGTTCTGGAAGTACGGCAGCCCGTAGCGCGCGGTCATCTCGAACAGGCGCTCGGCGTTGTCGCTGTCCCAGGGGAAGTCGTGGGTGATGTTGTAGGTCGGGATCGGGAAGGTGAACACCCGGCCGAGGCCGTCGCCGGCCTGCATGACTTCGATGTAGGCGCGGTTGATCAGCTCCATCTCGGCCTGCAGCTCGCCGTAGGCGAAGGGCATTTCCTCGCCGCCAATGTAGGGGATCTGCTCGCGCAGGTCTTCCGGGCAAACCCAGTCGAAGGTCAGGTTGGTGAACGGCGTTTGCGTGCCCCAGCGCGACGGCACGTTGAGGTTGTAGATGAACTCCTGGATCGCCTGCCGCACCTCGTCGTAACCGAGCCGGTCCTTGCGCACGAAGGGCGCGAGGTAAGTATCGAAGCTGCTGAACGCCTGGGCGCCGGCCCACTCGTTCTGCAGCGTGCCGAGGAAGTTGACCATCTGCCCCAGGGCGCTGGACAGGTGCTTCGGCGGGCCCGCCTCGACGCGCCCGGGAATGCCGTTGAAACCCTCGTTCAACAGCGTGCGCAGCGACCAGCCGGCGCAGTAGCCGGCGAGCATGTCCAGGTCGTGGATATGCAGATCGCCTTCGCGGTGCGCCGTGCCGATCTCCGGGCTGTAGACCTCGTCCAGCCAGTAGTTGGCGGTGACCTTGCCCGACACGTTGAGGATCAACCCACCCAGTGAATAGCCCTGGTTGGCGTTGGCCCGTACGCGCCAATCCTCACGCGAGAGGTATTCGTTCATCGAGGCCGCGACATCCACCACTGCCTTGCGATCACGCCGCAGGCGGGCGTGCCGCTCGCGGTAGACGATGTAGGCACGCGCCGTGTCGAAGTGGCCGGCGGCCATCAGCGCACGCTCGACAGCATCCTGCACCTGCTCGACTTCCACTGCCGTGCGGCGGGCCAGTTGCAGCCGCACCGCCTCGGCCAGGGCCTGTGCGACCGCTGCATCGAATTCACCCGTGGCCGCCCCGGCCGCCGCAATGGCGCGCTCGATCTTGGCCAACTCGAACGCCGCCAAGCGGCCATCGCGCTTGCGCAGCGAGACCGGTTGGTTCACCTCTGCCTGTCTGGGCATTCCCGCCTCCATAACCATATGTAGTGTTCTTTTTCCAGCAAACCACAATATGGTGTGACTTTAGCGGTGGAACTCCATTATCGAATTGACCATCGTCAAGCCCGAGCGGCTGGCAGGCGAACGGCATCGACCCTGCGTGACGCGCAGACTTGTCCCTGATCAAGGAACCTCCCGCGGCGGCGCTCCTAGGATGCAGCCAGATAAGACCCGGCCCAGCCCGGGGGAGGAACCATGCTCACCGAAAAGACCCTGGTAGCGGAGCTACGCCGCCATCATCTGTTCAGCCGGCTGCCGGACGCCGCGCTGCAGGAGGTATGCGCTTCGGCCAACCTCAAGCGCCTGCCGGCGGGAGCCTCGCTGTTTCACCAGGGCGACAAGGCCGACCGTTTCTATTTCCTCTTCAGTGGCCAGATCAAGCTGCATCGGGTGGTCTGCGACGGTCAGGAGAAGCTGGTGGAAGTGATGCGCGCCGGCGAGTCGTTCGCCGAGGCGCTGCTGTTCAAGGGCACGCCCTGCTATCCGGTCAGCGCCACCGCCCTCAAGGCCAGCCTGGTGGCAAGCCTGAACGGGCCCCACTACCGACGCATCCTCGAACAGCAGCCGGACATCTGCCTGGACATCCTCGCCACCCTCAGCATCCGTCTGCACCAGCGCATGACCGAGATCGACACCCTGACCCTGGCCAACGCCAGCCATCGGGTGGTGCGCTTTCTCGCGCAGTCGCAGCAGGACGACAGCGGCGTGGTGGTGCTCGATGTGCCGAAACGGCTGATCGCTTCGAAGCTGGGCATCCAGCCGGAAACCTTCTCGCGCATCCTGCATCGACTGATCGACGCCGGAACCATTTCCGTACAGCGTCGGCGCATCGAGATCCTCGACAACCGCAAGCTGGCCGCCTATGACGAATGACCCGCGGCATGTCCGCCCGCCAACCCACCCCACTGCCGGGAGCGCGCGATGACCGTCACCCCCATCCCCCTGGTCTATTCCTGTTCCGGCTGCTCGAACGTCGCCCAGCTGGCCAACACGCTGGCCGTGCGTCTCGACCGCGCCGGGCTCGCGGAAATGTCCTGCATCGCCGGCGTCGGCGGCCGCGTCGCGGCGCTGGTGAAGAAGGCCAACTCCGGACGACCGATCCTGGCCATCGACGGCTGCCCGATGCACTGCGCCCGCGCCTGCCTGGCACAGCACGGCGTGATGCCCGACGTGCACATCACCCTCAGCAGCTACGGTCTGCGCAAGCGGTATCGGGAAGACTGCAGCGAGGAAGAGATCGCAGCGCTGTTCGAGGATATGAAACAGATCATCGCCAGCGACCGCATGCAGATGCGCGCTGTGTGACATCTGCCGAAGCTGACGCTGGCCCGATCAATCCGGGCCAGCGCAACGAGATCACGGTTTGCAGGTGGGCCGAAGCCACCGTTCGTGCCAACGAGCAGAAGCGCCTGTGATTCGCGGCGCTCCGGCGTGGCGCCTCGATCAGGCGTTTGCCGCCTGCGCCCGATTGGCCGCGGCGACCTCCTCTCCCGCGCCCTGCAGCAGCTTCCACAGCCAGCCCGGCAGGGTGTCCGGGTCGAGGCTGTCGATCAGGTTCTTGATCGCCAGTCCCAGTTCGGTGTCCCCCTCGATGACCAACCGGCGGCGGAAGAACAGGGTGTCCGGGTCTTCCTGACGGCTGGCCAGCAAGAGGAACTCGCGCCAGTTGCCGCGGATGCTTACCTCGACCGGCGCCTGCGCCGCGATGCGCAGCTTGCCGCGCTCGCAGGTCAGGCACCAGGCGAGTCCGAGGTCGGCGACCTCGAGCTTCATCCAGTGGCCATCGAGCACGTCGAACGCACCATCATCCAGGGCTTCGGCGAATACCTGATTGAGACTGCGCTCCAGCGCCAGGCGCTGGAGCAGGAATGGCGTCTTCGCCGCCAGTGGCAACAGGCGGCCGCCAAGATTCACCAGATGGGCACGCGGATTCAGCATAAACCGGCCTCCTCGGCACGCAGCATGCCCGGCTGGCCATGCCAATAACCATTGCAACCGTCCACCGCCAGCGGCGGCAGCGCACCCTTGCGCACCGTATCGAAGGCGCCAATCACCTCTTCCATGCCGGCGGCCCGCGGGCTCAGGCGCAGCAGGTCGGCGCCGCTGTCGACCAGGCCCGCGTAGTCGGCAAGCAGGTTGCTGACCGCGGCGGACATGGTCTGGATACCGTTGATGGTGAACAGCGCCTCGCCCTCCTGGCTGAGCAGCGGGATGCCCTCGGGGTAGTTCTGGCAGCAGAACTGGCAATCGTCCTTGGGCCGGTTCTCGGCTCGCGCGGTGAAGCAGCGCGCCGAATAGGCCAGTGGCAAGTGCCCGTAGGCAAAGATTTCGATTTCCGGCAGCGCCACGCCCAGTTCCTGCAGTTGCGCGCGGGCGCTCTTGATCAGCTTGCCGGAGGCTTCCACTGGCGGCACCCAGCGGCTCATGCCGCTGGCCACCAGCTCGGCCAGGGCATGACCGTTGTAGAGGTTGAGTGCCGGACCGCCGACGAAGGGCAGCTTGCGCTCGGACATCAGTTGCACTGCGCCCATGTCGTTGGCCTCCACCAGCAGCTCGCCGTTGTCGCACAGGCGGCGCAGGCTGGACAGCTCGGAGGCGGCCTCGACCAGCGTCAGACCGGACAGGACCAGTTGCGCCGACGAGGCTTCGGCCAGGTCGCGGGCCAGCCCCAGCCAGTCGTCGAGCATCATGGCGCGGCGCTTGGAGCACACCGTTTCGCCGAGGTAGATCACGTCCAGTGGCTGTTCCGCCATGTTCGCGTAGAAATCCAGCGTCTGCTGGCGATCCCAGTAGAACAGCACCGGGCCGAGAGAGAGTTTCATGCGTGGCTCCTCGTTCATTGCCAGGCTCGGTGGTAGGCACCCAGGGTGGTCTGCGAGCCTTCGGAAAGGCCGTCCAGTACCTGCCGCCAGCCGGGTTCGACCGCATAGCGCTGCGGTGCCTTGAGGTAGCTGTCCAGCGCCGCGCGCCAGACTCGGGTGACCTGCTCGACGTAGGCCGGGCTGCGCTGGCGCCCCTCGATCTTCATCGCGGTGACGCCGATGGCGGAGAGTTCCGGGATCAGGTCCAGGGTGTTCAGGCTGGTCGGTTCCTCCAGCGCATGGAAGCGCTGGCCGTTGACCATGAAGCGCCCTTTGCACAGCGTCGGGTAACCGGCCGATTCGCCTTCGGCGTAGCGGTCGATCAGCACGTTGTTCAGGCGCGAGGTCAGCCCTTCCGGCTCCTCGCTCCAGCGCACCGCCTTGGCCGGCGAGCAGACGCCACAGAGGTTCGGCGACTCGCCGGTGAGGTACGAAGACAGGTGGCAACGCCCCTCGGCCATGATGCACAGACTGCCGAAGGCGAACACCTCGATGGGCACCGGGCTGCTCGCCGCGACCTGCTTGACTTGCTTGAGCGAAAGCACCCGCGGCAGCACCGCACGGCTGATGCCGTAGCGCTGCTGATAGAACCCCAGCGCCGCGGCGTTGGTCGCCGAGCCCTGCACCGACAGGTGCAGCTTGAGCTTGGGATGGCGCTTGCTGGCATAGCCGAGCACGCCGGGGTCGGCGGCGATCAGCGCATCGACGCCCAGGTCGGCGGCCTGATCGACGGCGCGCTGCCAGCGATTCCAACCTTCCGGCTGGGCATAGGTATTGACGGCGATGTACAGCTGCCGCCCCTTTTCACGGATCAGCTGCAGGCCCTTGTCCAGCTGCTTTTCGTCAAGATTGAGGCCGGCGAAATGGCGGGCGTTGGTGTCGTCGCGAAATCCGACGTAGATGGCATCGGCGCCCTGCTGGACGGCGGCCTTGAGCGCGGGCAGGCTTCCTGCCGGGCAGACCAGGTGCATGACAACTCCTAGACATTCGGGTACATGCGCGCCACGCACAGGCGGCGCGGCGGTCGTTCGGCTGAACGGAAAACAGCCGGCAGTCTAGGCAGCTGACCAGTGGCCAGCATTGATAGGGGTCAAGATTGCTCGGACGTGGCCAATGCGACGAAATGCAGCGGATCGACCTGCATCGCGGTGGGTGCCAAGCGCAGGCAGTCGCTGTCAGATGCCCTCGTCACCCTCGAATTCCTCGGTCGCCCGCGCCACCATCTGCCGCCAGGCGCCGGATTCCTCGCCGAGCAGGCGCATGGCCTTGAGACTGGCAGCGAACGCGTCGCGGTAATGCAGCGGATTGTTCTCGCTGGCGGCGCGCTCGGCAAAGGCTTGCGCCTCGTTCAGCAGCGCTTCGAATTCGTTCTGGTCCAGGGCCATTGGCATCTCCTCGAGGTTGTGCTGTGAGGTTAGACCATGGCGCGCCGGCGACGACTCTGGCTGCCCGACAGGCGCTACTTCAGCTTCAGCCGCCGCGCCAGTTTGTGCAGGTTGCTCGGGTCGACATCCAGCAGTCGCGCCGCCTGCGCCCAGTTTTCGGCGGAGGCTTCCAGGGCGTAGACGATGGCCCGGCGCTGCGCTGCATCCACCGTCTGGCGCAGCGACAGTATCTCGTCGACCGCCACCGGCTGCTCGGCCAACGCCGGCGCTTCCGTGCCCGCGACATGGCTGTCCAGATCCAGCAGCTCGGGCTCCAGGGTGAGAATCTCGCTGCGCGAGGCGCCCCGGCTGAGCAGGCGCAGGGCCGCGCGGCTGACCACGTGCTCCAGCTCGCGCACGTTGCCCGGCCAGGAGTAGGCCAGCAGCGCGCGCTCGGCCGCCGGCGACAGGCGCATGCTGCGCAGCCCCAGGCGCGCGCGGTTGAGTTCGAGAAAATGCCCGGCGAGGATCAGTACGTCATTGCCACGCTCGCGCAGCGGCGGGATCGGCGCCGGGTAGACCGACAGCCGGTGATAGAGGTCGGCGCGGAAATGCCCGTCGCGCACACTGTCGCGCAGGTTTCGGTTGGTCGCCGCGATGATGCGCACATCCACCTGCCGCGGCTTGTCCGCGCCCAGGCGCTGGATCTCGCCGTTCTGCAGGGTGCGCAGCAGCTTGGCCTGCACCGTCAGCGGCAGTTCGCCGACCTCGTCGAGCAGCAGCGTGCCGCCGTTGGCGGCATCGAACCGCCCCGGGCGGTCGGTGGTGGCGCCGGAGAAGGCGCCCTTGACGTGCCCGAACAGCTCGCTCTCGGCCAGCGACTCCGGCAGCGCCGCGCAATTGACGTGCACCAGCGGCTTGTTGCGCCGGCGGGAATGCCGATGCAGCCAGCGCGCGAACAACTCCTTGCCGACCCCGGTTTCGCCCAACAGCAGCACCGGCAGCTCGGAGTCGGCCACCACCTGCAGCTCGCGCAGCAGCTCGCGGATCGCCTCGCTCTGGCCGAGAATCTCACCCTCGCCGTGCTCCACCGAGGACTCCAGCACATCGCTGCGCGCCAGGCGCAGGCCGCGGTTCTCGTGTTCCAGACGGGTCACCCGCACGGCGGCCTCGATCACCAGGGTGAAACGCTGCAGATCGCAGCGGGCCGCATCATCGAAGGTGCCGGCATGCAAGGCATCGAGGGTCAGCGCGCCCCACAGCTTACCCTCGACGTAGAGGCTGACGCCCATGCAGTCGTGCACTGGCAGGGGTTCGCCGACATGCGCGTCGAGCAGGCCGTCGTAGGGGTCGGGCAGGCGACTGTCAGGCTCGAACCAGGTCGGCTCGCGCTGGGAGAGGATCGCGGCCAACCGCGGATGCTGGGCGACGACGAAGCGCCGGCCGAGCGCTTCCTGCACCAGCCCGACCGCGGCCAGCGGACGCAGGCTGTCCTCGTCCAGGCGCAACAGCACCACCGCGCCGCAATTGAAATGCTGCTGCAAGGTATGCACGAGGCGCTGCAAGCGCACGGCGTTGGGCAGTTCGGTGGTCAGGTCGGCGAGCAGGGCATCAGCCATCATGGTTCTAGTTACCCTCAAGGTTTTCCGCACCATAACCTGCACGGGTAAATTTCACCAGCGGCGTGCTGCAGTTGGCGATTTTCGGAGCCTCCGGCGATGGCACGCCTGTTGCGATGGCTCGGTCATCGTCATCAGGAACGTTGTCATGAGCACAGACCTTATCGACCAGACCCTCGGCAACCTCGCCTGCTCGCTGCCGGGAGCCACCCGCGTCTTCTGCCACTATCGCCTGGACTTCTGCTGCGGCGGCGACCTCTCGCTGGGCGAGGCCGCACGGCGTATCGGCGTCGAGCCCCAGATCGTCGCCGAGGCGCTGCTCGCCCTCGAGCCTGAGGAAGCGCAACGGGACTGGCGCAACGTGCCCGCGGGCGAGCTAATCGACTACCTGCTGGCGCGCTTCCACGAACGTCACCGTGACCAGTTCCCCGAGCTGATCCGCCTGGCCAGCCGGGTCGAGCAGGTTCATGGCAGCCGCCCCGAATGCCCCAACGGACTCGCCCAGCACCTGTGGCACATGCAGCAGGAGCTTGAGAGCCACATGCTCAAGGAGGAGCAGATTCTCTTCCCCATGCTGCAGCGCGGCATGCGTTTCCCGCAGGCTCAGGGGCCGATCTCGGTGATGCGCTACGAGCATCAGGAGCACGGCAACGCGCTGGAACGACTGGCCGCACTGACCAACGACATCACGCCGCCGGCCAACGCCTGCAATACCTGGCGCGCGCTGTACCGCGGGTTGGAGGAAATGCGCAGCGACCTGATGCAGCACATCCACCTGGAGAACAACGTGCTGTTCCGCAACGCCGAAGCGCCGCTCGCGGCCAGCTCAGACGACGCTCAAACCATCGAGGTGCGGCAGCCATGAAACAGTACCTGCAACCGCTCGCCTGGGGCATGGCCATGGCCTCCATCGTCGCCGTGGCCAGCGGCTTCGCGCTCAGCATGGTGGCCAGTACCGCGCAGGCGGCGATGGCCCACGATCATGGCCCGCACGGCCAGGCAATGATCAGCGAGCCCCTGCCAGGTGCGCGATGGAGCACCGACGAGGCCCTGCGCGAGGGCATGACCCGCATCCACGAAGCGGTCCAGCGCAGCCTGCCGGACGCCCCGGGCCAGCCGATCGGTGACGAGGCTGCCGCCGATCTGCAGCGCGACATCGAGGCAGCGACCAGCTACCTCATTGCCAACTGCAAACTGCCGGAAGCCGCCGATGCCGCGCTGCACGGTCTGCTCATCGACCTGCTCAGGGGCGCCGAGGCGTTATCCGAAGCCGACCAGCGCGAGCAGGGCCTGCAACGCCTCGTCGAGGCGCTGGAGCGCTACCCGCAGCTGTTCGCCGAGCCGCTCTGGCGTGACGGTTTCGTCGCCCGTCTGCACTGATCCCACGCCGCGGCGACACGACCTATTGGCCAGACCTTGACCGTCATCAACGTCTGGCCTGCGCCATCGCCCAGCACTTGCGCTAGGCTGAAGCCCGACGTTTGTTGTTGTTCAATTGAAACAGGACGCCTTGCATGGTGCTTCACCGCGTACACCACCAGATCCTCCGCAGCCATCACCTGTTCGAACCGCTCAACGAAGAGCAGATGGAAGAACTGCTCAATGCCAGCCAGCTGCTCAACCTGGACAAGGGCGACAACCTGTTCCATCAGGGCGAGCCGGCACACAACTTCTACTTCGTCATCTCCGGTGCGGTGAAGGTCTACCGCCTGACACCGGACGGCCAGGAAAAGGTCTTCGAGGTGATCGGCAACCGCCAGACCTTCGCCGAAGCCATGATGCTGATGGACACGCCCAACTACGTCGCCTCGGCCCAGGCGGTCTGCCCGTCGCAGGTCTACCGCTTCTCCAACGCTGCCTACATGCGTCTGCTGGAGGCCAACCAGCGACTGACGTTCGCCCTGCTCGGCAAGCTCTGCGTGCGCCTGCACCAGCGCATCAACGAGATCGAGACGCTGTCGCTGAAGAACGCCACTCACCGCGTGGTGCGCTATCTGCTGACGCAACTGGCGCGGGTGAAGGACGACAGCAACAGCTTCGAACTGCCGATGGCCAAACAGCTGGTGGCCGGGCACCTGTCGATCCAGCCGGAGACGTTCTCACGGATCATCCGCCGACTGATCGACGAGGGCATCATCACCCAGGAAGGTCGGCAGATCGCCATCCTCGATCGTCAGCGGCTCGAGCAGTTCGAGTGAGTTGATCGCCATCAAAGTCGACGGCGCGAGCAGCGTGTCAGGCTTTGCTGGCGAGGAGGAGCACCACATGCCCAAGTGCCTGTACTGCCAGCAAGACAATCCGCCGGGGGACGCCGAATGCAGCAACTGCGGCATGCCCCTGCCGGAACACGCCGATGGCGCCCCGGAACGCCGCCAACGGCGTTTCCTCTGGTTCTGCATCGCCCTCAGCATCTTCTGTGCTGTGATGATCGTCTGGCTGCCGCGCTATCTGTTCTGATTGCCTGCCAGCAGCCTGGGGTGAATTTCGCTTCACCGTCCATGGGCTGGCGATCCACGAGCGATGTGCACGGTGGATGTAAAAAGCGACATCCACCCTACATGCCGCGCTGACCTCTCGCCCAACGAATCCCCGTCGTGGGCTGGATCGCACTTCAGCGATCCACGGGATGGCCATCCACCGCACGCTGTGCACGGTGGATGTGAAAAGCGACATCCACCCTACATGCCGCGCTGACCGCTCGCCCAACGAATCCCCTGTCGTGGGGTCACGCTTCAGCGATCCACCGGGTGGCCATCCACCGCACGCTGTGCACGGTGGATGTGAAAAGCGACATCCACCCTACGATCGAGCAGTGCAGCACCGCGGCGGTTGTAGCGAACCGCCCTCGTCTGCATTACCCGCCTACGGCTGGGTCAGCTGCTTGTACAACTGCGGCAGGCGGAACGGCAGCTGCTGAGGCTCCTTGATCAGGGTGTAGCCGTTGGCGCCGAACATGTACGGCAGGTAGTCGCCGGCTTCGCGGTCGATGGTGATGCAGAACGGCAGCAGCCCCTGCTTGCGCGCCTCCATGACGGCCTGACGGGTATCCTCGACGCCGTAGCGACCTTCATAGAGGTCCAAGTCATTCGGCTTGCCGTCGGTGACCAGCAGCAACAGCTTGCGCCGCTGCTTGCAGGCACCAAGCAGCTCGGTGGCCTGGCGGATGGCCGCGCCCATGCGGGTGTAGTAGCCGGGCTTGAGCGCCTGGATGCGTCCGCGGGTCTCGTCGCCGTAGGGCTGGCGGAAGCTCTTCAGCTCCTGCATGCGCACCTGCTGGCGGCGCAGCGAGGAGAAGCCGTACAGCGCAAAGGGATCGCCCACCGCCGACAGCGCCTCGCCGAACAGCAGCAGGCTGTCGGTCACCACGTCGATCACCCGGTGCTCGTTGTCCAGGTGCGCATCGGTGGACATCGACAGGTCGGCCAGCAGCAGACAGGCCAGGTCGCGGCGATTCTGCCGCTGTTCCATGAACAGGCCGCGGTCGGCGCACTGGCCGTTCTGCCGCTCGACGTGAAAATCGAGCCAGGCCTGCATGTCCAGCTCGGAACCCTGCGGTTGCTGGCGCAGCCACTGGCGGTCGTTGCGCAGGTGCTCGAACTGCCGGCGCAGGCGCCGCGCCAACGGCGACAGGTGCAGCGGCAACGGCTTGGCTTCCGAGCCGCGCGGCAGCATCAGCTGCAGGTTGACGAAATCCTTCTGCAGACGCTGCTTGCGATAATCCCACTCGGGCAACTTGATGCCCTCGCCCAGCGGCACATCGTCGAAGTCCGCGGCTGGCAGATCCAGGTCCAGCTTCAGCCCGCCGCCCTGACGCATGCGCTGACGCGACAGAGCCAGTTCGTCGAGATCCTCGGCGACACGGGCCGCGTCTAGGTCTTCGGTGTCGTCGCCGCAGCGGTCCAGCTCGATGTGTTCGGACCAGCTGAACAGGTTCTCCAGACGGAACAGCAGCAGGCCACCCTTGCTCGAGCTTTCCTCGACCCGCCGAGCCCGCTTGCGCTGGCGCGACTCGCCGCCGGGCGGGGTTTCCAGATTGCCCTCGCCTTCCTCGGCGCGCTGGGTGGTCTGGGGCTCGCCTAGGTTGTCCGCCGGATACAGCCACAGCGGCAGCGGCCAGGGCGCGCGCTCGCTACGCGGGAACTGGCTGACGCTGCCCGGTTCACGCAGCGCCTGGCACAGCGCGCTTTCCAGTGCGGCCTCGGCCTTGGGCAGCTGGCTCGGGTCCGGGCGCAACTGCAGATGAGCCTCGACCAGGCGCCGGTAACGCGCACGCATGGCCGGGAACTGCTCGAGGATGGCCTGGGTCCAGCGCTGGTTGTCCCGCGCCCAATGGCGCATCTGCCCCGCCTGCGCGGCGAGCAGCGCCAGCCAGCGATACAGGTCCTGGTTCAGCGAGACTTCCGGGTACACCGCCAGGCTCTGTGGCAGCCGCAGATTGCTGGCGTCGCACCAGGCCACCGGCAGTTGCTTGCAGGTGCCGGCGACCTGCTGCAGCAGGTTGCGCCGCACGAGCATGTCACGCGCGCTGGCGGCCTCGACACCCACGCCGCTGGCGCCGCCCATGGCGCGGAACAGCAGCGACAGCGGCCGCTGCATGCTCTCAAGTTCCACCCGTGCCTCGGGAAAGTCCGGGCTGGCGCGACGGGTGATGAAGCGGTGCCAGACACTGCCGACCCACTCTTCCACTTCGATGGTAAAGGCCATGGCGGGTTACTCCGTGCTGGCAGTTGGAACGCAAAACGGCCCGCTATTACCAGCCGGGCCGTCGATGCTCATTGCGAACCGTCTCAGGCCGCGGCGGCTGCCGCTGCTGCGACCGGTACTCGACCGCGCTGGCGGAAGCTGTACAGGTAGCAGACCAGACCGATCAGGAAGAACACCCCGGCGACCAGGCGCAGCCAGAAGAAGATGGCCAGCTGGTCGGCAGTCGCCATGAAGGACATGGCGGCGCCATCGGCAGGGATGCGTTGCAGCCAGACCTGCACCACGCCGGCAGCAGTCAGGAACAGGGTGATGGCGACCATGGACAGGGTCATCAGCCAGAAGCCCCAGACCTCGACGCGCTGTGCCCGTGCATCCGGTGCTTCACCCAGGCCACGCAGACGCGGCATGGCATAGCTGATCATGGTCATCACGATCATCGCGTAGGCGCCGTAGAATGCCAGGTGGCCATGCGCAGCGGTCAGCTGCGAACCGTGGGTGTAGTAGTTCACCGGGGCCAGGGTGTGCAGGAAGCCCCATACACCGGCGCCGAGGAAGGCGGTCACGGTGGTGCCGATGGCCCACAGCGAGGCGGCCTTGTTCGGGTGTTCGCGGCGACGACGGTTCACCATGTTCAGGGCGAACAGCACCATGGCGAAGAACGGCAGCGGCTCAAGGGCGGAGAAGATCGAGCCCAGCCACAGCCACACGGTCGGTGCGCCGATCCAGAAGAAGTGGTGGCCGGTGCCGATGATGCCGGTGATCAGCGCCATGGCGATGATCACGTAGAGCCACTTCTCGACCACTTCGCGGTCCACGCCGGTGATCTTGATCAGGACGAAGGCCAACATCGAACCCATGATCAGCTCCCACACGCCTTCCACCCACAGGTGCACGACGAACCACCAGTAGTACTTGTCGCGCGCCAGGTTCTCCGGGTTGTAGAAGGAGAACAGGAAGAACACCGCGAGGCCGATCAGACCGGTCATCATCACCGTGCTGACCACGGTCTTGCGACCCTTGAGCATGGTCATGCCGATGTTGTAGAGGAAGCCCAGCGCCACGATCACGATGCCGATCTTGGTGATCGTCGGCTGCTCCAGGAACTCGCGCCCCATGGTCGGCAGCAGCTCGTTCTTGGTCATTTCCGCCAGACCCGCGTAGGGCACGAACAGGTAACCGAGAATGGTCAGCACGCCGGCGGCGGCGAACACCCAGAACAGGATGATGGCCAATTTCGGGCTGTGCAGCTCACGGTCCGCTTCCTCGGGGATGAGGTAGTAGGCCGCGCCCATGAAGCCGAACAGCAACCAGACGATCAGCAGGTTGGTGTGCACCATCCGCGCCACGTTGAACGGCAGCAGCGGGAACAGGAAGTCGCCCACCACGTACTGCAGCCCCATGATCAGACCGAAGAGGATCTGACCGACGAACAGGATCAGTGCAAACACGAAGTAGGGTTTGGCGACCGCCTGCGATTGGAATTTGAGATGCGGGTTAATGATGCCCATCTCGTGGCCCTCCTTTGAATTCGGAAACAAAGACGTTCATCACTCAACCTTCCTTGTTTGGCGGCCAGTTGTTGGTGTCGATCTTCGAAGTCCACTTGAGGAACTCCGCCATATCGTCAACTTGCTGCTCGGTCAGATTGAATTGCGGCATCGCGCGGCGTCCGGGGGCGCCGAGTGGCTGAGCCTTCATCCAGGCGTGCAGGAAGGGCTTGAAGGCCTCCTCACCACCCCGGCGGACGAACACGTTGCCCAGCTCCGGCGCGAAGTAGGCGCCTTCACCCAGCAGGCTGTGGCAGCCGATGCAGTTGTTGTTTTCCCAGACCGCCTTGCCGCGAACCACCGCCTCGGTCATCTCCGATGCATTGGTTCGTTCGGGGAAAGTCTGCTCTGTGTGGTAAGTGAGGCCGAGGAATACCAGGAAGAAGAACACGCTTCCTCCGAAGTAAATATTCCTGGCCATCCCTTTGGTGAAGGTCTCGGACATGGTCGCCTCCTCATGGCTTGGCGTGGCCAGTTTAAGAAGGGGGCTATCGAAACCTGCTTGATGGCAATCAAGAAAAACCCGAACGCAACAGTCAGGCTTTCCAGCGAGATCGAAGGGAGGCCGCAAGCCCTTGCCGGGCAAGGGCTCCAGCGCTTTTCAGGCGCGCCCGCCGGGCATCGGGCCGCTGTGCAACGGGCTTGTGCACCCGCTGGCCGGCGCTGCCGACGAGGGCGAACGGCAGCGCCGACGGAGGCTCAGGCGCGGCGCTGAGCGGCCAGGCGCAGGCCGGTCTTCTTCAGAATGCGACTGGACACCAGCATCTCGTTCGCGCGACAGGCAGTGCCGAGCAACGCGCGGATCTGGTTGCGGTAGGCCTCGATGTCGCTGGCATCGCGCCCGTGCACCATGGCGAACAGGTTGTAAGGCCAACCCTCGCGGCGTGGCCGTCGATAGCAGTGGCTGACGAAGGGCTGAGCACCGATCAGCGCGCCCAGACGGTCGATCTCGGCATCGTCGACATCCCACACGGTCATGCCGTTGTGCCGGTAACCCAGGCGGTAGTGGTTGGGCACCGCGGCGATCCGCCGAATCGCCCCTTCGGCCTGCAGGCGCTGCAGCAGCGCCAGGGTGTCGTCCACCTCGAGCCCCAGCTCGCCGGCGAGCCAGGCCCAGGGGTCGGCCACCAGCGGCAGACCGGCCTCGGTGAGTTCGACCAACCGACGCACCAGCGCTTCGTCAGACGGGGAAGTGCAAACCGACATGATAGGTTTTCTCCTTCGGCAGGTTGAGCACCGTCAGGCCGGTCTGCGCCTCGATGCGGGCGATGGTTTCGGCGATGCCCGCGGGCGTCTCGCAACCGAGCACGAACCACATGTTCCACTGGTGCTCACGGCGGTAGTTGTGGGCGACCTCGGGCATCGCCTCGAGCTGCGTGGCGACCTCGTCGAAGCGCGCCTCCGGTACCGCCAGCGCGGCCAGGGTGAAGGCGCCGCCGAGGCGCTCGACATCGAACATCGGCCCGAAGCGGGTCAGGGTGCCATCGTCGAGCAACGCCTGGACCCGCTGCCGCAGAGTCTCGGAGCTGCTGCCCAACTCCGTGGCCAGCGCTTCCCATGGCTGGCGGACCAGCGGCAGGCCGTGTTGCAGGCGATTGATCAACAGTCGATCGAAGTCATCCATTGGCGACGTCCGGCAATGGCGGCGCGAAACGTCCGCCACACTGTTTGAAGGCCCGCGTGCTGAACAGCAATTGGTGCGGCACATCGCTCAGACCGTGCTCGGCCAGCAGCCGCTCGATCAGTCCGCAGACCTGTTCACGTTCGCGACCGTGAACCATGCAGAACAGGTTGTAGGGCCACTGTGGCAGGCGCCGTGGCCGCTGGTAACAGAGATTGACCCCGGCGGCCTGGCCCAGGCGGCGGCCGATCGCGTCGACCTGCTCGTCGGGAATATCCATCACCAGCATGGCATTGGCGCGAAACCCCAGCGCCCGGTGTTTGAGCACCAGCCCGACGCGGCGGAACAGCCCGGCCTCCTGCCACTGCTCGACCTGTTCGAGCACCTGGCGCTCGCTGCAGCCGATCTGCTCGGCAAGGCGCTGGTAGGGCCTCGCCGTCAGTGGCAGGCCGGCCTCGAGCAGGCGGCGCAGCTGCATCGCCTGCAAATCGTTGAGGCAGTCGTTCATGACGGTTCTCCCAAGGGAAAGCCCAGGTCGATGCGAAACGCGTTGAGCATCGGCAGGTCCAGGGGCACCAGCCCGGTGTCGGCTTCGATCTCGGCGAGCACTCGGTCGATGTGCGCACGGTCCGGCCCGGTCAGCACGAACCAGAGGTTGTAGCGATGCTCGCGCAGATAGTTGTGATTGACCTCGGAGAAGGCACTGATGCGTGCCGCAACCTGCTCCAGCCGCGCTTCGGGCACGGCCAGTGCCACCAGGGTGCTCGCACCGGCTCGGCTGTGTTCGAACACCGGGCCGACGCGCGAAAGCCCGCCGGCGGCCTGCAGCTGTTCGAGGCGGTCCAGCACCTCGTCCTCGCTGCAGCCGAGTTCCTCGGCCATGGCGCGGTAGGGTTCGGCACACAGCGGCATGCCGTGCTGAAAACGGTCGATCAGGCGGCGACTGAGAGCGTCGATGTGCATGTCACAACCCCGTCTCGTGAGCGCGGCTGCTGAAGAAGATGCCGCTCGGGCTCTGTGCCGGCAGGCGCTTGATCAGCTTCAGGCTGTAGGGGTCCCAGACCTGGACCTCGTTGCCGTCGCGCACCGACAGCCAGAGCTGGTCGCCACGGGCGGTGAATTCCATATGCAGCACGGCCGGACCGGGCTCCAGGGTGGCGATGATCTCGTGGGTTTCGCTGTCGATCACCTGCACCTTGCCGTTGTCCGGGTGCGCGAAGTTGACCCAGATCTGCCGCGCATCCGGCCGCGCCATGACGAACACCGGCTGGCCGGCGACGTCGATGGCGTCGGTCTGCTTCCAGCTCTTCGAATCCATCACCAGCACCCGATGCTGGCCAATGGCGGGGACGAAGGTCTGATCGCCGGCCACCGTCCAGCCCTCCAGATGCGGCATCTTGTAGACCGGCAGTTTCTCCTGACCGCGGCCGTAACCGTCGACGATCCGCTCGACACCGCGGACGGTGTGCCAGAGGTCGATCTTGGCCATGCCGTCCTCGCCGAACAGGCCGGCGATGTAGTAGCGGCCATCAGGGGTCAGCAGCGCATCGTAGGGCTGCTTGCCGACGTTCTCGAAACGCGTGACGGTCGGTGTATCGCCCTGGCTGAAATCCAGCAGCCAGGTCTCGTTGGTGTCGAACAGGCTGTAGATGAAGCGCCGCCCCGGTGCGTCGAGCACGCCGACCACCCGCGAATTGCGGCTGCCATCGGCCAGCGGCGTGGCCGGAATGTCGGCGACCAGCTCAAGGGTCTCGGCATCGAATACCTTGACGCCGCCCGGCTCGTAGTTGCCCACCGCGATCAGCCGGCCATCCTGGCTGATCGCCCCGCCGATGCTGTTGCCTCCCTGAACCACACGGCGGTCGATGCGCTGGCGCAGCAGGTCGACCTTGGTCAGCCCACCGTCGCGCCCGAACACATAGGCGTAACGCTGATCGCGGGAGAAGACCACCGAGGCATGGGACAGATCGCCCAGCCCTTCGACGCGCGCCAGCTGGCTCTGGTTGCTGCTCTCGATGATCTGCAGGCTGCCGGTGGCGCGCTCGACCACCACGCCGAGGTCACCGGTACCGCGCAGGGGTTGTTGCGCACAGGCGCTGAGCATGGCGGCAGCCGCGAACAGCAGGATCGGGCGAATCATGGCTTTGGATATCCTTGCAGGAGTTGGTCGACCAGCCAGGCGATGTCCTGCTCGTCGAGCAGCGCCTTCCAGCCGGGCATGGCGGTGCCGGGCCGCCCATGGGTGACGGTGGCGATCAGGCTTTCACGGGGTTTGTCGGCCAGTGCCGCGCGAGTCAGTGGCGGGCCGAGCCCACCGGTCATGCGCAGGCCATGGCAGGAGCCGCAATCCTGCAGGAGCAGGTTGTCGAGCTGGGCCTGGCGTTCTGCCGAAGGAGCAGCGGCCAGCGCGACGGGAATCAGGAGGAAGGACGCCAGGGTCAGCCCCAGACGTTTTACGGCGTGTCGGGCAACTGTCATGGCGTCCTCCGGTGCAGCTTACTTCTGACTAAGAATCCACTCGGCGAGGATCTTGGCTTCTTCTTCGGTTACCGGGTTTGGCGGCATCGGGATCGGACCCCATACGCCCTGGCTGCCGTTCTTGATGTGGCCGGCCAGCAGATCGGCAGCGCCGTCCTGCCCTGCGTACTTGGCGGCGACTTCCTTGAACGCCGGGCCTACCAGCTTGGCGTCGATGCTATGGCACGCGGCGCAAGGCTTGCTCTTGAACAGCGCTTCGCCGTCCTGTGCGAACGCCGGCTGCAGGGCCAGCGCGCCGCCAAGGGCGAGCAATGGGAGCAGAATTTTTTTCATGAGTACTTCCTCAAGGCTAATCGGGGGCGGATCTTGAGGCCCGCCCCCAGGTGGACTCAGTAAACGTCGTACTGAGTGTTGTGGACGTTAAATTTACCGGTTGGGGTAATCAACCTTTTGTCCTTGATCACTGTTTTGAGTTCTAGCGTCTTGTCATCTACGACAACAATCGCGGACTCCTCTTCCTGACCATTCCAGACCGAGAACCAGACTTCGTCGCCCGCCTCGTTGTACTCCGGCTGCACCACGCGCTGGGCCCCGCCTTTCAGGCCGGACCACTCGCCGATGGGCAGCACCTTGTAGCCTCCCTCCAGATTGCTGATGTCGAAGACCGCAGCGGACTGGCTGATCTTGGCATCCGGGTGGAAGGTGGTATCCAGATACAGGTGCTTGGACTTCGGATGGGTCTTGATGAACAGCGAACCGCCACCTTGGCCCTTCAGAGTCTCGACCACTTTCCAGGCGTTCTTCGGATGCTTGTCGGGGTCGGTGCCAATCAGCGAGATGGTCTCGTCGCCCAGGTGGCTGGTTGCCCATACCGGTCCGAATTTCGGATGCACGAAGTTGGCGCCACGGCCTGGGTGCGGAATCTTGCCGACATCGACCAGCGCGGCCATCTTGCGCTCTTTCGAGTCGATCACCGCAACTTTGTTGGAGTTGTTCGCTGCCGTCATGAAGTAGCGGTGGCTCACGTCCCAGCCGCCGTCATGCAGGAACGGCGCGGTGCCGATCATGGTGGTGGTCAGGTTATTGATGTCTTCGTAGTTGACCAGCATGACTTTGCCGGTCTCCTTGACGTTGACGATGAACTCAGGATGTTCGTGGGAGGCGATGATCGCCGCGACGCGCGGTTCCGGGTGGTATTCCTGGGTACCGACGGTCATGCCACGGGTGGAGACGATCTGCAGCGGTTCCAGGGTTTCGCCGTCCATGATGGTGAACTGTGGCGGCCAGTAGTCGCCAGCGATCACGTACTTGTCCTCGTAGCCCTTGTACTTCGAAGTTTCAACCGAGCGGGCCTCGATGCCGACCTTGATTTCGGCGACCTTGACCGGCTCCTTACCCCACAGGTCGATCATGTCGATTTTGGCATCGCGACCAATAACCAGCAGGTAACGACCCGAAGCGGACATGCGCGAGATATGCACCGCATAACCGGTGTCGATGGTCTTGACGATCTTCTTGCTGTCACCGTCGACGAGGGCGATCTTGCCGTCGTCACGCAGGGTGACGGAGAACAGGTTCGGCAAGTTCAGCTTGTTCATCTGCTTTTTCGGCCGATCTTCCGGCTTGACCAGCACATTCCAGGAATTCTTCATCTCCTTCATCCCCCACTCGGGCGGGGTCGGCGGAGTGTGCTGGATGTACTTGGCCATCAGCGTGATCTGGTCCTTGGTCAGCGCGTTGGACGTCCCCCAGTTCGGCATACCGGCAGGCGAACCATAGGTGATCAGCGCTTCCAGATAGGCCTGGCCACGCTCCTGGGTGATGTCAGGCGTCAGCGGCTTGCCGGTCGCGCCCTTGCGCAGCACACCGTGGCAGCCGGCGCAGCGCTGGAAGTAGATTTCCTTGGCCTGCTCGAACTCGGCGGAGGTGAGGTCCGGTGCGCCCGGTGAATGCACGACCTGTGCACTGGCCGGATCGACTGCCGACGCTTGCCCCTTATAGGCAGCCTCGGCTTTGTCTTCCGGATTGTTCTGTGCCTGAGCAATGCCCAGAGCGAGTAACGAGAAGCCGGCGACGAATCCAGCCAGTAGTGGTTTTTTCATGCTGTTTCTCCTCTGGAAACGCGGGATGCGCTTCCTGCTCAGGTGACGGCGGTACGGCAGATCCAGTTGTTGTTGGTGCACTGGCATCCTATGAGAGCGGCTTTGCGGGTCCGCTTGACGACAATCAAGAGATCCCTCCTCACCCCCTGAGCGTGACGCCTTGTCGCGGGCAAACCTTGCGCTGGGTCTCGCTCCGCCACGCATCCGCAGCGGGCTTGATCGCAATCAAGCTTTGCCGGCAGGCTGCTTGAGCGGCCGGACCCGGATCGGTAGCGTGGCGATCGAGATAACCAACCGCTGCCGTGAGGTATTGCCTGTGAATGCGCTCGAGATCCCAACCGCCGCCGGCACACCGGATGCCCCGTTCTATCAACCACTGGGCAACGAGGAGCAGCTGTTCCAGCAGGCCTGGCAGCACGGCATGCCGGTGCTGATCAAGGGTCCGACCGGCTGCGGCAAGACGCGCTTCGTGCAGCACATGGCGCACCGGCTGAACCTGCCGCTGTACACCGTGGCCTGTCATGACGACCTCTCCGCCGCCGACCTGGTCGGCCGCCACCTGATCGGCGCCCAGGGCACCTGGTGGCAGGACGGCCCGCTGACCCGCGCGGTGCGCGAAGGCGGCATCTGCTACCTGGACGAAGTGGTCGAGGCGCGCCAGGACACCGCCGTGGTGCTGCACCCGCTGGCCGACGATCGCCGCGAGCTGTTCATCGAGCGCACCGGCGAGGCGTTGAAGGCGCCGCCGGGCTTCATGCTGGTGGTGTCCTACAACCCCGGTTACCAGAACCTGCTCAAGGGCATGAAGCCGAGCACCCGCCAGCGTTTCGTGGCGATGCGCTTCGACTATCCGCCAGCCGCAGAGGAAGAGCGAATCGTCGCCAACGAGGCGCAGGTGGATGCCGCGCTCGCCGCCCAGGTGGTCAAGCTTGGCCAGGCACTGCGTCGGTTGGAACAGCACGATCTGGAGGAAGTCGCCTCGACCCGCCTGCTGATCTTCACCGCACGCATGATCCGCTCCGGCATGACGCCGCGGCAGGCCTGCCTGGCCTGTCTCGCCGAGCCGCTGTCGGATGATCCGCAGACCGTTGCCGCGCTGATGGATGTGGTCGATGTCCACTTCGGCTGAACGCGTCGCCCAGCCGTCCCGGCGCCTGCCGGGTGACCTGGCGATGTGGTTCTTCATCCTCGCCGAGCTGACGGTGTTCGCCATCCTGATCCTGGCGTTCGCGGTCACCCAGATGTTCAACCCGCAGCTGTTCGGCGAAAGCCGCGCGGCACTGGACAGCTCCATCGGCCTGGCGCTGACGCTGAGCCTGCTGACCTCCGGCCTGCTCGCCGCGCTGGCGGTGGAACAGGTCCGTCAGGCGCGGCAGGGTCGTGCGGCGTTGCTGCTGCTCGCGGCGCTGGCCTCGGCGTGCGTCTACGTGGTGCTCAAGCTCAACGAGTATGGCCACCTGGCCGGGCTCGGTCTGGGGATGGAGCACAACACGTTCTTCACCCTGTACTGGATTCTCACCGGCTTTCATTTCCTCCACGTGCTGCTGGGCATGGTGATTCTCGGCTGGCTGGCCGAGCGCTGCCGGCGTGGTGCCTACCGCACGGACGCGCACAGCGGGCTGGAATCCGGGGTGCTCTACTGGCACATGGTGGATCTGGTCTGGGTGCTGCTGTTCCCGCTGGTCTACGTGCTGAACTGACGAGGTCGTCATGTCCGCTTCCAAGTTGCTGGTCGCCTGCTGGCTCGGCCTGGCCGCGCTTTCGGTCTCCACCGTCGTGCTCGGCAGTGCCGGCGCCACCCTGGCACTGACGGCAGGCGTTCTGCTGGCCGCATTCGGCAAGGCCTGGCTGATCACCGATGGTTTCATGGAACTGCGCCATGCCCCGCCAGCCTGGCGTCTGCTGCTGCTCGGCTGGCCGTTGCTGATGGCCATCGGCGTGCTGCTGACGCTGCTCTGACCAGCGGTACGGCCTGCCCGCCCGGCACCAATAGCCCTGCGACTTTTATTGTTTCTGATCAAGGTCAGCCCTACCTCGCTCGGTGATCCTGCCACTCAAGAGTTGGACGCGCGAGACGGCGCGCCCGGTGTCACACGCTGCCGAAGCGGAGCCGACCATGTTGAGAATCAGCCATTACCTGCGCGCCCTGGCCCGGCCGGCCACTCCGGTACTTGGTGCCCGCAGCGCCAGCGGCAAGCGCCCACCCGTGGTGATCTGGAACCTGCTGCGCCGCTGCAACCTGACCTGCAAGCACTGCTACGCCACCTCCGCCGACAGCGAGTTCCGCGACGAGCTGGATACCGTCGAGGCGCTGAAGGTGATCGATGACCTGCACGAAGCCGGTGTGCGCGTGCTGATCCTCTCCGGCGGCGAGCCGCTGCTGCGGGCCGACATCTTCCAGCTCGCCGATTACGCTCGCGACAAGGGCTTCTTCGTTGCGCTGTCGACCAACGGCACGCTGATCGACGAGAGCAACATCGAACGTATCGCCGCCGCGCAGTTCGACTACGTCGGCATCAGCATCGACGGTCTCGAGGCGGTGCACGACGAGTGGCGCCAGCTCAAGGGCAGCTTCGCCGCGTCCATGCATGCCATCGACCTGTGCCGCCAGCGCGACATCCGCGTCGGCCTGCGCACCACCCTGACGCAGAACAACTACCCGCAGCTGCCGGCCCTGCTGGCACTGATGCGCGAACACGACGTGCAGAAGTTCTACCTCTCGCACCTCAACTACAGCGGCCGCGGCAAGCGCAGCCGCAAGGCCGACGCCCATCACCAGATGACCCGCGACGCCATGCGCCAGCTCTTCGAGCAGGCCTGGGACGATGTCCAGCACGGCCGCGAGACCGATTTCGTCAGCGGCAACAACGACGCCGACGCGGTCCTGCTGCTGCAATGGGTCGAGCAGCACCTGCCGGAACATCGCGAGCGCCTGGAAGGCATGCTGCGCGCCTGGGGCGGCAACGCCTCGGGCAGCGGCATCGCCAACATCGACAACATCGGCGACGTACACCCGGACACCTACTGGTGGCAGCACACCGTCGGCAACGTGCGCCGCCAACGCTTCAGCGACATCTGGCTGAACGAGCCGGCGCCGCTGCTGCAGGAGCTGCGCCAGCATCCGCGCGCGGTGGGCGGTCGCTGCGCCGACTGCCGCTGGCTGGCGATCTGCAACGGCAACACGCGTACCCGCGCCTGGGCGCAGGGCGATCTGTGGGCCGAAGACCCGGGCTGCTACCTCTCCGACGAGGAGATCGGCCTGCCCGCCGTCGAGCGCATTCCCAGCATCGCCATCTGACCGATCAAGCGGCCGACCAAGCGCCGCAGCAACGCACTCCGTAAGCCCGATGAGAATTCAGGAGCACCGCATGGACCAGCCACTCACACTTCCCGCCTCGCTGAGCGCGGCGTTCGCCCCGGGCGAGGTCGCTCTGGTCGGTGCCGGTCCGGGCGATCCCGGGCTGCTCACCTTGCGCGCCTGGAGCCTGCTGCAACAGGCCGACGCGGTGGTCTACGACCGCCTGGTCAGCGACGGTCTGATGGCCCTGCTGCCCGCCGCCTGCAGCCGCCATTACGTCGGCAAGACGAGTGGCTACCACAGCCTGCCGCAGCCGGAGATCAACCAGCTGCTGGCCGACCTGGCCCTGCAGAACAAGCGCGTGGTGCGGCTCAAGGGCGGCGACCCGTTCATCTTCGGCCGCGGTGCCGAGGAACTCGAATTCCTTCTGCAGCGCGGCATCGACTGCCAGGTGGTGCCGGGCATCACCGCCGCGGCCGGTTGCAGCGCCTATGCCGGCATCCCGCTGACCCATCGCGACCTGGCGCATTCCTGCCAGTTCATCACCGGCCACCTGCAGACCAACGGCGAACTGCACCTGCCGTGGGACGCACTGGCCCAGGGCGGCCAGACCCTGGTGTTCTACATGGGGCTGGCCAGCCTCGGCGAGATCTCGCGCAACCTGATCGCCGCCGGCCTGCCGGTGAATACCCCGGCCGCACTGATCGGCAACGGCACCCGGCCGGACCAGCAAGTGGTGCGCTGCACGCTACGGCAACTGCCGAACATGGCCGACGAGCAGCACCTCACCCCACCGACCCTCACCGTAATCGGCAAGGTGGTGGGCCTGTTCGCCGAGCGCCAGGTCCGCCACCCGGCGCGCCTGCACGGTGACCCCACCCCGCAAGCGGAGGCCTTATGCAACTGATGCCCGCCCTGCTGCTGGCCGCCGCGCTGCCGGCCGCCACCTTCGTCGCCCTCGACATGGCCAGTGCCGCCACGCCGGACGACAGCCAGGCCCTCTATGAACAGCACTGCCAGGCCTGCCACGGCGTCAACCGCCTCGGTGGCGCCGGGCCGGCGCTGCTGCCGGAAAGCCTCAGCCGCATCAAACCGGCCGAGGCCCAGGCGGTGATCCGCGACGGCCGCCCGGCGAGCCAGATGGCCGCCTATTCACACGTGCTGAATGACGCGCAGATCACCGGCCTGGTCGATTACCTGTATCAGCCCTCGGCCGTGCCGCCGACCTGGAGCGATGCCGATATCCGGGCCAGCCACCGCATCCTCACCGACGTCGCCACCCTGCCGACGACTCCGCAGCACGGCGCCGATCCGCGCAACCTGTTCGTCGTGGTCGAGGCTGGCAATCATCACGTGCGGGTGCTGGATGGCGATCGATTCGAGGAACTGGCCAACTTCCAGTCGCACTTCGCCCTGCACGGCGGGCCGAAGTTCTCGCCCGATGGCCGCTTCGTCTATTTCGCCTCCCGCGATGGCTGGGTCAGCGTCTACGACCTGCACAACCTGACTATGCTCGCCGAGGTCCGTGCCGGGCTGAACACCCGCAACCTGGCGGTCAGCAACGACGGCCGCTGGGTGCTGGTGGGCAACTACCTGCCGGGCAACCTGGTGCTGCTCGATGCGCGCGACCTGTCGCTGGTCAAGCACATCCCCGCCGTCGGCCAGGACGGCACGCCGTCACGGGTCAGCGCCGTGTACACCGCGCCGCCGCGCGACAGCTTCGTGGTCGCGCTGAAGGACGTGAAAGAGGCCTGGGAGCTCTCCTATGCCGGCGAGCCGACCTTCGAACCGCGGCGCATCGAGGCCGCAGACTTCCTCGATGACTTCTCCTTCACGCCGGACTACCGCTACCTGCTGGCCACCTCGCGCAAGGCCCACGGTGGCCAGGTGATCGATCTCGACAACGGCCAGGCGGTCACCGACATTCCGCTTCCTGGCATGCCGCACCTGGGCTCGGGCATCTACTGGAAACGCAACGGCAAATGGGTGTTCGCCACCCCCAACGTCAGCAAGGGACTGATCTCGGTGCTGGATCTGGACACCTGGAAGCTGATCAAGGAGATCCCCACCGAAGGCCCGGGCTTCTTCATGCGCAGCCAGGCCAACTCGCCCTACGCCTGGACCGACGTGTTCTTCGGCCCGAACAACGACGCCGTGCACCTGATCGACAAACAGACCCTGGAAGTCGCCCACACCCTGCGCCCGATGCCGGGCAAGAACGCCGCCCACGTCGAATTCACCAACGACGGCCGCTACGCCCTGCTCAGCGTCTGGGACACCGACGGCGCCCTCCTCGTCTACGACGCCAACACGCTGGAGGAGGTCAAACGCATCCCGATGAACAAGCCCTCCGGCAAGTACAACGTCGGCAACAAGATCGAATTCGCCGAAGGCACTTCGCACTGATCGTGAGCGGATCGCCCACCGATTCAAGGTGGGCGCCCCCACGACGGTCACAACCCCCTACAATCATCGGTTCCGTCACGTTCACTGCATTTAAGGTCGACCATGGATATTGATCTCGCCCGCACCTTTCTCGAGATCATTCGCAGCGGCAGCTTCATCGCCACGGCCGAGCGCCTGCACATCACCCAGACGGCCGTCACCGCGCGCATACAGAACCTGGAAAACCAGCTGAGCTGCCGGCTGTTCGTGCGCAATCGCGCCGGGGCGCGGCTGACGGCCGATGGCGAGCGCTTTGCCGCCTATGCCCGCCAGCTGGTGCAGACCTGGGAGGCCGCGCGGCGCGACCTGCCGCTGCCACGGGGTTATGGCGAACTGCTCACGCTCGGCGCCGAGGTGAGCCTGTGCAACCCGCTGATGCTGGCCTGGGTCCAGCGGCTGCGGCAAGCGCTGCCGGGCCACGCCGTGCGACTGGAAGTGGGCAGCGGCGAAGAGCTGCAGAAGAAGCTCGACCTCGGCGTGCTCGACGCCGCGCTGGTACACCAGCCGGAGTACCTGCCCGGTCTGCAGGTCGAACAGCTGCTGGAGGAAAAGCTGATCCAGGTGGTGCAGGCGCAGAATCCAACGCCGTATCTGTACGTGGATTGGGGGCCGGCATTTCGCAAGCAGCATAACCAGGCGCTGCCCGAATACACCCGCGCCGCGCTTTCATTCAGCCTCGGGCCGCTGGCCTTGCAGTATCTGGTGCAATGCGGCGGCCGCGGCTACTTTCGCACCCGCGTGGTCCAGCGCTATCTGGAAGAAGGGCTTCTCAAGCGAGTGGAGCAGGCGCCGGAGTTCAGCTATCCGGTCTACCTGGTGCATGCACGCGCCAGCGAATCGCCCGCGTTGCTCAAGGCCATCGAACTGCTGCGCGAAGTAGCCCTCGACGATTACGACTGGTCCCGCTGGTACTACGATATCTGAGCGTCGCGCCGGACTCGTGGCCGCTCAGTCCGGCAGCTGCTTGAGCCAGTTGCGGTACAGCGCGGCGATCAGATCCGTCTGGGTAATCATGCCGACCAGGCGCTGTTGCGCATCGACCACCGGCAGGCAGTGCAGGCCGCGATCCGAGAGTAGATAAACCAGTTCGACCATGTGCGTATCGGCCGTCACCGAAACCACCGGCGAACTCATGATCGCGCGCAGCTTGGTGCCGCGCAGGAAGTTCAGCTGGCCAAAGCTGAGCCGCCCCGGGCGTGGGTGGAAGTGCTTGAGCAGATCCACCTGGGTGACGATACCGACCAGCCGGTGATCATCGCCCTCGACCACCGGCAACGAGCGCAGGCGATGCTGCTGCAACGTCTGCCAGGCCTGTTCGATGAAGGTATCCGGGGTGTGCCAGTAGAGATCGCGCGACATCACGTGCGCCGCGGTGATCTCGCCCATGCTGCGGCGCAGGGCGTGCTTCTCGGTCTGCTTGATCAGCCGCTCGAGGTCGTCGCGGGTGACGTCGACGTACTCGCCGAACTCTTGCAGCGCACGATCCACATCGTCATGGGTGAAGCTCATGCGCTCGCCCGGCGGCAGGTCGCGGGTGTGATGGCTGTTCTCGCGGCTCAGCCGCGGCTTCGGATAGGGATGCCCGGTGAGGTTGTTGTAGACCAACGCGACGGCCACCAGCAGCAGCGAGTAGAACAGCACTGGCCCCACCAGCGCGTAACCGAGCTGATGCAGCTCCGGACTGCCGACCGCCGCCACCAGCGCCAGCGCAATGCTCGGCGGATGCAGGCAGCGCAGGTAAAACAGGCAGAGCAGCGACAGGCACGCCGCCAGTGCCAGCGAGGCCACGCTCGGCAAGCCGCTCATGCCCAGACTGATGCCGATCAGCGCCGCCAGCAGATTGCCAACCAGAACCGCCCATGGCTGGGCGAACGGGCTGGACGAGGCGACGAACACCAGCACCGCCGAGGCGCCGGCTGGCCCCATGATCTGCAGGGTCAACGAACTGCCGACCAGCATGTAGCCGCTGCAGAACACCAGCGGCATGACGATGGCGACGCCGAGGGCGGCGCGCAACCACTCCTTCGGCGAAGCATTCAGCGGGGCGGGAAGGAACGAGCGAATCCAGAGGGCGAAAGAGTCGTGCATTGGTCCTGCTTGTGTCGAAATCGGAGAGACCGCCCGGCGGGCGGTGGAGCGGTCCGTCCCTGGACCGGTTTTGAGCGAGATAGCTGCCCGGGCGTTCAGCTGGCCAGCAGCGGCGCTGCCTGCGGCACGCGCTCGTCGCGGCGGGTGCGCACGGTCAGCCAGGTGTTCAGCGCCATCAGCAGCATGCCGCTGGCGAAGATGGCGCCGCCGGCCATGCGCACGATGTAGCCGGGATGGCTGGCTTCCAGCGCCTCGACGAAGGAATAGGTCAGCGTGCCGTCTTCGTTGATCGCCCGCCACATCAGGCCCTGAGTGATGCCGTTGACCCACATCGAGGCGATGTAGAGCACCGTGCCGATGGTCGCCAGCCAGAAGTGCGCGTTGATCAGGCCGATGCTGTGCATCTGCTCGCGCCCCCACAGCCGCGGAATCAGGTGGTACAGCGAGCCGATGGAGATCATCGCCACCCAGCCCAGCGCCCCGGCGTGTACGTGGCCGATGGTCCAGTCCGTGTAGTGCGACAGCGCGTTGACCGTCTTGATCGCCATCATCGGGCCTTCGAAGGTCGACATGCCGTAGAACGCCAGCGAGACCACCAGGAAGCGCAGGATCGGGTCGGTGCGCAGCTTATGCCAAGCACCGGAGAGGGTCATCATGCCGTTGATCATGCCGCCCCAGCTCGGCGCCAGCAGGATGATCGACATCACCATGCCCAGACTCTGCGCCCAGTCCGGCAGTGCGGTGTAGTGCAGGTGGTGCGGACCGGCCCAGATATAGATCGAGATGATCGCCCAGAAATGCACGATGGAAAGGCGGTACGAGTAGATCGGCCGCCCGGCCTGCTTCGGCACGAAGTAGTACATCATCCCGAGAAAGCCGACCGAGAGAATGAAGCCCACCACGCTGTGCCCGTACCACCATTGCACCATCGCATCGGTGGCCCCCGAGTACATCGAATAGGACTTGAGCAGGCTCACCGGGATCAGGGCATGGTTGATGATGTGCACCATGCCGGTAACGATGATGAAGGCGCCGAAGAACCAGTTGCCGACGTAGATGTGGCGGATGCGCCGGCGGGCGATGGTGCCGAAGAACAGATAGGCGTAGAGCACCCAGATCAGCGTCACCCAGAGCGCGATCGGCCACTCCATCTCGGCGTATTCCTTGGACGTGGTGTAGCCCAGCGCGTAGCTGATCGGCATTGCCACGCAGGCTGCCTGCCAGCCCCAGAACACCACGGCGGCCAGCCGATCGGAAATCAGTCGGGCATGGCTGGTGCGCTGGACGATGTAGAAGGACGAGGCGAACAGCGCGCCGCCACCGAAGGCGAAGATCACCAGATTGGTGTGGATTGGCCGTAGGCGGCCGAAGCTGGTCCAGGGCAGATCGAAGTTCAGCTGCGGCCATACCAGCTGAGCGGCGATGAAGACGCCGAGGCCCATGCCGAGCACACCCCAGACCAGCGTCATCAGGGTGAACTGGCGCACCACGTGGTAGTTGTAGGCAATTGGTTCGGGACTGTTGTGCAGTTCGCTCATGCTTGCCAGGCGGCCGACGCGGGCGCCCAGGAAACGAACATCGAGATCTGCCAGCGCAGCGCTGGCAATGGTCGACGGACCGGCACGCCGCATCCGCTCGCCGCTCCTCCTGGGATCGGTTCATATCGAGCGCGGCGGATTGCCGCGCAGACGGAATGCGTGCGCATTGTCTGCGGCGGGTTAAATGTTATCTAACGAATAGTATTGCTCGATAAGCGCAATATTTTTGCACCAACGACATCACAAGCGAAAATGCGGGCGTCTGTATCATCAGGCCGCGCGACTCGCCCCTTTCTCGTACTGATCGACCACGGCGGTGACGATACGCATCACCTCCAGGTTGGCGTCCTCCATCTGGCCGAGGTGGCGCAGCGCGGTTTCCAGGGCGTCCTGAGCAAATGCATCCAGCGCCGCCTGCCCTTGGGCATGCACCGCCGTGTGCGGCCGCTCGATCTGCCGGAAGCAGTCCAGCGCCTGGATATCGCGGTTGCCCTCGCCGTAATACCAGCGGCCGAAACGACAGTCGCGCTCGCTCGGCAGCTGTGGGATCGGTTGTGCCTGGTCGCTCAGCAGGTGGTTGTACACCACGAACTTCAGCGACAGCTCATCGAGATTGGCCAGCTCGATGCCGGCCCGGAAGGAAGACGCGGCGCTGCTGGCGCGCATCGCCCCGGCCAGCTGGTAGAGCGTACGCATCGCCTCGACCGCCACCTCGGTGGTTCGGCTGAAGCCCTTGGCGTGGCTGCCCTGCAGCTGGATGTAGTCATGCACATTGCGGATTTCGGCCTGCACTTCGCCAATCTTGCGCACGATGTCATCGGTCGCCAGCGCGGTCTTTTCCGCCAGGCTGCGAATCTCCCCGGCGACAACCGCGAAACCACGCCCGGCCTCGCCGGCACGCGCCGCCTCGATCGCGGCATTCAGCGCCAGCAGATTGGTCTGGCTGGCGATGCCGCTGATGAGATCGACGATACCGTTGATCTCCTGCGAGCGCTCGGCAAGGGTATCGACCTTGCGCGAGGCCAGGCCGAGGCCGTCCTCCATCTCGGCGGCCTTGCCCTGCAGCTCGCCGAAATGCTTCTGGTTGCTCAGCGCCGCGGCGGCGACCTCGCCGGCACGGGCCTTGTTGTCGCCCAGCTGCCCGGTGAGGAACTCGAACGACTCGCCGAGATGGGCCACCGAGGTGCTGAAGCGAATCAGCTTTTCCGACACGCCGCGGTAATAGTCGAGCTGTCGCTGGCGTTGCTGGCTGGCGGCTTCTGCTACCTGCAGCTGCTGTTCCAGCTCTGCGACGCGCGCCGACTGCTCGGCGTGACTGGACTGCAACGCGCGCAATTCCTGCTCCAGGCGTACCGCGCTGCGCTTCCACTTGAACCACATGCGGGTATCCCTCAGCTGATGGTGTAGCCGTTATCCACCACCCAGTCCTGACCGAACACGCCGCGCGCGCCTTGCGAGAGCTGGAACAGGATGACGTTGGCGACCGCCGCGGACTCGAGGAAATGCCCCGGCAGCAGGCGCTTGGTAACGCCATCGGCAACGCCTTCAAGCTGGTCGTCGGTCAGTCCCAGCGTGCCCCAGATCGCGGTAGCGGTCGGCCCCGGCGAGACCATGTTGATGCGTACATCCAGCGGCGCGAACTCCACCGCCAGCGTACGCGCCTGCGCCGCCAACGCCGCCTTGCTGGCGATGTAGGCGGCCAGTCCGGGGAAGGTCGAACGGATCAGAAAGGTGCCGACGAACACCACCGAAGCCGGCTTGGCCAACTCGTTACGCATGACCGCGAGGGTGTTCAGCGCACCGGCGCCATTGACTGCCCACTGCCGGTCGAAGGCCGCCATGTCGAGGCCATCGGCCAGCTCGGCGATGCCCGCATTGGGCACCAGATAATGCACGGGGCCGAGCTGGGCCGCGCGCCGGCCCAGCTCGGCCAGGTCTTCTGCCGAAGTGACATCGCCACGCAGCCATTGCAGCTGCTCCGGATGCGTCGCCAGCAGCGCCTCGAGACCACCCAGGCTGCGCGACATCGCCAGCACTTGGGCCCCCCGCTGCAACAGGGCAGCACACAGTGCCAGGCCGATTCCGGAGCTGGCACCGGTCACGACCGCAAGACGATCCTGAAACTCGCTTTTCATTCATCATCTCCGAGCTCGACACGCGTCGAGTCACAGGCCGCCTCGCCAGAGGCAGCGGTTTTCAAGCTGGTTAGGTGTGGCAGGTGCGACGGCACCTGCCGATTGCGACTTCCGCTGTTAGCCCGGGTGTCCATCTACACGGGGCGCGACCAGCATCGGCGCGTAGCGCCAGACGTAGAGTGCGAAGGCCAGTGCCCAGCAGGCCGCCGCCAGCCACAGCCCGGCGACCGGCCAGATGACCGAGAGGAATACCCGCGCTGCCGTACCGAGGTTGAACAGCACGAAGGCCCCGACGATGCCCGCCGGTAACTGCAGCGGCCGACCGGTGTGGCCGAGGGTCACCCGGGCGATCATGGCCAGGATCAAGCCACTCATCGAGCCGACGCTCAGGGCATGCAGCGACGGGCTGGACTGCGCCAGCAGACCGAAATGCCAGAGCGCCAGGCCGAACGCCGCGACCACCAGCCAGAGCATCGCCAGGTGCAACGACCAGAGCAGGCCGACCTTCCAGATGCCTTTGTCGTACCAGCGCGCCAGGCGCAGCAGGTGGCCGGCACCGATGGCGGCAAACAGCAGCCCCAGCAAGGGTTGCGGGCGCATGGCCAGGCCGAAGGCGTGCAGCAGGGCGATCACACCGGTGCCAACCAGCAGGGCGACGTCCAGCCAGACCCAGGGCTTGACCGCCTCGAGCTTGCCCAGCCCACGCTGGGTGAAGAACGGGATCACGCGGCCGCCGATCAGTGCCATCAGCGCCGCGACCAACCACAGACCGGCCAGCACACCCTGGCGCTGCAGGGCATCGCTGCCTTGCAGCAGGCCGGTCAGCACCAGCAGATCGGCACCGAACATCAGCGCCAGCACCACCACGATCGGGTAGTTGCGCTTCTGCCGCACGGCCCAGAGCATGCGCGCCATCATCCAGGCCAGGGCCAGCAGGAACAGCAGGTCCAGCGGGGCCAGCCACCCGGCCGGCAGGCCGAACAACCAGCCCAGGCGTGCCGCCAGCCAAAGCAGCGCCAACCCCATCAGGCGATTGCCGGACGGCGCGATCTGCCCGGTCCACGTCTGCACGGCGGTGAGCAGAAAACCGGCGACGATGGCCATGGCGAAGCCGAACAGCATCTCGTGGCGGTGCCAGGCCAACCAGCCGCCGGTGGGCTGGAAGCCCGGCCAATGGCCGGTCCAGGTCGCCACCCAGAGCGGGATCGCCAGCAACGCGTAAACGCTGCCGGCGAGAAAGAACGGGCGAAATGCGAGCCGCCAGATGGGCGCGATACTCAGGGCTTTTCGCCGATCGATAACTTGCACGGAAGGGCCTCCAGACGTTCTGCGCCCGACTGCGACAACCGCGACGCGCCGGACTCGATGACCGCTCCCGAATCCGGGAGCCAGGATTACTTTCTACAGGGTAGGTACCCTCGGCAGACTTGATTGCAATCAGCTTTTTTCCGAGGGGGTGGGAAAGTGACGATCGGCGGGCAAGGGCCGCAGTCAGGCGCACCATGGCGGTGCGAAGCGACGCAGCTGATCGTGCAGAGGTAGGTCGCGGCGGGCACGAGGTGCCCGAGGCAGCCCGTCCAGATGCCGAGGCGCGGCCGGACGGGCTGCTTCGGAGATGACGGTTACTTGAGTTCCTGCTTCACCGTTTCGGTATGGGCGGCGGTCTCGCCTTCGCTCACCGATTTGCGGAACCCGCTGATCGCGCTGCCCAGATCGGAGCCCAGGCCACGCAGGCGCTTGGTGCCGAACAGCATGACCACGATCAGAAGAATGATCAGAAGTTGCCAGACGCTGATACCCATCATTGTGTTACCTCGCAAGTGTCGGAAGACTGGTCGTCACTGTCCGGGGCTCAGTGCCCCGCATGCGCGCCGTGTGCATCGTCGGACAGGTGCCCGTGCATGCCGCCATGTTGCATGCTGGCCGCTTCCTGCAGCAGCGCCTGATCGATCTCTTCGAAGCGCAGCACACGGCCGCCGTGCATGCTCGCCAGGGCCTGGGCGTCCTGCTCCTGGGCGAAGCTGGCGAGCGACGCACCCATGGCGCCCTTGAGCGTCGTGCCGACCACATAGTAGGCGCTGGTTGCGTCGATCAGATGACCGTCGTCCGGATGTTCCCAGACGCTGCGGCCCATGTCGTGCACATACAGCCGGGCCTCGAGCAGGCGGTTCTCCGGCTGCAGCCACCAGCCCAGCATCTCGGCGGTGGAACAGAACTTCTTCACCCCGCCCTTCTCCACCGCCTGACCCTTGGGCCCGGGGAAGTCGCTGATGATCATGCCGCAGACATGGCACTCGTCGCTGGCATGGAAGGCCACCGGCTCGAGCGATTGCCGGACCTCCTCCTGCTCGCCGCAGCCGGCCAGGCCGAGGCCCAGCAGCAGGGCGAAGACGGCGCCGGCGCCGATGCGATGCAAAGTGTTCATGGCGTTCTCCTCGATTCGTGAAAGGTCAGGCCAGGCGCCGGCGGAAGATGCCGTAGGCCAGCAGCAGCGAGACACCGACCCAGGCCAGCAGGCACAGCCAGAGCATGGCCGCCGGCACCGGCAGGTCCGCCCCAAGCGACAGCACGCCCATGGCGCTGCCGCTGCCCTCAAAGCCGGACAGGTTGATCAGCCGGTAGATGTCGGTGGGGTTGAGCAGGAGCAGCCAGGGCAGCAGCTCCGGATTGAACTTGCCTTCGCTGAGCACCAGCAGCGCCAGCAGCACCAGGTCGAAGACCAGCACGAAGAGAAACCAGACGCCGAGCGCAAGGCCCGCGGCGCTGGACTTTTCGTTGACCTTGCCGCTGAGCACGTAGGCAAAGGCGAGAAACACCCAGCCGAGCAGCGTCGAGGAGATCATGAAGCGACCGAACGCCCAGAGCAGCAGGCCCAGCTCGACGCCGTCCACCAGCAGGGCGATGGCCAGCGCGGCACAGCCGAAGCCGATCAGCACCGCCAGGGCCAGGATCAGCCCGTGGCCGACGAACTTGCCCAGCAGGATCTGCCCGCGGCCCAGCGGGTAGGTCAGCAGCAGCATCAGGGTGCCGCCTTCGTCCTCGCCGACGATGGCGTCATAGGCCAGCAGCAGCGCGATCAGCGGCATCAGAAAGGTGGCCAGGCTGGCCAGGCTGGCGATGGTCGCCGGGATCGAGGTGAAGCCCAGCTGCCCGGAGGCCGCGGCGCCGAGCCAGGCGATGCCCACTGCGAGCACGGCGAACAGCAGGCTGATGGCGAGCAGCCAGCGATTGCGCAGGCCGTCGCTGAGTTCCTTGCGCGCGATGTTCCAGACCTGGTTCATGGCCGACCCTCCTGGGCGCGCACGTCGCCGGCGCGCTCCATGTAATAGCGGTAGAGGTCTTCCAGCGATGGCTGATGGATCTCGATGTCCTCCGGCTCTCCCTCACCCAGCAGCTGGCGCAGCAACACCAGCTTGTGGCCGTTGACGGCCACGACCTCGATGCTCGACTCGCTGAGCCCGCGTGCGCTGTGGCCTGCATCGGTCCAGCGCTGCAACCAGCTGTCCCGCTCGCTGATACCACTGGCGCGAATGCGCACCGGCAGCCCTGCCTCGGCACGCAATTGCGAGAGGCTGCCCACTGCCTGCAGGCAGCCCTTGGCGAGAATTGCAGCCCGGTTGATGTGCGCCTCGACGCCCGGTAGCACGTGGGAGCAAAGAATGATGCTGGTGCCGCGCTGACGCAGGCGATCAATCAGCAGATAGAGATCCTGGGTGGCGATCGGATCGAGCCCCACGGTCGGCTCATCGAGCAGCAGCAAGCGCGGTTCGCCGAGCAGTGCCTGGGCCAGACCGAGGCGCTGGCGCATGCCCTTGGAATAGGTCTTCACCCGGCGATCCGCGGCATGGGCGAGGCCGACCTGCTCGAGCAGCTCATCCACCTGGGTCAACGCCGCGCCCTTCAGGCGAGCGAAGTGGCGCAGGGTTTCGCGGCCGCTGAGTTGCGGATAGAAGGTCACGTTCTCCGGTAGATAGCCGAGCTGACGGCGCACTTGCGGATCGTTCGGCGCGCGGCCGAGTACCTTGACCTGGCCTTCGCTCGGTGAGAGCAGGCCGAGAATCAGCTTCATGCTGGTGGTCTTGCCCGCGCCGTTATGGCCGAACAACCCCAGCACCTCACCTTCACCGAGGTTCAGATTCAAATCGTGCAGCACGGTCATGCTGCCGTAACGCTGGCTTACGCCCTGGATCTCGACGGCGTTCATGACGTTGGTTCCTGCTTTTCGGTAAGGAGTTTTTCAGTGGGCAGCTTCATCAATGGATGGCTGTCCTGCACGCCTGGTGACTTGATCACCGGGAACGCCCGCTGCACCCAACGCAGCACCTCGATGCTCGGGCTGTTCATCAGCAAGCGCACCTGCGGGTAGAGCCAGAGCAGGCGATCGACGTTGTCGTTCGGTTCGTAGGCGATATCGCCGAGACCGTCGTTGTTGCGATCCCAGCCCAGGTAATCACTCCAGTAGTTGCCGCGGCCATCCACCGACCACTCCTGGGTGCGGCTGGCGACGTACTTGACCTGCTGTTGGTTGCCAACGAAGGCGTTACCGGAGATGCGGTTGTCTTCGGAACCGGCGGTCAGGTGGATGCCCAGCGAGCTCTTTTCGAAGTGATTGTTTTCGATGGTGTTGAACAGCGAGTTGTAGATGAACAGCGCTTTGCCCTCACCACCGCTGATCATGCTGTCGCCACCCGTATCACCACGCTGCACGTCGCTGACGAAGTTGCCGGTAATGGTCGAATAGGTGATGTAGTTCATCAGGATGCCGTAGTTCTGATCCTGCTCGGAACGGTTGCCGGTCACCGTCAGCTTGCGGCTCTGCATCAACGCATAACCCGTGCGCGTACGACGGGTTACGTTGTCGATGAGGCTGTTTTCGTTGGCGAACATGTAATGCACGCCGTAACGAACATCCTCGATCACGTTGCCTTCGAGGTGGTTGCCGTTGGAGGTATCGATGTAGATGCCATCGCGCGCATTGCGTACGTGATTGTGCAGCACGCGTGCGCCACTAACGGCGAACAGGTGAATGCCGTTGCCGCGATCCTGCGAACGGACGCCGGCGTCGCCATCGATTTCATTGCCTATCACCTGCACGTCTCTGGTGCCATCGACGAACACACCGAACCCCGGGCCGCGCATACGGTTATTGCTGATCTGCGCACGTTCCGCAGCAGGCAGGATGAATACTGCCGAATCCATGGCGGTGAGGTCGGAGCCCCATTCGTGCAACGTGCAACCTTCGACTAGGACGTCGGGCGCGCTGATGAGCAGGCTGCTGCCCTGCCCCTGCGACTGGATGACGGCTCCCGGTTCGCACCGCAGCTGCATGGGCTGCTCGATGGTGAACTGGCCTTGATACTCACCGGCAGGCAAGCGCCAGCGGTTCTCACCATCGGGCTGCAGCGGCAAGGTGGTAATCGATTGCGGTGCCGCCTGGGCAGCACCACTGAATAAAAGCAGCAGCGAAACTGCCGCTGAGTACCGCGAGAAAGTAGCCTGAGCTTTGAACACTGCGTTTTAACCTTCTTCAGCTTCCAGGCGGGTAAACACTGCGGGAAGAACCTCGGCAGGGCCGAGGTTCCTCGCGCAGTCGCTGAACTATCACCGGCTTATTGGCGATGGCTCGAACAGCTTAGGCCGGCTCGACCATCATGCGGCCGACCATTTCCATGTGCAGCGCATGGCAGAACCAGCTGCAGTAGTACCAGTGCAGGCCTGGCTTGTCAGCGACAAAGGTGATGGAAGAAGTCTGCTGCGGGCTGATCTCCATGCTCACGCCATGGTTGACCACCACGAAGCCGTGGGAGACGTCTTCGATCTGGTCGATGTTGGTGATGGTCACGGTGACTTCATCGCCCTGCTTGACGGTGAACTCCTGCACGCCGAACGCCGGCGCCATCGAGGTCATGTACACGCGCACCTTGTTGCCGTCGCGGATGACCTTGTTGTCGGTATCGAGGTTGATGCCGTCCTTCTTCGCCATTTCCACGGTCGGGGCGAAGAACGGATCGTTGCGGTCCCAGATCTTCTTGGTCTTGATCTGATCACGGCGAGCCATGATGCAGTCATGCGGTTCGGCAAAGGTCGGGCCGTCATGTACCAGCTTCATCTCGTCGCCGGAGATGTCGATCAGTTGGTCGTTCTCGGGATGCAGCGGGCCAACCGGCAGGAAGCGGTCCTTGGAGAACTTGGACAGTGCTACCAGCCACTTGCCATCGGCTTCATTGGTTTCACACAGCGACGCGTGCAGGTGACCCGGCTGGTAGTGCACATCAAGCTTCTGCTTGATGTAGTTGACCTTCTCGCCCTTGTAGGCACGAACAGCTTCTTCCATGTTCCACTTGACCACCTGGCTGTCGATGAACAGCGTGGTGTAGGCGTTACCGCGGCCGTCGAAGGTGGTGTGCAGCGGGCCGAGACCCAGCTCAGGCTCACCCACGATCACATCACGCGGATCGGCCAGCTTGCCGGCGAACAGGTCGGGCAGCTTGGCGATCTCGATCATCGATACGGTCGGCGACAGCTTGCCGTTGGCGATGAAGTACTTGCCATCGGACGAGGTGTTGCAGCCGTGCGGGTTCTTCGGCACCGGGATGTAGCGGGTGAACTCGCTGTCCTTGTTGCCCTTCTTGCGGCCATCGAGCACCGGCACCTTGGAGTCGCCGAGATTGATGAACTTGCCGGCCTTGACCGCCTTCTCCGCCGCCTCGATGTCGAACACCACGACCCAGTCGCGCTCGTTGCGCATCATGCCGCCCAGGTCGTAGGCCTTCTCCGAGTTGTAGCAGGTGGCTGCGGTGAAGCGGCCGGTGTAATCGGCATCGGTGTTGTCGAGGTTGCCGTCGACGATGATCTGGAAAGCGACTTCCATCTTCTCGGCGTCGATGACGTTGTACATGGTGTAGCTGTTTTCATCCTGCAGGTCGAAGACCTTGCCGTCGTTCGGGTGCGGGATGACGAATTCGGCGTTGGCGAACACGTACTTGGTGTAGGGCACCTTCTGCAGACGCAGACCGTGGATGGCCTGGCAGTTGGGGATGGTGATCATCTTGTCGCACTTCATGATATCCAGGCGGATACGCGCGACACGGGTGTTGGCCTTGTCGTTGATGAACACGTACTTGCCGTCGTACTTGCCGTCGGTCATGGAGATGTGCGGGTGGTGGCAGTCGCCGTTGAGGAACTTGGCGCTGTCGCCCATGATCGCGCGGCTTTCGTTGGTCAGGCCCCAACCGCTGGCGGAGTCGACGTTGAACACCGGGATGCGCATCAGCTCGCGCATGGACGGGATGCCCAACACGCGCACCTCGCCCTGGTGGCCGCCGCTCCAGAAACCGTAATAGTCATCCAGCTCGCCGGGACCGACGTGGATGTTCTGCTGCGCATCCTTGACCGCGGCGGCCCAGGATTCGCGGGTCATCACCGCGCCGCCGAAGGCGGTGGCCGCAACGGCCGCGCCGGTCACCGCACTGGCGCCGAGGAAGTTACGACGGCTGATGCCGCCCTTCTCCAGCACCTCGGGGTTGTTCTTGCTCTTGTCGCTCATGGGGTTTTGCTCCTTTGGGACATCTGCTTCAAACACACTCGATCGAGCACCTCGCCGGGGCGATGGCTCAGGGTTCCACCACTTGCACTACGGGAATCAGCTCGGCGGATGCCGGCGCCTTCTTGTCGCGCTTCTTGCGCTTGTTCTTGTTCACCAGCGGCGGGCACTTGTGCTCGTTGTGGTAGGTCATCTGGCAATCGAGGCAGTAGTGGCACTCGTTGGCATTGATATGGCCGTCGGGATGGATCGCCTGGATCTCGCATTCCTTGGCGCAGAGCTGGCAGGGGCTGCCACACTCCTTGCGGCGCTTGAGCCAGTCGAACAGGCGCAGCTTGGTCGGGATCGCCAGCGCCGCGCCCAGCGGGCAGACGTAACGGCAGTACACCTTGCGGGTGAAGATGTTGATGACCAGGAGGAACACCGCGTAGGCGACGAACCACCACTGGCGGTCGAACTTGAGGGTGATGGCGGTCTTGAACGGCTCAACCTCGGCGGCCTTCTCGGCCATCATCATCGACTCGAGGGAGATGCCGAACAGCACCAGCAGGACGATGTACTTGATGGCCCAAAGCCGCTCGTGCACCGCGAAGGGCAGCTCGTACTGCGGAATCTTCAGCTTGCGTGCGGCTTCGTTGATCAGCTCCTGCAGCGCGCCGAACGGACACAGCCAGCCGCAGAACACACCGCGGCCCCAGAGCAGGATGGTGGCGGCGGTGAAGGTCCAGATGATGAAGATCACCGGGTCGGAGAGGAACAGCTCCCAGCGGAAGTCCTGGAACAGCGCGTGGACGAAGGTCAGCACGTTGACCACAGACAGCTGCCCCAGCGCATACCAGCCGATGAACACCACGGTGAACACCAGGTAGCCGCGGCGCAGCCAGTGCAGGAAGCGCGGCCGCTGGGTGAAGGTGTCCTGCAGGAAGAGGATCACCGTGAGCAGGCCGAGGGCGGCGAGGATGACGCCGATCTGGAAGCTCTTCTGGTACCATATGTTGACCCACATCGGCCGATTGGCTTCCTCAATGGCAGCCAGTTCCTCGGCGGTGGGCTGCGGCCGCTCGATGTAGTCCTCGAGCATCTGGTAGGGCAGTTCGAAGCTGGTGAACACGCCGCTCACCGGGCCGGTCTGGCGGCGCACCAGCAACTCCAGCACCCAGGGCGAGCCCGGATCGAAGCGGGCAGCCTCGCGGACGATGAAGATCGCCATCTCGCTGAAGCGCGGCGCGCCGTCGAGGTAGATATCGTTCAGACGCTGGAAGTCGAGGTCGCGGAAGCTGATGATGTCGCCGAACTGGCGCAGCTGGACCCGATCGAAGATGCCGCCGCGCACGTAGCCCGAGCCCTTGAACGAATACTCGCCGCTGCCCAGCACGGCGATGGCGTGCTCGCCCGGCTTGAGCTCTTCCATCAGGAAGCGGTACTGATTGTCGCCCAGCAGGTTGCGGCCGATGGTCGGCGGGTTCAGCTCCGCGGCGTAGAGGTCGATGAAGGTCTCGTCGGCGGTCTGTGCGGTGGCCTCGTCGATGCCTTCGGCCTCGGTGCCCTTGAAGGCTTCGTCGATCTGCCCGCGAGTCAGGTGCAGACGCCGGATCGCACCACTGCCGGTCAGCTCGGTCCAGTTGGCCGGCTGGTAGACGTCCTGGCGCACGCTGGCGATCTTCGGCCGCGCGTTGCCGCCCCCCTCGATCAGGCCCAGCGAGACGGCCACCTCATGGGCGGCGCGCATGACGATCTCGTTGACCACCATCACGGTCACGGTGGCGCCGGTCACGGCATCGATGGTCACAGCATTGCTGTCGCTGGAGCGACCGACCACCACGCGCTGGTCGGCCCGGATGCCCTGGTACTTGGCGTTGAAGTCGTGCAGTTTCTGTTCGGGAATGCCGATCAGCAGGATCGGTTCATGGTGCTCAAGCACATAGGCATCGACGATCACACCCTGCGGATCGAGCAGCACCTGCATGTTGATGGGTTTGCCGGAATAGGCGGGAATGTCCACCACATTGATGGACTGAAAGGCGTAGCCGAGTACCTCGTCACCCTTGGTGATCGTGCGGACCTGATAGTCGCCCTCGGCTGACGAGAGACTGGCACCGGGGAAGAACTTGTCGAGGCGCTGCTGCTCGGCTTCATATTCCCTGGCCTGCAGCGACGATGCGCAGACGCTCAGGATCAGCAGAATGACAAAGCCCTTGACCCAGGTACTGAACGTACCGGCCAGCGACCAGATTTCACGGGAAGCCATCGAATTACCTGCTTGTACGGTTGGCGTAAGCGGATGGTAGGTGAGCGTCTACATCCCTCCCCTTGATTGCAATCAAGGACTCCCCCGGCGACTGGTTTCGTTGTCCCATGTCAAAGAACACCATGACCGTGAACAAAGACGTTGTTATGACTAGCCTAGGCCAGTAGGAGAGAGACGCAAGCTAGCGCACAGGACGGAGCATGCGCGCGAACGGAGATAGGCCGCGCGCCTTGGCGTCGCGCGGCCAGCAGCAGTCACGATCAGTGACGACCCGGCGGGGTTAGATAAGCCGCCGTGGCACCGCGGCTGGCTTCACTGACCTTGATTTCCATTTTCGCGATGCTGCGCAGATGCACCTGATCCGGGCCATCGGCGAAGCGCAGCGCGCGGCCGCCGGTCCACATGTCGGCCAGCGGCGTGTCCGGCGTCAGGCCCATCGCGCCGTAGACCTGGATCGCGCGGTCGACCACGCTGGTGTGCATGCGCGGCACCAGCGCCTTGATCATCGAGATTTCCTTGCGCGCGGCCTTGGCGCCGACCTCGTCGATCATCCAGGCGGTCTTGAGTACCAGCAGCCGCGCCTGCTCGATCTCGATGCGCGACTCGGCGATCCAGTCGGCGACATTGGAATACTGCTGCAGGTACTTGCCGAACGCCTTGCGCTCCTGGCAGCGCTCGACCATCAGCTCCAGGGCCAGCTCGGCCATGCCGATCGAGCGCATGCAGTGGTGGATGCGCCCAGGCCCTAGACGCGCCTGGGCCATCATGAAGCCGTCGCCTTCCCTGCCGAGCAGGTTGCTCGCCGGCACGCGCACGTTCTTCAGCAGCAGTTCGCTGTGGCCTTCCGGGGCGATGTGGTTCATCACCGGAATGTTGCGCACCAGCTCGACACCGGGCGTGTCGAACGGCACCAGGATCATGCTCTGCTGCTGATGGGTCTCGGCGTCCGGGTCGGTCTTGCCCATGACGATCAACAGCTTGCAGTTGGGATGCGAGGCGTTGGTGATGAACCACTTGCGGCCGTTGATCACGTAGTCGTCGCCGTCGCGGCGAATCAGCGTCTGGATGTTGGTCGCATCGGAGGACGGCACGTCCGGCTCGGTCATGGCGAAGGCCGAGCGGATTTCACCTTCCAATAGCGGCTTGAGCCAGCGCTCGCGCTGCTCGGGCGTGGCGAACATGTGCAGCAGCTCCATGTTGCCGGTATCCGGCGCGTTGCAGTTGAACACCTCGGAGGCCCAGTGCACGCGCCCCATGATCTCCGCCAGCGGCGCGTATTCAAGGTTGCTCAGCCCGGTACCCGGCTCGTCTTCGCCAAGCGATGGCAGGAACAGGTTCCACAGTCCCTCCTCCCGCGCCAGCGCCTTCAGGTCCTCCATGAACGACACGGGGTACTGGCCGGCAGCGACTTCCGCGTGCCAGGCGCCGATGCGCGGCACGATGTGGTCGTCCATGAAGGCCTGCAGCTGCTGCCGCAGGGCCTCCACACGCGGGCTGTAGGCGAAGTTCATGGCAGACCTCTGCTGACTGGAATGGATGCAGCCACCTTAGTCGCCGATACGGCGAACGCAACGAGACTGCAGCCACTGAATCGGCCCCGATAAGCACCACGAAAAGCGCCGGCAAACTTGACCGGAATCATCACCCCGCGCGGCGGACCTGCTAAGGCGCCGGACGGATGAAGGCGGCGGCGACTACCAGTGCAGGTAGAACATGCCCTTGGCCAGCAGCACGATGCCGATCATCTGCAGGAAGATGGCCCAGTGCAGCGTCCGGTAGCGTGCCGGCGTCATCCGCCCCTTGCGCAGCAGCACGGCCACCAGGCCGAAAGTGAGGAACACGCCGACCGCCAGCACGATCTTCAGCGTCAGTTGTGTGGCGAAGCTGCTGGCGAACGGATTGGCCAGCGCCTGGCGGTGATACCAGGCCAGGCCGATACCGGCGCCGTAGACGAACAGTACCACCCAGTGCAGCACCACCCGCGAGCGCGCACCTACGGCGCGCTCCACCAGCGGCATGGTCTGCTCGCCGATCTGCTGACGGATACGGCCGAGGATCATCACCTCGAAGAACAGCGTGCCGATGAAAAAGATCGCGGCCAGCAGATGCACCACATGCAGAACGGAATAACTCATCAGTGCCTCCTCGATGACGGTCAGCCGCGATCATCCCCCATCCGGCGGCCGGCGGACCAGCCGCTGTGCATCAGCGGGTCGACGCGGTGACCCGCGCGCCATCGCGCTCGATGTGCTGGCCCTGCAGAAAGCGGTCATCCGAAGTGCGGATGCGGGCGATGCTGCCATCCTCGCGCTTGACCACATACAGCGTCTGCTCCAGCCCGGCGGCCTGCTGCGTGCCCTGCCCCATCAGATAACCGACTCCGCCACCGATCAGCGCCCCGATCGGGCCGCCCGCTGCGGCCCCGATCATGAAGCCGCTGAGCCCACCGAACCCGCCACCGACGGCGCGGTCCTTGTGCACTTCCAGAATCTCGTCCGCACTGGCCAGTCCGCTTGCCAGGATTGCCGCTGCCGCCACCAGAACCTTTGCGCTTTTCATGTAATGCTCCTGTCGTGATTGATTTGCCGCCAAGGCTTCACTTCAGGAAGCGTGCCGCTTTTTACTCCTTTTAAATCAAAAAGATACGCATTAAATGGTTGTGAAAACCCAATCGCACAGGGTGTTATTTACCCCTTCACCAGTAAAATAAACCACACCTCAGCGAACGAACGGTCTAGGCTGGTTTACCGATAACGAGGAGGTCTGGTGATGATTCTGTGCAAACGCGCCTATGCACCCGCCGAGGTCACGGACGGCCGCCGGATACTGGTCGATCGGCTATGGCCGCGGGGCTGCGATCGTCAAGGGCTGGCGCTGGAGGCCTGGCTGGCAGATCTGGCGCCATCGACCGAGCTGCGCAGGGCGTTCAAGAACGGCACGCTGAACTTCGCCGAGTTCCGCCGGCGCTACCGCAGCGAGCTGGCGGCGCATCCGGAGCACTGGTGGCCACTGCTGGAGATGACCGAAGGGGGCACCCTGACGCTGGTCTACGCGGCTCGGGATGAGCACGAGAACAACGCACGGGTACTGGCCGAATGGCTGGAGCAGGAGGGTGAGCGGCTGAACCGCCCGAGCTCGCCGGCCTGCATGGCCGGCGAGTTCGATCGCGGCCTCAGCGGCGACGATTGACCGTCATTGCGGCGCGAATCAGGTCCGCACCGATTTCGGCCTCGTAGGTTTTCCATACCGGCAGCATCTGCTCGCGCCAGGCCTGGCGTTCTTCCGGCGTGAGGGTGATCAGCTGGCTGCTGCCGCTGGCCAGGATGCGATCGCGGTCGCGCCGATTGACCGCCGCAGCCTCGCGATTCACCGCCTGGGTGACCTCGAGAATGATGCCCTCCAGCTCCGAACGCACGGCGAACGGCATGCTCAGCCAGAATTCGTTGTTGGTGATCAGCATGTAGTCGAGCACACCGTGGTTGGTTTCGGTGATGTACGGCTGAACGCTGTGCATGTTCTGGCTGAGGATGTTCGACCAGGGGTTCTCGGCCCCCTGCACCACGCCGCCCTTGAGCGACTCGTAGACCTTGGCGAACGGCAGCACCACCGACTTGGCACCGACCGCCGCGAACTGCGCCTCGAGCACCGGCGAGGGCTGGATACGGAAGGCCAGACCCGCCGCATCGCTCGGCTTGCGCAGCGGCGCCGTGGCCGAGAGCTGCTTCAGGCCGTTGTTCCAGTAGGCCAGGCCGTAGACGCCGTGATCGGCCATGGAGCGCAGCAGCTGGCGCGCGGCCTCGCGCTTCTGGAAACGCTGCAGCGCCTCGGCGTCATCGAACAGGAACGGCAGATCGAACACTTGCAGTTTCTTGGTGTAGGGCGCGAACTTCGACATCGACGGCGCCAGCAGCTGCACCTTGTTGTCGAACAGCGCCTGCATCTCGTCGGCGTCGCCCACCAGCGTCGAGTTCGGATAGACCTCGACCTTCACCTTGCCGGCCATACGCTCCTCGACCAGCTGCTTGAGCAACAACGCCCCCTTGCCCTTGGGGGTGTCGTCCGCCACCACGTGGGCGAACTTAATGACGATCGGCCCGCCTTCGGCAGCCATCATGGGAGCACTCAACCAATACAGGGCTGCGACCAGCGCAGCGACACAAGACTTGTACATCCAACCCCCAATGGGAAAAGCCCGAAGGCGCCTCGTGAGCACCGTCCGAGTGGTGTTTGCAATTCGATATGGTTCAGCCGGCGCCGGGTGTGGCGAGGCTGGGGTACAGCGAGGGGACCAGTGCACCGCGAGCGGAGCCGCAGGCTGGTCTTTATTGGAATGGCGGTGACCGATAGGTACGGGTTGGACCCGACGGTCACCGAGCCGCGCAGTTTTGGCCATCGACGGCTCTGGCACAAGGGTTGAAGCTCCAACCAGCTCTCAAAACCGCACATTGCATCCATCGGCCGGACCGAACTTTCTCGTCACGCCCCCTTCTACTGGCAACCACCCGCCACCGGCCAACGCCATGCCCCCCGAGCAAGCGAACCCGCAAACTGCCGTGACCGACTGCCTAATCGTCGGCGGCGGTCCCGCCGGCCTCACCGCCGCGCTGTACCTGGCGCGCTTCCGACGCAGCTGTCTGGTGGTCGATGCCGGCAGCAGCCGCGCCGCGTGGATACCGCGGTCGCGCAACTACCCGGGCTTTCCACCGGGCATCAGCGGCAACGACCTGCTGGCCAGGCTGCGCGAACAGGCCGCTGGCTATGGCGCACGCCTGGAGCACGGCCTGGTCGAGCACATCGAGCCGCATGTCGAGGGCTTCAGCGTGCGTTACGGCGAGCGCAGCTGCATCACCCGGCGGATCATCCTCGCCACCGGTATCGAGGACCGGCTGCCGGACATGCCCGACATCGAGCCGGCCATTCACGCCGGCAAGGTGCGGCTGTGCGCGATCTGCGATGGCTATGAGGTCGACGGCGACAACGTCGCCGTGTATGGCGAAGCGGAAAGCGCCATCACCCACGCAGTGTTCCTGCGCACCTTCACCGACCGGGTCACCGTGGTGGTGCACGGCGACCAGGCGGCATGCGAACAGGCCATCGCCCTGGCCGAGCACTACGCCATCCGCGTGATCGGCGACCGGGTCGAATCCATGCAGCCCTGCGAGAACGGCATCGACCTGCTGACCTGCCGCGGCGAGCGGCACAATTTCGACATCATCTACCCCAGCCTGGGCGCACGCTTTCGCTCGGAGCTGGCGCTGCAGCTGGGTCTGGACTGCGACGAATGCGGCGGTGTGAAGGTGGACCAGCACCTGCAGACCTCGCTGCGCGGCCTCTATGCCATCGGTGACGTGACCCTGGGCCTGAAGCAGATCAGCGTCGCCATCGGCCAGGCCGCGCAGGCCGCGACCGCGGTGCACAACAGCCTGGAGGCCAACCCCTGGGGCGGCTCGCGCCAGGCCGCGGACCAACCCGGCGCCGCGACCGCCCAGAACGACAACGAAAGCCTTCCCGATCAACCTTGACGGGCGGCCGAGGGTCTAGGCTTATACAAGCCTCGCCTGGAGCCTCCCAATGTCCCTCAGTGTCTTCGACCTGTTCAAGATCGGTATCGGCCCGTCCAGCTCGCACACGGTGGGCCCGATGCGCGCCGCCCTGCGCTTTGCCGAAGGCCTGCGCCGTGACGAGCAGCTGGCAGCGACCCGCGCCATCAAGGTCGAGCTGTACGGCTCGCTCGGCGCTACCGGCAAGGGCCACGGCAGCGACAAGGCCGTGCTGCTCGGGCTGGAGGGCGAACATCCCGAATCGGTGGATACCGACAGCATCCCGGCGCGCCTGGCGACGATCCGCGAGCGTGGCGAACTGCGCCTGCTCGGCGAGCACCCGATCCCGTTCGACAGCCGGGCGCAGCTGGCCTTCATCCGCCGGCCGCTGCCCTTCCACCCCAACGGCCTGATCTTCCGCGCCTTCGACGCCGCCGGCCTGCAGCTCTGTAGCCGCGAGTACTACTCGGTGGGTGGCGGATTCGTGGTCGACGAACAGGCCGCCGGCAGCGATCGCATCGTCGAGGACGCCACCGCACTGGCCTACCCCTTTCGCAGCGCTGCCGAGCTGCTCGATCACTGTGCTGCCCATGGGCTGTCCATCAGCCAGCTGATGCTCGCCAACGAGGCCGCCTGGCGGCCGGAAGCAGAGACCCGCAGTGGCCTGCTGCGTATCTGGCAGGTCATGCAGGACTGCGTCGATGCCGGCTGCCGTACCGAAGGCGTGATGCCCGGCGGCCTCAAGGTGCGTCGCCGCGCGGCGGGCCTGTATCGCCAGCTCAGCGAACACCCCGAGGCCAACCTGCGCGATGCGCTCAACGTGCTCGACTGGGTCGATCTCTATGCGCTGGCGGTCAACGAGGAAAACGCCAGCGGCGGGCGCGTGGTCACGGCGCCCACCAATGGCGCGGCGGGCATCATTCCGGCCCTGCTGCATTACTACATGCGCTTCGTCCCGGGTGCGGACGAGGACGGCGTGGTGCGCTTCCTGCTCACCGCCGCCGCCATCGGCATCCTCTACAAGGAGAACGCTTCGATTTCCGGCGCCGAGGTGGGCTGCCAGGGCGAGGTAGGCGTGGCCTGTTCGATGGCTGCCGGCGCGCTGTGCGAAGTGCTCGGCGGCACGCCACAACAGGTCGAGAACGCCGCCGAGATCGGCATGGAACACAACCTCGGGCTGACCTGCGACCCGGTCGGCGGGCTGGTGCAGGTGCCCTGCATCGAGCGCAACGCCATGGGTGCGGTGAAGGCGATCAACGCCGCGCGCATGGCCTTGCGCGGCGATGGCCGGCACTTCATCTCGCTGGACAAGGTGATCCGCACCATGCGCCAGACCGGCGCCGACATGAAGAGCAAGTACAAGGAAACCGCCCGCGGCGGTCTGGCGGTGAACATCATCGAGTGCTGAGGACATGGGCCGCGCCACGCGAGCCGGCCGCACAGTAATCGCGTGCGCAAAGCCTTATCATCCGTTCGGCAGCGATGGACTCCCTGCTTCGTTCTGCTGTCTGCCCTTTAATGCCCGGAAGTCCCAATGCACCCGAGGATTCGATGAGTACCAGCCCTGAGCCGTCCGTGCCGAAGAACAGCAACCTGACCCGCAGCACGCTGCAGTTTCCCGTGGTCGGTATCGGCGCCTCGGCAGGCGGACTCAAGGCGCTGATGACGCTGTTCGAACACATGCCGAAAGATTGCGGCATGGCCTTCGTGGTGATCATGCACCTCTCGCCCAAACACGAGAGCAAGGCCGACCAGATCCTGCAGAAGGCGACCCGCATGCCGGTGCTGCAGGTCACCCAGCCGACGCCCATCGAGCGTAACCACATCTACGTGATTCCCCCGGCGCTGGACCTGTCGATGAACGACGGCTACCTGCGCCTGACCGAGCCGCAGCGCGAGCGCGGCGTGCAGGTGGCCATCGACCTGTTCTTCCGCACGCTGGCCGACACCCACCACACCCACGCCATCGGCATCGTGCTTTCCGGCAGCGGTGCCGACGGTTCGGTGGGGCTGTCGCGCATCAAGGAACAGGGCGGCATCACCCTGGCGCAGGAACCCGGCGATGCGGAGTTCGAGTCGATGCCGCGCAGCGCTATCGAAACCGGCATGGTCGACATCGTTCTGCCGGTGGCCGACATCGCGCAGAAGCTGGTCGAACTGCGCCGCAACATGCAGACGCTGCTCGAGCAGTTCCGCCCGGTGCCGGCGCCCGAGGACGGCGAGCACCCCGCGGTCGAGCCGGGCGAGATGTACTACATCCAGGCGCAACCCCAGTCCAAGCCCAACGAGCTGGCGCTGCGCGAGATCCTCGCCGCGCTGCGCACCCGCACCGGCCACGATTTCCGCCATTACAAGCTGGCCACGGTGCTGCGCCGCATCGAACGGCGCATGCAGGTCAATGCCCTGCCCGACATGCCCAGCTATGCCCGGTACCTGCAGGGCAACCCGGAGGAAACCCCGGCACTGCTGGCCGACATGCTGATCGGCGTGACCAACTTCTTCCGCGACCGCGAGGCCTTCGAGGCGCTGGAACGCGACATCATCCCCGTGCTGTTCGAGCAGAAGCTCGCCACCGATGACCGCGCTCTGCGTGTCTGGGCCGCGGCCTGCTCCACCGGCGAGGAAGCCTATTCGCTGGCCATGCTGCTCACCGACCAGGCCGCCCACAGCGGGGTCGACATCCAGACCCAGCTGTTCGCCACCGACATCGACGATCGCGCCCTGGAAACCGCGCGCGCCGGCGTCTACCCCGAGGCCATCGTCACCGACGTCACCCCGGCCCGACTGCGCCAGTACTTCGTCAAGGATCAGAACCAGCTGCGCCTGCAGAAGGAGCTGCGCGAGCGAATCCTCTTCGCCCGTCCCAACATCCTGCGCGACCCGCCATTCTCGCGGCTCGACCTGATCTCCTGCCGCAACCTGATGATCTACCTGGACCGCGACATCCAGATCGAAGTGCTGCGCATGTTCCACTTCGCCCTCAACCCCGGTGGCTACCTGTTTCTCGGCAGCTCCGAAACCGCCGACGTCTGCAGCCAGCTGTTCACCGCGGTGGACAAGAAGAACCGCATCTACCGCGCCAAGGAAGTGGGCTCCTCGCTGCGCCGCGCGCCCCTCGGCCCGGTGCACGGCTTCACCCTCAGCACGCCGCCGCGCCCGCCGTTCAGCGAGCCGCACCGGCGCCACCGCAAGTTCTCCTTCGCCGACGTGCACCAGCGCGCGCTCGAGCAGTACGCGCCGCCCAGCGTCATCGTCAACCAGGAGGCGGAGATCGTGCACATGTCCGACCGCGCCGGGAACTTCCTGCGCTATGTCGGCGGCGAGCCCTCACTGAACCTGACCACCCTGGTGCATCCCCAATTGCGCCTCGAACTGCGCACCGCGCTGTACCAGGCCGCCCATACCGGCAAGAGCGTGGAGGCACGGCGCGTGCGTCTGGAACGCGACGGCCGCAGCTACTACGTGAACATGGTGGTGCGCCCGTTCCGCGACAACGAGGCAGGCAGCGACTACATGCTGGTGCTGTTCGACGAAGTGGAAGCCTTCATGGACAGCAGCACGCTGGAGGATCCGGACACCAAGGACAGCGTCCTGACCCAGCTCGAGGCGGAACTGCAGCACACCAAGGAGCGCCTGCAGATCACCATGGAGCACTCGGAAACCTCCACCGAGGAACTGCGCGCCTCCAACGAGGAGCTGCAGGCGATCAACGAGGAATTGCGCTCGGCCACCGAGGAGCTGGAAACCAGCAAGGAAGAGCTGCAGTCGATCAACGAAGAGCTCACCACCGTCAACTACGAGCTCAAGAGCAAGGTCGACGAGACCAGCAAGATCAACGACGACCTGCAGAACCTGATCTCCTCCACTGACATCGCCACGGTCTTCGTCGACCGCAAGATGCGCATCAAGTGGTTCACCCCGCGTGCCAGGGACATCTTCAACGTGATCGGCAACGATGCCGGCCGCTCGCTGTTCGACATCACCCACCGCCTGGACTACCCGCTGCTGGCCAAGGACGCCGCCGAAGCCTTCGAAGAGCTGCACCTGGTCGAGCGCGAGGTGCGCGACCGCGAGGGCCAGCACTGGTACCTGGCGCGCTTCCTTCCCTATCGCACGCTGGACGACCGCATCGAAGGCGCCGTGCTGACCTTCATCGACATCACCGACCGCCGCCGGGCCGAGGAAGAGCTACGCGCCGGCGAAGCCCACCTCAAGCTGCTGGCGCAGAGCACCAAGGGCTACGCCATCATCACCCTGGACTGTGACGGCCTGATCACTACCTGGAACTGCGGTGCCGAGCTGATCCTGGGTTACCGCGAAACCGAAGTGCTCGGCCAGACGGTGGACATCATCTACACCGAGCAGGATCGCCAGGCCGGTGTTCCGGAAGCCGAACGCCAGCGCGCACTGCAACATGGGCAGGCCACGGACGAGCGCTGGCACGCCCGCCGCGATGGCAGTCGGTGCTTCCTCAGCGGCCTGCTCAATCCACTGGTGGATGGTACGGGCAAGGTCATCGGCTTCGCCAAGATCGCCCGCGACCTCACCGAGGAACGCCAGCGCAGCTCCGAACAGCAGAACGAACTGGAGAGTGTGCAGGCGGCCAACCTGCAGAAGGACCAGTTCTTCGCCGTACTCTCCCACGAGCTGAAGCACCCGTTGAACCTCATCCAGCTCAACACCGACCTGGTCGCCCGCTCTCAGGCGGTGAAGAACAACCCGAGCCTGCACAAGGCGACGCAGTCGATCCAGAACGCGGTGCGCAGCCAGTCGCGGATCATCGACGACCTGATGGATGTCTCGCGTATCCGCACCGGCAAGCTCAAGCTGCACTTCGCCACGCTGCGCTATCAGGACGTGCTGCGCGGCATCGAAGCGGTGTTCGCGCCGCTGGCACAGAGCGAGAACATCAGCTTCGAGAGCTTCAAGCCGGACGCCCCCATCTACATCCAGGCCGACCCGACGCGCCTGGACCAGATCATCTGGAACCTTCTGAACAACGCCTGGAAGTTCTCCAAGGGTGGCGAACGCATCTGCATGCAACTCGAGCGCGAGGGCGGCCAGGCCCGGCTCGACGTCATCGACACCGGCGAAGGCATCAGCGCCGACTTCCTGCCCAAGGTCTTCGACATGTTCGGGCAGGCCGAGATGCAGCATGCGCAGCGTGCCAAGCACGGGCTGGGCATCGGCCTGGCGCTGGTCAAGCAGCTGGTCGAGGCGCACAACGGGCGCATCGAGGCCTATTCGGAAGGCATCGGCCGCGGCGCGCGCTTCAGCGTCTGGCTGCCGGTGCACCTGCAGACCGAATTCGAACTCAGCGACCTGGCCAATGCCGATGCCGCCGGTGGGCTCAGGGGCATCCGCATCCTGCTGGTGGACGACTCGCCGGACATCCTTGAAACCATGTGCGAGCTGCTGCAAAGCGAGGGCGCCGAGGTCACCACTGCCGACGGCGGTGCGCGGGCCATCGAGCTGGCCGAGCAGACGCCGTTCGATGTGATCGTCTCCGACATCGGCATGCCGGAGATCGACGGCCACAAGATGATGGCCATCATCCGCCAGCAGGGCGCCAATCGGGACACCCCGAGCATCGCCCTGACCGGCTACGGCACCTTGCGCGACGTGGAAAAGGCCATGGCCGCGGGCTTCACCCTGCACCTGCGCAAACCCATCGACCTGCAGGCGCTGATCGACGCGGTGAGCCAGGCGGTGCACTGACTGCCACGCTCGGTAGCAGGTTGATGGCTTGAACGTTCATGCCGCCCGCAAAGCATGAAGCGATCTGCGCGGCCGCCAGCAGGCCTCAGCCGTCGGCCCTGCCCACGCCATGCTCGCGCAGCTTGTTGGCGATGGTGGTATGCGACACGCCAAGGCGCTTGCCCAGCTGACGGCTGCTCGGAAACTGCTTGTACAGCCCCTCCAGCACGGCCTTCTCGAAGCGCCCGACGATGCTGGCCAGGTCGCCCTCCAGCGAAAAATCACCCAGTGGCTGCGCCGCGCCGTAGCCCGGCAGACGGATGTGCTCGGGCTTGATGATGCCGCCCTCGCACAGCGAAACCGCCTGGAACAGGGTGTTCTCCAGCTGCCGCACGTTGCCCGGCCAGTGATAGCCGGCCAGGCGCTCCAGCGCCTGCGGCGAGAGCGTCGGCAGCGCACAGCCGATCTGCCGGCTGGCCTGATCGATGAAGTGCAGCGCCAGCGGCTGCAGACCGTCCAGACAATCGCGCAGCGGCGGAATGTGCAGCGACAACACGTTGAGCCGGTGATACAGGTCCTGGCGAAACTCACCCTTGGCGCAGAGCTCGGACAGGTCCACCTGGGTCGCGCAGATCACCCGCACATCCAGATAGACCTCTTCGTCGCTGCCGACCCGGCGGAAGCCACCGTCCTGCAGGAAGCGCAGCAGCTTGGCCTGCAGCCGCGGGCTCATCTCGCCGACGCCATCGAGAAACAGCGTACCGCCTGCGGTCAGCTCCAGCAGGCCGAGCTTGCCTTCCGGCCGCGCGCCCTCGAAGGCGCCGGGGCCGTAGCCGAACAGCTCGGTCTCGGCCATCGACTCCGGCAGGCCGGCGCAGTTGAGCGCCATGAAGGGTGACTGCCCACGCGGGCTCGACAGGTGACAGGCGCGCGCCAGCAGTTCCTTGCCGGTGCCGGTCTCGCCCTCGATCAGCAACGGCGCATCCAGCGGTGCCATGCGCCGCGCCTCGCGCACCACCGCGGCCATCACTTTCGAGCTCTGGAAGATGCTGTCGAAGCCGCGCAGCTCCTGCTTGCGCACCTGGTAGATGCGTTCACCGACCCGGTCGGCGCGATGCAGGGTCAGCACCGCGCCGGCCAGCGCCTCGCTGTCGTCGTGTTCGGATTGCAGCGGGGCGATGTCGGCGAGAAACACATCGCCCTTGATTTTCACCCGCAGCCCGTTGATCCGCGCCTTGTTGGCGCGCACCAGTTCCGGCAGGTCGAAGTCCTCGGCGTAGCGCGACAGGCTCATGCCCGGAACCTCGTCGACGCGCACGCCGAGCAACTGCGCAGCGGCACGGTTGGCGGCAACGATGGCACCGCTCATGTCGATGGAGAGGACGGGGAATTCCAGCGCGCCGAGCAGTGCATTGAGTTCCAGGGAATGCCGCTCGCTGGGCATCAGGCTGACCTTGCGCAGCTCGAACACGCCGGGCAGCGCCTCGATCTTCGGCCGCAGCGCCTGCAACTGCAGGTTCATCAGGTTGGGGCAGTGCAGATAGACGGCATTGCCCTGCTCGCCGCCCACCTCGCCGCGGGCCACGTTGATGCCGTAATCCACCAGCAGGTTGAGCATGTCGCGCAGGATGCCGACGCGGTTCTGGCAGAGAATCTTGATACGCATGGCGGAGCCCTGTTGTCTTGTTGTGGGGCCGGCGCTGCAGTGCAGCGCAAATTATCGTCAAGATTATTTGACAGTTTGCTCGATTGGCAACGCCGCCGATCCGGCTGCCGACCTCTCTGTCATGTATTTCTTACAGCGCAATACCACGCACATGCGACATTGCGCCACAGCGCCTCTCCCCTGCGGCACGCCTTCGCGTTCGAATGAGGGCAACAACAAGATGCCCAAGCGGCCCAGGAGAAGCGATGAAGACCACCCACTACGTAGCCCGCGAACCGGACGCGCAGGGGCATATTCATTACCCCGACGCCGAGCACGCGGTGTGGCAGACGCTGGTCGAGCGTCAGCTGAAACTGCTCGACGGGCGCGCCTGCCAGGAATACCTCGACGGCCTCGACCAGCTCGCCCTGCCCCACGAGCGCATCCCGCAGCTCGGCGAGATCAACCGCGTGCTGGCCGCCACCACGGGATGGCAAGTGGAGCGCGTACCGGCGCTGATCCCCTTCCAACGCTTTTTCGAACTGCTGGCGAGCAAGCGTTTTCCCGTCGCGACCTTTATCCGCACCCCGGAAGAGCTGGACTACCTGCAGGAGCCGGACATCTTTCACGAGATCTTCGGTCACTGCCCGCTGCTGACCAACCCCTGGTTCGCCGAATTCACCCACACTTACGGCCAGCTCGGCCTCGAGGCCAGCAAGGAGGAGCGGGTGTTCCTCGCCCGCCTGTACTGGATGACCGTCGAGTTCGGCCTGGTGGATACGCCCGCCGGCCGGCGCATCTATGGCGGCGGCATCCTTTCCTCGCCGAAGGAAACGCTCTACAGCCTGTCCGCCGAACCCGAGCACCAGCCGTTCGACCCGCTGGAGGCGATGCGCACGCCCTATCGCATCGACATCCTGCAGCCGCTGTACTTCGTCCTGCCGGACCTCAAGCAGCTGTTCGACCTCGCCCAGCAGGACATCATGGCGATGGTGCGCGAGGCCATGCGCATGGGCCTGCACCAGCCGAAGTTTCCGCCGAAGGCGGCGTAGCGTGGACAACGCCGCAGGCTTGTCCACGCGTTTCGCTGGTCGAAGCCGACACGTGGAAAACGCTTCGCGGTTTTCCACCCTACGCTGATCTAAACCCTGCGGAAGGAACCTGGCCGCAAAGCCTCCTACTTTGTAGGGTGGATAACGCCGAAGGCTTATCCACGCGGCCAGTAAGCCCCGGCCAATTCACCTACCCTTTCCAATCTGCAAACAAAGGACCTACACCATGACCGCCCTCGCCCAAGCCCAATGCGAAGCCTGCCGCGCCGATGCACCCAAGGTGTCCGATGAAGAACTGGCCGAGCTGATCCGCGAAATCCCCGACTGGAACATCGAAGTGCGCGGCGACCACATGGAGCTGGAACGTGTCTTCCTGTTCCGCAACTTCCGCCACGCCCTGGCCTTTACCAACGCAGTCGGCGCCATCGCCGAGGAAGTCGGCCACCATCCCGCCCTGCTCACCGAGTGGGGCAAGGTCACCGTCACCTGGTGGAGCCACGAGATGCGCGGCCTGCACCGCAACGACTTCATCATGGCCGCCCGCACCGACCAGCTCGCCGCCAGCGCGGAGGGCCGCAAGTAATGCACTTCGGCCAGATTCCCCGCGTACCCGGCGACCCGATCCTCGGCCTGATGGACCTGTATCGCGCCGACACCAACCCGGCCAAGCTCGACCTCGGCGTCGGCGTCTACAAGGACGCCCAGGGCCTGACGCCGATCCCGCGCGCGGTGAAGCTGGCCGAGCAGCGCCTGGTGGACAGTGAGCAGACCAAGAGCTACATCGGCGGCCACGGCGACGCCCAGTTCGGTGCCCTCTTGCTGCGTCAGGTGCTCGGCAGCCGCGCCATTGCCCTCGGCGAGCAGCGTGCCGGCTGCACCCAGGCGCCGGGCGGCACCGGTGCGCTGCGCCTGGCCGGCGAGTTCATCGCCAAATGCCTGCCAGGGCGCAGCATCTGGCTGAGCGATCCCACCTGGCCGATCCACGAAACCCTGTTCGCCGCCGCCGGCCTGCGCGTGCAGCACTACCCCTACGTCGATGCCGACAACCGCCTCGATGTCGACGGCATGCTCGCCACGCTGCAACAGGTGCCGCCTGGCGACGTGGTGCTGCTGCACGCCTGCTGCCACAACCCCACCGGCTTCGACCTGAATCACGACGACTGGCTGCGGGTGCTGGACGTGGTGCGCGCGCGCGAATTGCTGCCGCTGTTCGACTTCGCCTACCAGGGCTTCGGCGACGGACTGGAAGAGGACGCCTGGGCGGTACGGCTGTTCGCCGAAACGCTGCCGGAGATGCTCATCACCAGTTCCTGCTCGAAGAACTTCGGCCTCTACCGCGAACGCACCGGCGCGCTGATCGCAGTCACCAGCGATGCCGAGCGCCTGCTCGACGTGCGCAGCCAGCTCGCGTCGCTGGCCCGCAACCTCTGGTCGACGCCACCGGCCCACGGCGCCGCGGTGGTGGCGACGATCCTGGCCGATGAGCCGCTGCGGCAGATCTGGCAGGACGAGGTGGAGCGCATGCGCCGGCGCATCGCCAGCCTGCGGCAGGGGCTGGTCGAGGCGCTGACGCCCTATGGGCTGGCCGAGCGCTTCGCGCACATCGCCCAGCAGCGGGGGATGTTCTCCTATACCGGCCTGACCGCCGAGCAGGTACGCCGGCTGCGCGCCGAAGATTCGGTGTATCTGGTGGAAAGCGGTCGCGCCAACGTCGCCGGGCTGGATGCCGAGCGCCCGGACGATCTGGCCAGGGCCATTGCACGGGTGGTGCAGGCCTGAACGATGTGAAGGTGCGCGCCGGTGACGCCGCTTCTGGCGACGCCGCCGGGTGCGCCGGAGCGAGAGAGCAGAGGCGCGGCTCGTGACCACGCGACTGGCTGCCGCAGCAGCGCCGGCACAGTAGCGCCGCAAGCTTTCAACCGGCTTTCAACGCGCGGCCGAGCTGCCTATGCTGGAGTCTGGCGCTCTACCCGGCCGATGCCATGACCGACTCCGTCACCCTTCGGCAACAGCTCGCCGCCCTGCATCAGCAGGGCTTCGTGCTGCTGCCTGCCGTACTCGATCCCGGGGGCATCGCGGCGCTGCGCGAAGCCATCGATGGCCTCGAACCCATCCACTGGGATTACCAGGGCCTGGTCGACGACCACTACAAGTGCGTCTTCAATCGCTCGCCGTTCTGGCTGCGCTTTCTTGATCTGGCAGGGGTGATCGAGCTGGCCGAGGCGGCACTCGGGACGGACTGCCATATCATCGGCCAGACCGCCTGGCGCAGCCGCCCGGGCTTTATCGGCGGCGAGCTGCATGCCGACTACCTGGCCATGGAGCTGCCGGAAAGCCTGCTGGCCGATCCCGCGTTCGAACTGCCGATGCAGATCTGCACCGCACACCTGTATCTGAATGACATCGACGCCGACCTCTGCCCGACGCTGGTGATCCCCGGCAGCCACCGCGCCGGGCGCAAACCGCAGCCGGGCGAAACCCAGTGGCACGGCCGCTCGGCCGAGCCCGTGCTGTGCAAGGCCGGCGACATGCTGCTGTTTCGCAGCGACCTCTGGCACGCGGGCAGCCGCAACCGCAGCGCCGAGCGCAGCCGCTACCTGCTGCAGATCCACTATGGCCGGCGCATGGTGGCGCAGAAGTTCTCGCCCTACCTGCACTTTCGTTTCAATCCCGAGGTGCTGGCCGCCGCCACACCGCGCCAGCGCCGCCTGCTCGGTGAGCACGAGGCGGCCGAATACGACTGAACCCCCTGGCACCGAACCTGCATCGACCGAGGCCCGCCGCGCCCGTGCGGCCATTGACTCGCATTCGCCAGATGAGGATTCGCCATGATCAGCAGTCGTGAACAGGTCACCCAGATGATCGTCTCCGCCAAGGTGCGCAAGGGCCTGAAGTGGGCGCATGTCGCCGAAAGCATCGGCATGTCCAAGGAGTGGACCACCGCCGGCTGCCTCGGTCAGATGGCCTTCGACAAGGCCCAGGCGGAAACTCTGGGGCAGCTCTTCGAACTCTCCGACGAGGCCGTCGCCTGGCTGCAGATCGCCCCCTACAAGGGCTCGCTGCCCACCGCGGTGCCGACCGACCCGCTGATCTACCGCTGGTACGAGCTGGTCAACGTCTACGGCACCACCATCAAGGAGCTGATCCACGAGGAGTTCGGTGACGGCATCATGAGCGCCATCGACTTCTCCATGGATATCCAGCGCCAGAGCGACCCCAAGGGCGATCGCGTCAACGTGGTGCTGTCCGGTAAGTTCCTGCCCTACAAGAGCTACTGAGGGATCAGCGGGAGCGGATCTCCCCGCGCGCCAGGCTTTCCACGCTGTTGCCCAACGGGTCCGCCGCATTCAGGTCCGCACCACGCTCGCGCAGCGCCTGGAGCAATGCCTCGCGCTGGAACAGCGCGGCGTACATCGCCGGCGTCTGCCCGGCGTTGTTGCGCTGGTTGGGATCGCACTCGGTGGCCAGCAGGCGCTTGGCGATGCCGAGCTCACCCTTGAAGATGGCCCCGAGCAGGGCGGTATTGCCGCGCTTGTCCTCGGCGCAAGCATCGGCCCCGGCGGCGAGCAGGCGCTCCACGGTCTCGCCATGGCCGTTGTAGGCCGCCAGGATCAGGGCGGTATAGCCCTTGTCGTCGGCGCTGTTCAGGTCGTAACCGGCCCGGATGAATTCGTCGAGGACCTCGTTATCGCCGAAGCGCGCGGCATTGAAGAAGTAGTCGCGCAGCTGCTGCCGGACCGCCTCGGGCGTGTCCACAGCATCCGTCAGCGGGCCATCGGCGGCCAGGGCGGCCCCGCTGCCCAACAGCAGCGCTGCCATCAGCAAAAGACCTTGCATATAGCCTCCACAAAAAAAGACCCGGGCCATCGCCCGACCCGGGTCGAAACAACCGGCACCCATGCAGCGCAAAGGAGCCTCTACTGCATGCCGGGCGCCGGTCCGGGGACCTTAGTCCTTGAGCTCGGCGGCCAGCGCCTTGACCCGCTTGAGGTCGGCCTTGGCGACCTTGGTCAGGCCCTCGCCGTAGTTGGCATCGGCCTTGTAGAAGAACGACAGCAGGATGTGCCTGGCCTCGTCGTCCGCCTTGGCCAGCTCGCCACCCAGGGTGTTGATCAGGTCGGTCTGCTCCTTCTTGCTGAACGAGCGATACAGATCGCCGGCCTGCTTGAAGTTCTGCTGACGCTGGATCGGCGCCTGCTGGGTGGTCCCGCTCAGCGGCAGCTTGGAGTAGACGGCGCGTGGCGTTTCCTCACGGTTCTCGCGGCGGCTCGGCTGGTAGTTGACGCTGCTGGTGGTGTGGCCGGCGTTCAGCTGGCCGTCCTGGTTACCGTTGTTGACCGGCACCTTCGGGCGGTTGATCGGCAGGCTCATGCCATTGGCACCGACGCGGTACATCTGGGTATCGGCGTAGGAGAACAGACGGCCCTGCAGCAGGCGGTCCTCGGACGGCTCGATGCCCGGCACCAGGTTGGCCGGCGCCATGGCGACCTGCTCGGTTTCCTGGAAGATATTGTCCGGGTTCTTGTTCAGCACCATCTGGCCGATCTTGCGCTCGGGCACGTCAGGCCAGATCTTGGTGGCGTCCAGCGGATCGAAGTCGAACCTGGCCAGGTCCTCCGGCTTGAGCACCTGGATCATCAGGTCCCACTTGGGATAGTCGCCGTTGTCGATGGCGGTGATCAGGTCACGGGACAGGTGGCTGTAGTCCTTGCCCTGCATCGCCTCGTTCTCTTTCGGGTCGAGGTTCTTCAGGCCCTGCAGGCTCTTCCAGCGGAACTTCACATAGTGGGTTTCACCCTGCTCGTTGACGAACTTGTAGGCGTGCACGCCGTTGCCATCCATCATCCGGTAGCTGGCCGGAGTGCCCTGGTTGGAGTACAGCAGGGTCAGGGTGCGGGTGGCTTCCGGGTGGTGCGAGAGGAAGTCGAAGCGGCGGCTGTCGTCATCCAGGTTGGTGCGCGGGTCCGGCTTGAAGGAGTGGACCATGTCCGGGAACTTGACCGCGTCGCGGATGAAGAAGGTCGGGAAGTTGTTGCCGACCAGGTCCCAGTTGCCATCGGCGGTGTAGAACTTGGTGGCGAAGCCGCGCGGGTCGCGCAGGGTTTCCGGCGAGTGCAGACCGTGCACCACGGTGGAGAAGCGCACGAACACCGGCGTGGTGCTGCCCTTCTCGAAGACCTTGGCCAGGGTCAGGTCGGAGATGTCTTCAGTGGCGGTGAACTCGCCATGGGCACCGGTACCACGGGCGTGCACGACGCGCTCGGGGACGCGCTCGCGACCGAAACGCTGCAGCTTCTGCAGCAGCTGCACGTCCTGCAGCAGGGTCGGGCCGTTGGGTCCGGCGGTCTGGGAATTCTGGTTGTTGCCGACCGGCGCGCCATTGTCGCGGGTCAGCGGAGCAGCGTGGGCAGGCAGCGCAAGGAGGCTCGCGGAAAGGACGCCCAGCGCAAGGCGCGCTGGCGTGGAGCCAAAGGTCATACGGGACATGGGTGATTCCTCTTCGATTTTCTGATGCGCTTATGGCGCGTCGGAAAGCCTAAGAGGGGGGCCGACGATGCCCCAATTGAATAAGCCGAACAGCGCGATAGAGAAAATGTCGCTCCGCCTGGAGGAACTTCGCGCCAGCGCCATGGCGGTGCGAGGCGACAGGCCGCTGCACCGCGATGAGACATTCGCCGCCGTCATCCGACGCGACAGCCCCGCTTGGCCGATCGGTCAGCTATGGCATGGCATCTGCACTCCCAGCGCATTCAACCGGCGCTTGCGGAGCAACCACCATGAAACAGCCCGTCGATACCGACTACCCCCTGAGCGAAGTGCCCGCCGGCGCGCGCAAGGGGCTGTGGTCCACCTCCATCCTGCTGTTCGGCTTCACCTTCTTCACCGCCACCATGTTCGCCGGCGGCAAGATCGGCCTGGCCTTCGACTTCAAGACCATGCTCTGGGCAGCAGTGATCGGCAACCTGCTGCTCGGGGCCTATGCCGCCGCGCTCGGGCTGATCGCCTGCCGCAGCGGACTGAACTCGGTGCTGATGGGGCGCTTCTGCTTCGGCGAAGTCGGCAGCCGGCTGTCCGACTTCCTGCTCGGCTTCACCCAGATCGGCTGGTATGCCTGGGGCACGGCGACCATCGCCATTGTTCTGGTGCGCCTGCTGGAGTTGCCAGAAAGCTGGACGATGCCGTTGATGGTGCTGTTTGGGTTCGGCTTCTGCCTGACCGCCTTCGTCGGCTACAAGGGCCTCGACCTACTCTCGCGCATCGCGGTACCGGCGATGCTGATCCTGTTGATTGCCTCGCTGTGGACCGCAACCCGTGACATTGGCGGAGTGGACGGGCTGCTCGCCGTGCAGCCGGGCGACAGCCTGACCCTCGGCATGGCCATCACCCTGATCTTCGGCACCTTCGTCAGCGGCGCGACCCAGGCCACCAACTGGACGCGCTTCGCCCGCAGCAGCAAGGTCGCGGTATGGGCCAGTTTGATCGGTTTCTTCATCGGCAACGGCTTGATGATCGTCGCCGGCGCCTACGGGGCCATCGTCTACCAGCAGCCAGATATCGTCGAAGTGCTGGTGCTGCAGGGCCTGTCGATGGCCGCAGTGGTGATGCTCTTCCTCAACCTCTGGACCACCCAGGACAACACCATCTACAACTTCGCCGCTGCCGGCTGCAACCTGCTTCGCACCGAACGCCGCCGGCTGGTGACGCTCGGCGGTGCCTTCGTCGGCACGCTGCTGGCGCTGGGCGGCATGTACGAACTGCTGATCCCCTTCCTGATCCTGCTCGGCTCGATCATCCCGCCCATCGGCGGCGTAATCATGGCCGACTACTTCTACCGCCATCGCGGGCAGTACCCGAAACTGGCCGAGGCGCGCCTTCCCAAATACAACAGCCTGGGCCTGGCGGCCTATGTGCTGGGCGCCGCCTGCGCCTATTTCTCGCCCTGGGTGGCGCCCATCGTCGGCATACTGGTGGCCGCCGCAGCCTATATTGTGCTGTACGAGGGTCAGCGCCTGGCCCTGTCGCGCACGGTGCTGACGCAAACCGACGCACGCTGATCAAGGAGCCACCATGAACATCCTCAACGCCCGCCTACGCGGCCGCAGCGGCCTGTACCGCATCGAACTGGACGGCGCGCGCATCGCCGCCATCAGCGCGCAGCAGGCGCCGGCCGAAGCCAACGAGGGCGATATCGACGCCGCCAGCAACCTGGTGGTGCCGCCCTTCATCGAACCGCACATCCACCTGGACGCCACCCTTACCGCTGGCCAGCCGGCCTGGAACATGAGCGGCACGCTGTTCGAAGGCATCGAACGCTGGGGCGAGCGCAAGGCGCTGGTGACCCACGAAGACACCAAGGCGCGGGCGAAGAAAACCATCGACATGCTGGTCGACCACGGCATCCAGCACGTGCGCACCCACGTCGACGTCACCGACCCGACGCTGTCGGCGCTCAAATCCATGCTCGAGGTGCGCGAGGAAACCCGCCACCTGATCGACCTGCAGATCGTCGCCTTCCCGCAGGAGGGCATCGAGTCGTTCAAGGGCGGTCGCGAGCTGATGACCGAGGCGATCGCCATGGGCGCCGATGTGGTCGGCGGCATTCCGCACTTCGAGAACACCCGCGACCAGGGCGTCAGCTCGATCAAGTTCCTCATGGACCTGGCCGAGCGCACCGGCTGCCTGGTGGACGTGCACTGCGACGAAACCGACGACCCGCAGTCGCGCTTTCTCGAAGTGCTCGCCGAAGAGGCACGGGTACGCGAGATGGGCGAGCGGGTCACCGCCAGCCACACCACGGCGATGGGCTCCTACGACAACGCCTACTGCTCCAAGCTGTTCCGCCTGCTGAAGCTGTCGCAGATCAACTTCGTCTCCTGCCCGACCGAGAGCATCCACCTGCAGGGCCGCTTCGACACCTACCCCAAGCGCCGGGGCCTGACCCGCGTGGCCGAGATCGACCGCGCCGGGATGAACGTCTGCTTCGGCCAGGATTCCATCGTCGACCCCTGGTACCCGCTGGGCAACGGCAACATCCTGCGCATCCTCGAAGCTGGGCTGCACATCTGCCACATGCTCGGCTACGAGGACCTGCAGCGAGGCCTGGACCTGATCACCGACAACAGCGCACGCACCCTGAACCTGGGCGAGCGCTACGGACTGGAAGTGGGGCGTCCGGCGAACCTGCTGGTGCTGTCGGCAGCGGACGACTACGAGATGCTGCGCACTCAGGGCCATGCCCTGCTCTCGGTGCGCAACGGTGAGGTGCTGATGCGCCGCACGCCGGCGCAGATCCAGCGTTACTGAGCGGCGGCGGTGGTCTTGCGCAGGCGGTCGATGTTGGCCGTTTCCTCGGCAGCCGTCAGCTTCAGCTGCGACAGGTAGGCGGCCAGCGCCTCGACATCCGCTGCGGACAGATGGCTGGCGACGCCGATCATCACCGAGCCGGCCCGGCTCGGGTCGTTCTCGCGGAAGCGCGTCAGCGCCTTGCGGATGTACTCGTCGGGCTGCCCGGCCAGACGCGGCATGGTCTCCATGCCTTCGGCATGAGCCCCGTGGCAACCGGTGCAGGTGGTCTGGAAGATCTTCTCGCCGGCCTTGCGCAATGCCGGGGCGGCTCCACCCTCGGGTGGGTTGACCTTCTGCTGGCTGAAGAACACCGCGATGTTCACCCGCTCCTCCATGCTCAGGTTCTGCGCCAGCTTGGACATGACGAAATCGACGCGCTCGCCGCTGGCGAACTTCTCGAACGAATGAAACAGGTATTGCGGGTTCTGCCCGGCCAGATTGGGAATGTGCTTGCGCTTGCTGTTGCCGTTCTCGCCATGGCAATAGGCACAGAACACCGCGCGCTCCTGGCCGGCCAGGGTGGCCTGCTCGCGCCGCTGCTCGTCGGCCATGACGTAGTTGAACCGTTCGATGACCTCATCGCTGGCATGGGCGAGCGGAACGAAGCAGGCAAGCAGAGCGAGAACGAGCTTACGCATGGGAGGCATCCGTTACTGAAGTAGCCGGTGGGTGTTTTTTTTAGGCGCCCGACTATAGGAAGCCTGTGCCCGGGGAAACCCGGCACAGGTCAACAAAAGTGCCCGAGAGCGACGCATCTCCCGCCTTTCGTGATCCAGATCACACTCGAGCGATTACCCCACGAAATAACAGGCCATTCACGCCTTAGCTGATCGTATTTCCGCCAAAACCGACGTGTGCGCGCCTTTGCCGCATTGACGATAGAAAAAATCGATGAAGCGTTTCGCCAGATAGGCCAGACAGACGGGAGGTATTCGACTAAAGTAGCAACCCTTCACCACCTAGGAGCCGTAACCCCCATGCTAGATGGACATGCAGAGCTGACCATGACCGTGCTGATGACGCCGGACAAAGCCAATTTCTCCGGCAACGTACATGGCGGCACGCTGCTCAAGTATCTCGACGAAGTTGCCTATGCCTGCGCCAGCCGCTATGCCGGGCAGTACGTCGTCACCCTCTCGGTGGACCAGGTGGTGTTCCGCCAGCCGGTGCATGTCGGCGAGCTGGTCACCTTCCTCGCCTCGGTCAACTACACCGGCACCACCTCGATGGAAATCGGCATCAAGGTGGTGACCGAAGACATCCGCTCGAAGACGGTGCGTCACACCAACAGCTGCTTCTTCACCATGGTCGCCCTCGGCGAGGACGGCAAACCGGTGCCGGTGCCGCCGCTGAATCCAAAGACACCCGAGCAGCAGCGCCGCTTCGCCCAGGCCTACCAGCGCCGCGAGATCCGTCGTGAGCTGGAACACCGCTACAGCGAGCTGCGTGCCGGTAACGAGCGCCTCGCTGCCGTGCAGTAATAAGCTGCATCCCGGAATCGACGTGGTCCTGGCCGGCCTGGTGGCCACGTCGCCCGTTTTGTAACAAAACCTTATACAATGCACGGCTTTCCGCACATTCCATTCAAGGACCTGCCGTGAGCGCGCTGCCCCCCTGCCCCAAATGCAACTCCGAATACACCTATGAAGACGGCCAGATGCTGGTCTGTCCCGAATGCGCCCATGAGTGGTCCGCCAGCGACAGCGCTGCCGCCACGGGCGATCAAGACAAGGTGATCAAGGACGCGGTGGGCAATACCCTGCAGGACGGCGACACCGTCACGGTGATCAAGGACCTCAAGGTCAAGGGCTCGTCGCTGGTGGTCAAGGTCGGGACCAAGGTGAAGAACATCCGCCTGGTCGACGGCGATCACGACATCGATTGCAAGATCGACGGCATCGGCGCGATGAAGCTGAAGTCCGAGTTCGTCAAGAAGGTCTGAGCCGCGATGCTCGCCCGAAAGCCAGGCATTCGCCGGGCTTTTGCGTTTCAGAGCAGCTGCAGCAGCCAGTCCAGGCGCTCGCGGGTGAAGCCGCTGCCGATGAACAGCAGGTCGATCCAGAACGCCTGGTGCAGCACCACGATCAGCCAGAACAGCAGCTGGTAGCCGAGCTTGCGCGTCTTGTGACGAAAAACCTGCTGCGCCAGCAACGCACCCGGCCAGCCACCTGCCAGCTCGAAGAGATGCAGCGTGGTTTCCGGCGTGCGCCAGCGGTCCTTCAACGCGCTGTGCTTGTCGCGCCAGTAGAGAAAGAAGGTCAGCAGGCTGGCAACGGCATAGAGCGCCAGCGGCAACGCCGAGCCCAACCGATGCAGGCTGCCCAGCAGCGGTAGCAGACAGAGCAGGGCGAACAGCGCCAGCTTGAGCGGGAGCTGCTGGACATTGCCCGCAACCAGCCGCCGCGCAGGCCTGCCCCGCCCCGACTCGCGCTTGCCAGTCGAGTGCGAGCGGGCCGGCCGCTGACGAATCGCCGGCTGATCCAGCGTCAGCGGGGTATCCAGCCGCACATGCTCGGCTCGCAGACGGCCCTGCGCATCGCGCCCCGCCACGAAGAGCACCCGGTCGCCCACCAGCGGCCGGCGCTCACCATGCACTGCCGAAATATGCACGAACAGCTCTTCGCCGCCCTGCTCCGGACGAATGAAGCCGAAGCCCTTGTCGTCGTTCCAGCTTTTCAGCGTACCCCGTCGTTCCATGCCCGAGCCCGAGAATGCAAAGCGCGCATGCTAACCGAGCAGGCGACGCTCGGCATCCGCGCGGCAGGTCGCTATGGCCACGGCATGGCGGTCGGCGTTATGGTCGGGTGATCATCAGCCCAGGGATGAACCATGGCCAGCAAGCCCAGCAGTGCGAACAAGCAGAAACACCTCGCGGTTCTGATCGACGCCGACAACGCGCCGGCGGCCATCGTCGAAGGCCTGTTCGAGGAGATTGCCAAGTACGGCGTCGCCAGCGTCAAGCGCATCTATGGCGACTGGACCAAACCCAACCTCGGCAGCTGGAAGAAGGTGCTGCTCGATCACTCGATCCAGCCGATCCAGCAGTTCGCCTACACCTCCGGCAAGAACGCCACCGACAGTTCGCTGATCATCGACGCCATGGACCTGCTCTACACCCGGCGCTTCGACGGCTTCTGCCTGGTCTCCAGTGACAGCGACTTCACCCGCCTTGCCGCACGCATCCGCGAGGAAGGCCTGACGGTGTATGGCTTCGGCGAACAGAAGACGCCCTCGCCGTTCGTCTCGGCGTGCGACAAGTTCATCTATACCGAGATCCTGCGCGCCGACGCGGCCAAGGCCAGCGTCGAGCCGCCGACGCCGGAGAAACTCGCCGCAGCCGCCGCGCAGGTCGAGGAAGGCGCAGCCAGGCCGGCACGCACCAGCGACAAGGGCGAGGCGATCAAGTGCCAGCAGGTGCCGGTGGACTTCATCGCCAAGATTCTCGACGACCTGACCGAGGAGGACGACTGGATCCAGCTCGGCACGCTCGGGCAGAACATCAGCAAGCTGCGCCCGGCCTTCGATCCTCGCCTGTACGGCTGCAGGAAGCTCAGCGACCTGATCGCCGGCCAGCCCAAGCGCTTCGACCTGGAGTCCCGCGGCAGTAGCGCCACCGGCGGCAAGGACCTCTACGTGCGCTTGCGCAAGCCCGCCAAGCACTAGCGCGCTTCAGCTCGGCTGCGCGTCGGCCGCCAGCCAGCAGACACGGTCGCGGCCTTCATGCTTGGCCCGGTACAGCGCGGCGTCGGCGCGGCGCAGCAGGCTGTCCGGCGTGTCGCTCGGGCTCAGCTCGGCGACACCGGCGCTGAGGGTCTGATTGACGCCGGTGGCGAAGGGAAATGCCCGCGCCTGCTCACACAGACGTTCGGCGAACTGCACCGCCTGCGGGCCGCTGGTTTCCGGGCAGAGAATCAGAAACTCCTCACCGCCCCAGCGCCCCACCGCATCGCTGCCGCGCAGGCAGTCGTCCAGCAGCGCGGCGAAGTCCCGAAGCACGCGGTCACCCATCTGGTGGCCGAAGTCGTCATTGATGCGCTTGAAGTGATCGATATCCAGCATGACGATCGACAACGGTCGGCGATAGCGCCGCGCCTGCTCCAGCGCCGTGGCGAAGCGCCGATCCAGCGCCGCGCGGTTGGCCAGCCCGGTAAGCGAGTCGGTCTGCGACTTGATGCGCAGCTGATCGTTGAGCCGGCGCAAGCGCCTGATCCAGAACAGACTCGTCAGCAGCATCGCCGAGAAAACCACCACCACCTGCATGAGCAACCGGTAGTCGGTGCCGGACTCGACGAGGATGGGCGCATGGCGGTTGGCGATCTGATGCAGCTCTACCGGTGTGATGGTGGCAATCGCCTTGTTCAGGATATCGCGCAGCACCGGCTCGCTCTTCAGCACGCCGATCCGAAACTGGTTGTCGAGGCTGGCCACTTGCCCGGCGATCTTCAGGTTGAACCAGCCTTCGCGGCGAATGGTGTAGGCGGCCACGGTCAGCGAGCGCACCGTCAGGCCGGCCTTGCGCTCGTTCACCAGCGCCAGTGCCTGGGCATCCGTCTCGGTGCTGATGACGTGCAACCGGGGGAAGTCGCGCCGCACGCTTTCCTCGATGAACGTGCCGGACGGCAGCGCCACCGTTGCGTTTTCCAGGGCGGACAGATCGGCCACGTACGGGTGGTCTTCCCGTGCGATCACCACGTTGGCGTCGGTGAACAGTGGCTGGGTGAAGATCAGCCAGGCATCACGCACGGGCGTCTGGTTGAGAAAGCTGAGCAGCTGGCATCGACCAGCCTGGGAAAAGGCGACCGACTGGCCCCAGTCACTGGTCGGCACGATATCCAGTTGCAGGCCTGACCGATGCGCAACGAGCCGCAGCAGATCGGCCGCGATTCCCTCGTGCTCGCCGCGCGCATTGAGCATTTCGAACGGCAGCCAGTCGGGGTCGACACAGATGCTGACCGAACGATTGGCAGCCATCCATTCGCGTTCGGCCGCGTTGAGATCGAGCGCCACATCAGCCGTTGCCGCTGCACCACCTGCAAATGCCAGCAACGCCAGAAGCAGATACCTAGTCACTTCAGCCACCCTCGGAGGAGCGCACGTAACATTGGCGACGGATACAGTTCAACACGACGCTAATGGCACGGCAAGGAAAGTCATGGCAATGAGCTATCACATATCGTGCCAAACGGTTTTTTGACGCTAGAAAATCATTTGCAATCATTCCTTGGCGCAAAGATCGAACCGAGGGCGGATGCGCTCTTCTAAAGGGGACCGATTAATGGAGGTTTCCATGAGCAAGCAGCTACTACTCGCCTGCGGCCTGGCGATTTGCGTGCCGGCAGCGCTGGCGCAGACGCCGCAGCCAGAGATCATCACCCACCTCAACGGCCTGGACGTCGAGATCAGCCCAATGGGTGTGCCAGCCAAGTCCGAGGGCGTTGAGGGCGAACTGCTCGGCGTACGCGCGGTGAAGGTGATGAACCGTACCGGCGGCCAGATTTCCTGCGAATTCCACGTTCCGGCCGAAGCGCGCTCGGATACCTCGGCCTCGCCGGTGTTCACCGTTGCGCCAAATACCCAGCGTACCGAGCGCGTGCCAGGCGACTATTCGCCCGACCAGCCCTACGCGGAGATCACCTGCCGTTCCAGCGACCAGAGCCAGAACCAGGCGCAGTAAGCCGTATGGCTTTCAGCGGCGCTCCTCGCGGATAAAGGGAATGCCCAGCGCGCCCGGCTGGTTGCCGGTGGCGTACTTGCCGCTGGCAACCCAGATCATCACCGCCAGGGTCACCGCGTAGGGCGTCATCAGCACGAAGTACTGCGGCAGGCGCACGCCAGCGGCGGCCAGCTGCGGGATCAGCGCCTCGATGCAGCCGAACAGCAGGGCTCCGGCCAGCGCCTTCCAGGGTGACCAGCGGGCGAAGATCACCAGCGCCACGGCGATCCAGCCGCGGCCGCCGGTCATGTCGGCGATCCACAGCTTGGTGCTGAGCAGCGAGATGTAGCCGCCGGCCAGACCGATCAGCGCGGCACCGGCGAGGATCGCTGCCAGCCGGTACCCGAGCACGGAAATGCCCGCGGCATCCGCCGCCTGCGGGTTCTCCCCCACCGCGCGCAGGCGCAGGCCCGTGGTGGTGCGGGTGAGAAACCAGACCACGGCGAGCACGATCAGCGGCGTCATGAACACCAGCGGGTTCTGCACGAAGAGCTTGCCCAGCAGTGGCAGCTCGGACAGTGGCCAGAGCTCGACGGCAGCCAGCCCCTTGACCGGCTTGTTGGTCCAGTCCAGCAACGTGCCGAGCAAGCCGGTCAGCCCCTGGCAGAAGAACACCAGCGCCAGGCCGGCGATGACCTGATTGATGCGCAGCACCAGCACCATCAGCGCGAACAGCAGCGACACCACGGCCGCCGCCCCCATCGCCAGCAGCAGCGAAACGCCGTGACTGCCGTAGGCCAGCTGCGCGCCGATGGCGGCCAGCGCACCGACCAGCATCAGGCCCTCGGCACCGAGGGCCAGCACGCCAGCACGTTCGGTGAGGATCAAGCCCAGCGCCGCGAGGGCGAAAGGCACGGCGAAGTCCGGCGTGTTGCCGAGCCAGTTGGCGATCATGTCCATCAGCTTTCGCCTCCCTGAACGCGGCGGATGCGGTGGCGGATAAAGAAATCCGAGGAGGCGACGCAGATCACCAGGATCGCCTGGATCAGCTGCACCATGGAAAAGGGGATCTGGTAGAACACCTGCAGGCTGCGTCCGGCAACGAACAGCATCGCCATCAGCAGCGCCACCACCAGTGCCGCCACCGGGTTGTTGCGGGCAAGAAAGGCGATGAGGATGCCGGAGAAGCCGTAGCCCTGATAGAACGACTGGGTCAGCCGCCCCTCCTGCCCCGCGGTGACGAGGAAGCCGGCGATCCCGGCCATGGCGCCGGAAATCAGCACCGTGGCGATGATCATCTTCTGCACCGGCACGCCCACCGCGCCGGCCACCCGCGGGTTGGCATCGACAAAGCGCAGGTACAGCCCGGCGCGGGAGATGCCGAGAAACCACAGCGCCAGCAGCGCGACGACCACCGCCAGTGGCACCGCCGCGCTGATGCCATCGAACAGTTCGGGCAAGCGTTCGAACGGCTGGAACTGCGGCGAATAGGGGAACGAGCTCCTCGGGTCTTTCCAGCTGCCGTACAGCAGGTGCAGCAGGAAATTGATCGCCAGGTAGTTGAGCATCAACGTCGAGATGATCTCGTTGACCTTAAGCCGCAGCTTGAGCACCACCGGCGCCAGCGCCCAGGCCAGGCCACAGCCAATTGCCGCGGCGAGCATCAGCGGCAGGCGCAGCGCCGGCGGGCCGACCTCGAACAGCGAGATCGCCGTGGCACCGATGGCGCCCCAGATCATCTGCCCCTCGAGGCCCAGGTTCCAGAACTTGGCGCGAAACGCCATGCAGCCGGCCAGGCCGACAAGGATCATCGGCGAGGCCTGGAACAGCACGGCCTTCAGGCTCTGCGCATCGAATACCGTGAGAACGACGAACTCATTGAGCAGCTCGCCGGCCGGTACGCCAGCGGCGACGAGGATCGCGGCGGAAATGCCCAGCCCCAGCAACAGCGCGAGGCCGATGATCACAGCCTGCCAATACCAGGCCAGTTGCTGGCGGATCTCCAGAGCGTAGCGTCGCGACAAAAGCGGTGGCTTGGGCTGTTTCGCGGCCTGCGAGACCTGCTCGAGCATCACCGGGCGTACCTGTTCATTCATGGCTTGCCCCTTCAGCTACTGGTTCTGCGTGGCCCGGTTCGTCGTGACTGACCATGGCGCTGCCGATGGCCTGGCGATCCGCTGGCCGGTCGAATTCGGCGACGATGCGTCCGCCGCTCATCACGCCGATGCGATCGGCCAGGGCCAGCACCTCATCGAGGTCTTCGCTGATCACCAGCACCGCTGCGCCGGCCTCGCGGGCGGCGCGCAGGCGGGCATGCACGGCAGCGGTGGCGCGCACGTCGAGGCCGCGGCTGGGGCTGTGCACCAACACCAGCTGCGGGTCGCGGGAGAACTCCCGGGCGATCACCAGCTTCTGCGCGTTACCGCCGGAAAGCAGCGCGGCCTTCTGTTTCAGCGAGCGCACGCCCTGCACATCGAAACCCGCGACTGCCTCGGCAGCCTCCGCCTCCAGACGCTTGCGGCGCAATCGGAAGATGGAACCGTAGCGGCCGCTGTGGACCTGGCCGACACCGAAGTTCTCGGCCACCGAAAGCTCCCCCGCCAGCGCGGCGCCGTAGCGATCCGCCGGGATTGCGGCGATGCCCAGCTCGCGGCGTTGCTCGGCGCTGGCCCGGCGCAGATCGCCGAAGCCGGTCAACTCCAGCGTGCCATCGCAGGGCTCGGGCAGCCCCATCAGCACGTTGGCCAGTTCGCTCTGGCCGTTGCCGCCGACGCCGGCGATGCCGTAGATCTCGCCGGCGCGCAGACTCAGGTTCACGCCGTTGAGCACGCCCTGGCCGCCCGCGCCAGTCGACCTGAGGTCACGCACCTGCAACCGCACCTCGCCCGGTATCGCCGGCTGGTACTCGCTGGCCGGCGCCGACTCGCCCACGGTGAGGCGCACCAGCTCGGGGACCGATACCGTCTGCGGGTCGAGGGTCTGAATGGTGCGACCGCCCCGCATCACGGTGACGCGGTCGGCGAAGCGTTTCACGTCGCTCATCTTGTGGGTGACCAGGATCACCGCCGCGCCCTGGCGGGCGAACGCGCGCACCGTTTCCAGCAGGCGTTCGGCTTCCCCGTCGGTCAGTACCGCCGTCGGCTCGTCGAGGATCAGGATGCGCGCGCCGGCCAGCAGCACCTTGAGAATCTCCACCCGCTGCTGCTCGGCCACCGAAAGCGACTCGGTGATCTTGCGCGGGTCGATGCTGAAACCCAGTTCGGCCGCCTTGTCGCTGATCCGCTGCTCCAAAGCCACCAGGCGCTGGCGATGGCTGCCCGAGAAGGCGTGGTTGCCCGGCCCCTCGGGCAGCGCCAGCTGGATGTTCTCGGCCACGGTGAAGGGCTTCACCAGCTTGAAGTGCTGATGAACCATGCCGATGTGGTAGCGGCTGGCATCGCGCGGGCCGCTGAGCCGCACCGCATTGTCGTTGATCAACAGCGATCCGCTCTCCGGTGCGTAGAGGCCGGCGGCGATGTTCATCAGCGACGACTTGCCCGCGCCGTTCTCGCCGAGCAGCGCATGGACCTCGCCCCACCTGGCGGTGAAGTCCGCCTGGGACAGGGCCATGAAGCCGTCGAACGACTTGCTGACCCCGGAAAGCTGGATCGCGTTGAGGTTGCTCATTGCTGGGTGGTCACTCCCTTGACGAACCAGTCCATCTGCCACAGCGCAGGGTCGGCCATCACCTCACCGGCGGCGATGCGCTCGGTGCCGTCACGGTCGAGCATCGGGCCGGCGTAGATCTGCATCTCGCCTTTGAGCAGCGCTTCGCGGGCGGCCATGATCTTTGCCTTGTCCGCTTCGGAGACCGCCGGGCCACAGCAGGCTGCATCGGTACCGCCTTCGGCCATGGACAGCAGCGCGCCGTTCTCCGGCGGCGTCCAGTTGCCGGCGCTGATCTTCTTCAGCTCCGGCGCGAGGAACCTGTCCCACACCCAGACCGACGAGCAGACGGTGGCGTCCGGGGCAAATTCGCGCATGTCGCGGTGGTGACCGGTGCCATGCACGCCGCGCTCCTGGGCGACGATCTGCGGCGTCGGGCTGTCGACGTGCTGGCCGAGCACGTCGGCGCCGGCATCGATCAGCGCCATCGCCGCGGCGCGCTCCTTGACCGGATCGTTCCAGGCGCCGGTGTAGACCACGGTGACGGTGGCGTCGGGGTTGATTGCCTGGGCGCCGAGGGCGAAGGCGTTGACCGTCCAGTTCACCTGACCGAAGGGGTTGGCCGCGACGAAGCCGAGCTTGCCGGTCTTCGACGCCGCGCCGGCGGCCATGCCGCACAGGTACTGGCTCTCGTAGGTGCGGCCGTAGAAGGATTCGAGGTTGGCGCTGTTGGTGGTGCCCGAGCCGTTGAGGAAGGCCACGTCGGGATACTTGGCGGCCAGCTCCTTGAAGGTGTCGGAATAACCGAAGGCGGTGCCGATGATGACGTTGGCGCCGCGCTGGATCAGCCGGTCCACTGCCGGGCGGATCGAGGAAGCGTTCTCCGGCACGCTTTCGACGTACTGGATCTTGGTATCCAGCTCGGCTTCGAGCTTCTGCCGCGCCTCGTCGAAGGCCTGGGTCCAGCCACCGTCATTGCGCGGGCTGATGTAGAGCATGGCGATCTTCGCCGGTTTATCGAGGGTCAGCCCTTCCTGCGCCGAGGCGACGCCAAGAGTGGTCGCCAGGCCGAAAGCCACCGCCGCACACAAGGTCCGTTTCATCTGTTTGAGCATTTTGGGTCTTCCTGAGGGTTGGCACGTCAAAGCATGTGGTTGATGCGAAACACGTTGTCTTCCGGGTCCAGCAGCACCGCCTGATACCAGTGGTAATAGGTCTCGTAGGGCGCCTTGATCAGCCGCGCGCCCAGGGCGACGGCGATGGGCACCAGCCGCTCGACCTCGTCTTTCGAATCGACGTCGATGTTCAGCAGGAACTTGCAGCCGCGGGCGTCGGCGAATGCGTCCAGCTGCAGCAGCTCGTAGGCTTCCGGCGCGTTGAAGCCGATACAGCTCTTGCCGGTATCCAGCCCGCGAAAGATCGGCGAGGCGATCTCGGGGATGTTCCTGAAGCCGAACAGCTCGCGGTAGAAGCCGCTCAGCGCCTCGATGTCCCGGGCGAAGACGTTGACGTAGGACAGCGTGCTCATGCGACCTCCAGGCCTTTGCCGAAGGTGGTCTGCTTGACGAACTTGGAGAGCAGGTTGTCGCCGGAGGTGACCGGCGCATGACGTGGCGGATTGGTCGCGCTGCAGCAGCCCGGCAGGCATTCGATCAAGGCGTCGTAGTTGGGTTGGTGGAAGAACACCAGCGACTGGCGGCCGTTGTCCGCGGGGCTGTCGGTCGGCGGGTTGACCACCCGGTGCAGTGTGGAAATCCACTGGTCATTGGTCCACTGCATCATCAGGTCGCCGATGTTCACGGCGAAGCCGCCCTCCACGTAGGGCACGTCCACCCACTCGCCCTGGCGGTTGCGCGCCTGCAGGCCGCCGAGAGCGTTGTCCGGCTTGACGATGGTCAGGCTGCCGTAATCGGTGTGGGCACCGGCGCGCATCTGCCCTGGCTCCACCGCGCCCTTCAGGTCCGGGTAGCTGAGGCTGCGGAACATGCTGATGTGCTTGTCGATCTTGTCGTCGAAGAAGGTCTCCGGCAGGTCCAGCGCCAGGGCGAAGATGCGCATCAGCGACTGCGCCAGCGTGCTCATGGCGGCGAAGTACTCGCGATAGGCCTGCTCGAAACCCTCGATGCCGCTGGGCCAGACGTTCGGCGCGAAATGCGGTCCGGCGGCGGCGCAGCGGTAGTAGGGCTCGTCCGGCACGCCGCTGGGGCCGATGGAAAAGGACTCCTTCAGGTCACCCGGGGCCGCCTCTTCGAGCGAATAGGACAGGCTCTCCTCGGCCACCGCGCTGTAGCCGCGCACCATGTCCGGGCTGGGCCGGTCGACCTTGCGCTTCTCGGCCAGCGGCAAGGCGAAGAACTGCCGTGTCAGCCGCGACACCCGCTCGACCAATTCGGTAGGAATCTGATGGTTGGTGATGACCAGAAAGCCGATGTCGCGACAGGCCTGGTCCACGGCGCGGGCAACTTGCAGCTTGCCCTCCGGCGTGCCGGCGAAATATGGCGCCAGGTCGATGATGGGAACGTATTGCAGAGTCATGGGTGACGCACTCCTCTGACGCAAGGCGGGTAACGAGCGCGTCGCCGATGGCGCGGGCGCTTCTCTGTATGCGTGACGCCGCCGCCCGCGTGCACGCCGGGCGACGGGGAGGAGAGAGCAGAAAGCGTGCCACTGGATCGAAGCGCTTATGGATCAGGGACTTGGCGTCGCGCCAGAGAAAAACCGGATCAAATGGTCCGCTTCGGAGCACTTGGTTTGTGCGTCAGGCACGAAAAGCGGGCGGCCGAGGTGCGCCGGACTGAAGGGCGCAGCGGGGCGAATCGGCAGCCAGGCGGGCGATGGCGCGAGGCAAGCTGCAACATTTCATTTCCTCGCCAGCACCGCAGCACACGGAAGCTCGAACGACCGAATCGGGGGGCATCCCTGCGCTCCTTGCCGTTCCGCGGCGCCGCAGCCTCCACGCCGCGCCATGCCCCGCCGCCTACACGCGCACTTGAATGCCCGTCGGCAGTGAACTAACGACGCAGCGTCGCGATCCCCTTTTAAGCACAGTCAGAGCGATCCGGGCCGGCAGCGCGCCGCGCAGGTCCGGTCTCAAGCGATGAGGAGCCCCTCCGTGACCGTTATCACCCACCGCACGCAAACCACCCAGACCACCCACAGCGTCTCCCGCCACGTACCGAACCCCGTGCACGCGACCCTGCTTGCCGGCTCGGTCCCGCTGTTTCTCGGGGCCATGCTGAGCGATATCGCCTACTTCAAGACCTACGAGATCCAATGGAGCAACTTCTCCGCCTGGCTGATCGCCGGCGGGCTGGTGTTCTGTGGCCTGGCGCTGCTGTTCGCGCTGGCTAACCTGATCGGCGCACGGCACAAGCAGGGGCGACCGCTGATCTATTTCGCGCTACTGCTGGCCACCTGGGTGCTGGGCTTTTTCAACGCACTGGAACACGCCAAGGATGCCTGGGCGACCATGCCCCAAGGGCTGGTGCTCTCGGTGATCGTCACCCTGCTGGCCTGCGCGGCCAGCTGGATCGGCCTGAGCAACCTGCGCTCGGGAGGTGAAGCATGAAGCACTCGAGCGCATTGACCACCCTGGCCATGGCTGCCCTGCTCAGCGGCTGCGGCGGTGAAGAGCAGAACGCTGCCCAGCATTACGGACCCGATCCCAAGCTGCCCGAACCGGAGCGTGGGCTGCTGCCGAGCATGAAGATCGCCGAGCCAACCCCCTGGGGCGATCAGCTACCCACCGTGCCGGACGGTTTCAGCGTGACGGCAATTGCCACCGATCTGAAGATCCCCCGCCAGACGCTGGTGCTGCCCAACGGCGACATCCTGGTGGCCGAAGGCCGCGGCGGCAATGCACCCAAGCTCAAGCCCAAGGACGTGATCGCCGACGTGATCAAGGCACGCGGCACCACCTCGGTGGAGAGCGGCGACCGTGTCACTCTGCTACGCGACGCCGATGGCGACGGCGAGTACGAGCTGCAGACGGTGTTCGCCGAGGATCTCAACGCCCCCTACGGGCTGGCGTTCCACGACGGCAACCTCTACGTTGCCAATCAGGACGCGCTGGTGCGCTTCGACTATCAGGACGGTCAGACCGAGGCCAGCGGCCCGCCGACCCAGGTGGCCGAACTGCCCTCCGAGATCAATCACCACTGGACCAAGGCGCTGACCATCAGCTCCGATGGTCAGTACCTCTACGTCGGCATCGGCTCCAACAGCAACATCACCGAGCGCGGCATGGAAGCCGAGATCGACCGCGCCATGGTCTGGCAGATCAACGCCGACACCGGCGCCTACAAGCCCTACGCCACCGGCCTGCGCAACCCGACCGCGCTGGCGATCCAGCCAGGCTCGGGGCAGCTCTGGGCGGTGGTCAACGAGCGCGACGAACTGGGCGAAGACCTGGTGCCGGATTATCTGACGTCGATCAAGGAAGGCGGCTTCTACGGCTGGCCTTACGCCTACTGGGGCCAGAACGTCGATGACCGCGTGCGCCCGCAGGACCCGGACAAGGTCGCCGCCAGCATCACGCCGGACTACGCCCTGGGCTCGCACGTCGCCGCACTGGGCCTGGACTTTTCGTCCGATGTGATGGGCGAGCGCTTCGCCGAGGGTGTGTTCATCGGCGAGCACGGCAGCTGGAACCGCAAGGAACCGGTCGGCTACAAGGTGATCTTCGTCCCCTTCCAGAATGGCCGCCCCGCCGGCCAGCCGATCGACTTCGTCACCGGCTTTCGTACCGACGACGGCAAGACCCGCGGCCGCCCCGTCGGCGTGACGGTAGACCCGCGCGGCGCGCTGATCGTCGCCGATGACCTGGCCAACGTGGTGTGGCGAGTGACGCGGGAGCAGTGATGGACAGCCGGCCGGTGGCCAGGGTCACCGGCCGGTCTCATGCACCCTGAGCTCAGCCTGTCGCTGTGCCAAGCAGGCTCTTCAGCCGCTGCAGATCGGCTTCGACCGCGAGCGCATCCGCCTCGAATTGCTCGTCGGTCATCCCCGGCTGGCGGAACAGACTGAAGACGAACTCACTGCCCTCGCCATACGGCATGACCCGCATGGGGTTGTGTACGGTCAGGCCCGACGCCAGCTCCACCTCGTGGTCCAGCACGCCCAGCGCATTGCGAGCGGCGAAGCGGATCGTCACCTGGCCGAACGGCGCATCCGCGATCCAGGCACCGCCCTGCTGCCTGACCTCGGAACGCGCCAGCCCCGCCGCCCACAAGGGAAGATTGCGCGGATCGGCGGCGAACTCATACACATCGTCCGAAGCTCGGGCGATAAACACACTGATATGGCGAACATGCTCCATGGTTCCTCCCGGCAGCTGCGCCCGAATGAACACAGCATCATAGAACCGCCTGTAGTATCAGGCGCAACAAACCCGATGATCGCCTTCATCGGCCTCGTCCGGCGACGCCCGAACCAGAACATTGCCCTGCCCTATCGGTCTGTACCGAACAACTGCCACTGGACAGCCCCATGCTCCGCTCCATCCACCATGCCGCGATCATCTGCTCTGACTACCCCGTCTCTAAGCACTTCTATACCGAGGTGCTGGGCCTCAGCGTGATCGCCGAGCATTACCGGGAATCACGGCAGTCCTACAAGCTCGACCTGGCGTTGCCGGACGGCGGGCAGATCGAGCTGTTCTCCTTTCCCGATGCGCCGCCGCGTCCTTCGCGGCCGGAAGCGCAGGGGTTGCGGCATCTGGCGTTCGCGGTGGACGACGTCGCCGCCTGCAAGGCTGAACTGGAGGCGAATGGCATGGCCGTGGAGCCGATCCGGGTCGACGAGTACACGGGCCGCCGCTTTACCTTCTTTGCCGATCCGGACGGCCTGCCGCTGGAGCTGTACGAAAAGGCATCGCGCTAGTTCGGCAGCCGGCCCATCCTGGCGGAGCTTGAAGCGAGATCACCTTGTTTCCTCGGACCGTCCTCGGCTAGGGTGCCGCCTCGAAGAAATCGCGGTCATCAGGAGCATGCGGATTGAGCAGAACAGGGATGTTGGCGCTGGGGTTGTCCCTGGCGCTATCGGCACAGGCGGCCGAGCGACAGGTCTATCTGGTGGCCACGGTGCAGCTGGACGGCTCCAGCCTGGCGCAGAGCATTTTCCTTCATGAGCCGCAGATCACCGAGCTGCAGGGCTGCCTCGACGCCGTGCGCGACGGGCAGAGCAAGCGTGACTGGCTCCTGTACCGGCACATCTTCCGCCGCGACCGCTTCAAGGGATTCTCCGGCCATATCCGCTACCAATGCGGCTACAGCGAGCAGCGCTTCAGCAGCTGGCACGACGGCCCGCGCTACAACAAGCCGTACCTGATTGGCATGAACGACAACGCCGAGCTCAGGGTGGTGCGTACGCCCAGCCAGGCGCAGTGCATGACCCAGCTGCGCGCGCTGCCGGCGGCGCGGCAGGCCCAGAGCTTCTGTGCCATGGGCAACCAGGAACTGCAGCCCTGAACCGGAGCCGCCCGGCCAGCAGACCAGGCGGCACGTCATGCATCAGTCCGGCTGGTAACTGCCCGGCACCGGTGCGAAGGAGACGCCGAAGCGGTTCCAGGCGTTGATGGTGGCGATGGCCAGGGTCAAGTTGGCGAGCTGAGCTTCGGAAAAGTACTCGCGCACCTCCTCGAACAGCTGCCGCGACACGCCCTGCGGCAGCAGGGTGTTGGCCTCGGCCCAGGCCAGCGCGGCACGCTCGCGGTCGGTAAAGAACGGCGTTTCGCGCCAGGCACTCAGGGCATAGATGCGCTGCTCGGTTTCGCCCAGGGCGCGGGCGTCCTTGGTGTGCATGTCGAGGCAATAGGCGCACCCGTTGATCTGCGAGACGCGGATCTTGACCAGCTCCATCAGCGGCTTGTCGACGCCATCCTCGCGGCGGCTCTGCCGCGCCAGGTAGGTTTCCAGCCCGATCATCGCGGTCATTACGTCGGGGGCGGCGGCCTGGTAGTTCATGCGCATGGTGGTCACTCCTCGGTTTGAATGTGCAACCAAGGCTACGCAGCCGCCATGCTGCGCTATTGTAGATTTTCGACATCTGCCAAACGGCCCGTCATGACCGAGTCCCTCCACGCCCGCCTGCCCTGCCTGCAGGGTTTCATCACACGCCCGCCAAGTCCGGCGCTGGCGGCGTACGTGCAGCGTTTCTGGTGGATGGAAGGCGACGGCTCGCAGGCTTACGACGAGCAGATGCTGCACCCGGACGGCGGCAGCGGCGTGATCTTCAACTTCGCCGATCCGCTGAGTTTCGATGGCACGCCACGCGGGCCGCGGGCGCTGATCGCGGGCCCGCAGCTGGCCAGCACCCGCCTGCAGCTGGCCGGGCAGGTCAGGCTGATGGGGGTGCGTTTTCGCCCCGGCATGGGCGCTGCGGTATTCGGCATCGGCCTCGATGAGCTTCACGGGTTTCAGGAGGCCGACTGGCCCCGGCTGGGCCTGGCGCAACTGGTCGATCGGCTGGCCGAGCTGGGGCGGGACGCGCAGCAGGCGGTGGTCGAACGCGAACTGCTCCGCCGGCTCGAAGAGATCCAGGCACGGCGCAACCCGGTGCAGCAGCTGCTCAACCGGATCGCGGCCAGCGAAGGCCGGGCGCGGCTGGCCGATCTGCTGCAGAGCGTACCGCTCGGCCAGCGCCAGCTGGAACGCCTGTTCCGCCATCAGGTGGGGCTGACGCCCAAACAGTTCAGCCGCATCCAGCGCGTGGCCCTGGCGCCGGGAACTGCGCGCCGGCGAGGCACTGCTGGACACCGCCCTGGCCTGCGGCTACAGCGACCAGGCGCACTTCATCCACGACTTCAAGACCGTGGTCGGCATGACGCCGGGGCAGTATCGCTTGCGGATTAAGCGTAGCGGCGTCTGAAGAAGCGCAGGCCGCCATCCACAAAGTCGGCTTTCGCGGTGCTGATCGCGCATGACCGCAGGTTCGCATGGCCCGATGCTGGCAAGATTCGTGGGAACCTTGTCATTGCGACAGCGGCATCTCGGCAGCAGACTGCAGCCATCCACCCCGAGAGCTGCACCATGGACGCCACCCGCACCGTCGCCTGTCTGATCTACCCGGATGTGATGAGCCTGGACGTCACCGGCCCGATGCAGGTGTTCGCCTCGGCCAACGTCGAGCGACAGCGCCAGGGTCTGCCTCGTCATTACGAGCTGGTGCTGCTGGGCACCACGGCCGGCCCGGTCGTCACCTCGGCCGGGCTGAAGCTGGTGGCGGATGCCAGCTGGGCCGAATGCGCTCCCGCCACGCTGGATACCCTGCTGATCCCCGGTGGGGTCGGCGTGGATGCGCAGAGGCGCGACCAACCGCTGCTTGCCTGGCTGCGGGACGCCGAACCCAGGGTGCGACGCCTCGGCTCGGTCTGTTCCGGCGCGCTGATCCTGGCCGAGGCCGGGCTGTTCGACGGGCGCAAGGCGACCACGCACTGGGCGGACCTCGCGGCGCTGGGCGAGTACCCGACCATCGAGGTGCAGGGCGACCGGTTGCACACCTACGACCCGACCGATCCGCAGGCGTCGCATCTGTTCAGCTCCGCGGGCGTCACCGCCGGCGTCGACCTGGCGCTGGCCCTGGTGGAAGCCGATCTCGGCCGCGCACTGGCGCTGGCAGTCGCCCAGCGGCTGGTGATGTTCCTGCGCCGGCCCGGGGGGCAGACCCAGTTCAGCCCGATGCTGGCGGCGCCGAGCGGCAACGTGGCGCGCCTCGCCGCGCTGCTGGAATGGATTCCAGGGAATCTGGGCGACGACCTGTCCATCGAGGCGCTGGCTGCCCAGGCGCATATGACCCCACGCACCCTGTGCCGCCTGTTCAGCCAGGAAACCGGCATGGGCCCGGGCCAGTACATCGAACGGGTGCGCCTGGAAGCCGCGCGCAATCTGCTGCTCGACGCCCAGGCCTCGATCGCGACGGTGGCGCGGCAGACCGGCTTCGGCCATCCGGAAAATCTCCGGCGCAGCTTCCAGAAGCACCTGTCGGTCAGCCCGCGGGACTTCTACCAGCGTTTCGGCTGACGCAACCGACCTCAATCACCGTTCCCAGCCCGCTCGGCATCTGGCCAGGCAGCGCTGTGCCCGCTCGCCACCCTAAAGGAGCCGCCCATATGCACCTGTTGCTCAGCAATCCCCAGGTCCTGCGCCTGTTCATCGCCCAGGCGCTGTTCTGGTCCTGTTCGATGACCGGGATCATCTTCACCGCCATCGTCGGCCTGCGCCTGGCACCAGCGGCCGGTCTCGCCACCCTGCCGCTGGCCCTGCTGATGCTCGGCGGCCTGCTCGCCCTGCAACCACTGGCGGGCCTGATGCAACGCCGCGGTCGCCGCGCAGGCTTTCTCATCGGTGCGTTGGCCGGCGTGCTGGGCGGGCTGATCAGCGCGCTGTCGCTCTGGCTCGACAGCTTCACCCTGCTCTGTGTCGGCGCTCTGCCCATCGGCGCCTACCAGGCCTCGGCGATGTATTACCGCTTCGCCGCGCTGGAAGCGGTGAGCGATGCCTTCAAGGGGCGCGCCACGGCCTGCGTGATCGGCGGCGGCGTGCTGGCGGCGCTGATCGCGCCCACGCTCGGCCACATGGCGCGCGATCTCGCTGACGTGCCCTTCGCTGGCACCTATCTGCTGATCGCCAGCCTGGCGGCACTGGGGTTCATGGTCTTGGCCGGGCTGCCGGCGACCTCGGGAAAGCCGGCGACCCGCGCCGATGCGGCGGCGGTCAGCTGGCAGGCGCTGCTCGCACGGCCGACCGTTCGCGCCGCGGTGCTGACCACCGCTGCCGGCCATGGCCTGATGATCCTGGTGATGAACGCCACGCCCCTGGCGATGCATGGCGAAGGTCTGGATCTGCACGCCAGCGGCCAAGTCATCCAGTGGCACATGCTCGGCATGTTCCTCCCGGCGTTCGTCGCCGGGCCGCTGGTGGACCGCTTCGGCTGCCGGCTGGTCGCCTGCCTTGGCGGAGGACTGCTGATCGACAGCGCAGTGGTCGCCCTGCTCGGCGTCAGCCACTGGCACTTCCTGCTCAGCAGCTGCCTGCTCGGCATCGGCTGGAACCTCATGCTCGTCGCCGGCACCACCCAGCTGGGCCAGGGCCACACCGCGAGCGAACGCGCGCGGGCACAGGGCCTGATGGAGCTGAGCAACGGCAGCGTCGCCGCAGCCATGTCGTTCGCCTCCGGCGCGCTGATCGCCCAGGCGGGCTGGGCGGCGGTGAACATCGGGCTGCTGCCCATCGTGACGCTGGTGGTGCTGGTGCAGGTTGCGCAGGGCTATCGGCAAAGGCAGGCGGCGTAACGCTGCGCAGCCGGACGCGCGTTCAGGACAGTTTCTGCTCGGAAATCAGGTGGATGATGTTGGCCGGGCTGGAGATCCAGAACGCGCGGAAGCCGTCAGGCAGGGGTTCGATTTCATCTCGACGGGCGCAATGGCGCTGTTGCAGAAGGGCCGATGCAGCGTCCAGATCGTCCGTCACCACCTCCAGCCAGATCTCTGCCTGGCTGATGCCCGCCACGCGATCGAGCCAGAGCACCTTGTCGCCGAACTCGAAGCGCGGCGTCTGTTCGCCATCCGCGTCGGTCGGTGTCAGCTCCCTCAGCCCCAGGGTTTCACGGTAGAAGGCGACGGCGCTCGTGTACTCGTGGGTGGGCACCTTCATTGCCATGTTTCGGCCGGGCAGAAATCTTGGATTCATCGGGTCGCTCCACTGGCGCGCCGACCAACCCGGCCGGCGCCGCTAGCAAGCCAGTACAGACGCCATCGGCCGTGCACGCAAGGCGCCAGGTAGGCGCTGCGGCTGCTCAGCGCGGCCTGACGCCGTCCAGGATCAGCGCCTGCAGACTCCTGAGCGTCTCCTCGAAGAACGCCGGATCATCCAGCGTCTTGCCGGCCACGGCCTCGACCTGCACGCGGAAGTCGGCGTAGTGCTGGGTGGTCGCCCACAGCGAAAAGATCAGGTGATGCGGCGCGATGGGCGCGAGCTTGCCGGCGTCGATCCAGGCCTGGATCACCGCGACCTTGTTCTCGACCAGATCGTGCAACGGCTGCTGCAGCTCACCCAGCAGCAGCGGCGCGCCCTGCATGATCTCCATGCAGAACAGCCGCGATTCGGCGGGATGGTCGCGGGAGAGTTCGAGCTTGACCCGCAGGTATTCGCTGATCGCCTCGACTGGGTCCTGCTCAACGCTGAATGCTTGCAGTGGCTGTAACCAGACCTCCAGCAGCTGCCGCAGGACGTTGGTGTACAGCTCTTCCTTGTTGCCGAAGTAGTACAGCAGGTTGGTCTTGGAGACGTCTGCCTGGGTCGCCACCTGATCGAGGCTGGTGCCGTGCAGGCCGAAGCGAGAGAACAGCTCAAGCGCGGCGTGGAGGATGCTGGTGCGCTTGCTTTCGATCATGCGCAGGCGGCGGTCCTGGGCGCTGGCGCTTGGTACGCGGGTCGCGCCCTTGAGCCGAGGGGTCTTGCTGGCAGTGAGGCGCTTGCGGGGCGGAACGGGAGGCTGATCTGTCACGGGATTACCGGATGGGTTCGAACGAGGCGCTACTGTAGCGCGGCGAGCGTGCGGCGCACGAGCGACGAAGGCAGCAAGCGACTGCTGCACGATCTTCGTGCGCCGCGCACAAACCAGGTGCTCCGATTCAGACCAAATGGTCCACATTACACCACCTAAATAACTCATCTCCTTGATTCAAAAGCAAAATCAGATTCTGGCCTGCATCCTGCTAATGCACTTGCGACCCTGCCCGTCACGTTCGGGCAGCGCTTTCTAGTCATTGCGTACAGAGGTGCTACCCATGGATGTTGGTGTTTTCATTCCGATCGGCAACAACGGCTGGCTCATCTCCGAGAATGCGCCGCAGTACATGCCGACCTTCGAACTGAACAAAGCCATCGTGCAGAAGGCCGAGGGCTACGGATTCGACTTCGCGCTGTCGATGATCAAGCTGCGCGGCTTCGGTGGTAAGACCGAGTTCTGGGAGCACAACCTGGAATCCTTCACGCTGATGGCGGGCCTGGCCGCGGTCACCAGCAAGATCCAGCTGTTCGCGACTGCCGCAACGCTCACTCTGCCGCCGGCCATCGTCGCGCGCATGGCCTCGACCATCGACTCGATCTCCGGCGGGCGCTTTGGCGTGAATCTCGTCACCGGCTGGCAGAAGCCGGAATACAGCCAGATGGGCATGTGGCCGGGCGACGAATTCTTCGGCACGCGCTACCAGTATCTCGGAGAGTACGCCCAGGTGCTGCGCGACCTCTGGGCCACCGGGCGTAGCGACTTCAAGGGCGAGCACTTCCAGATGGAGGACTGCCGCGTCAGCCCGAAACCCCAGGCGGACATGAAGATCATCTGCGCTGGCTCCTCGGACGCCGGCATGGCCTTCTCGGCGCAGTACGCCGATTACAACTTCTGCTTCGGCAAGGGCGTGAACACCCCCACCGCCTTCGCCCCGGCCACCGAGCGGCTGCTCAAGGCCACTGAGAAGACTGGCCGCCACGTCACCTCCTGTGTGCTGTTCATGGTGATCGCCGACGAAACCGACGAAGCCGCCCGCGCCAAGTGGGAGCACTACAAGGCCGGCGCGGATGAGGAAGCCATCGCCTGGCTTGGCGAGCAGGGTGCCGCCGACAAGGGCGCCGACAGCAACATCCGGCAGATGGCCGACCCGACTTCGGCAGTGAACATCAACATGGGCACGCTGGTGGGTTCCTACGCCAATGTAGCGAGGATGCTCGATGAGATCGCCACGGTGCCCGGCATGCAGGGCGTGATGCTGACCTTCGACGATTTCCTCGAGGGCGTCGAAGCCTTCGGCCAGAAGATCCAGCCGCTGATGCAGAGCCGCCGGCACGTCACCGCGCTAAAGGAATCGGCCTGATGAACGCCGTCGAACAGATCTCCGGCTACGGCCTGAGCGCAACGGACGAACCTGTGCAACTGCCGGCGCGGCCCGAGCCGCTGGCGATGAAGGCGAGCGAAACCGCGCTGATCGTGGTGGATATGCAGAACGCTTACGCCAGCCGCGGCGGCTATCTCGACCTTGCAGGTTTCGATGTGTCGGCGACCCAGCCGGTGATCGCGAAGATCCGCCAGGCACTAGGCGCAGCCCGCGCCGCCGGCATACAGGTGATCTTTCTGCAGAACGGCTGGGACAACGGGTACGTCGAGGCGGGCGGGCCGGGCTCGCCCAACTGGCACAAGTCCAACGCGCTGAAGACCATGCGCAAGCGCCCGGAACTGGCCGGCACGCTGCTGGCCAAGGGCGGTTGGGATTACGCGCTGGTAGATGAACTGGCGCCGCAGCCCGGCGACATCCTGGTGCCCAAGCCGCGCTACAGCGGTTTCTTCAATTCACAGCTGGACAGCACCCTGCGTGCCCGTGGCATCCGCAACCTGGTGTTCACCGGGATCGCCACCAACGTGTGCGTGGAATCGACCCTGCGCGACGGCTTCCACCTGGAATATTTCGGTGTGGTGCTGGCCGATGCCACCCACCAGGCCGGGCCGGAATTCGCCCAGCAGGCGGCGCTGTACAACATCGAAACGTTCTTCGGCTGGGTCTCCAGCGTCGACGCCTTCTGCCAGAGCTTCGCGACCGCACCCAGCGTGGCTGTTGCCAGCTGATTACACCCGAGTGCCCGACCGCGGCGCCCGCAGAGGCGTCCGCCGGGTTCGCCTGAATGCCTTGCAAGGAATCAACCACATGCCCAAGCAATCGATCATCCCCGCCGGCACCGGCAAACCGCTCGCGCCCTACGTGCCCGGCTCCATGGCCGATGGCGTGCTCTACGTCTCCGGCACCCTGCCGTTCGACAAGGACAACAACGTGGTCCACGTCGGCGACGCCGCCGCCCAGACCCGCCATGTGCTGGAAACCATCAAGGGCGTCGTCGAGGCTGCCGGCGGCAACATGGACGACGTCACCTTCAACATGATCATGCTCACCGACTGGGCCAACTACGCCAAGGTCAACGAGGTGTACGCCGAGTACTTCCCCGGCGAGAAGCCCGCGCGCTACTGCATCCAATGCGGGCTGGTGAAGCCCGATGCGCTGATCGAGATCGCCAGCATCGCCCACGTCGGCCAATAGCGCCTACCAGAGCGGGTCAGCCGGCACGCCGGCGGCCCGCATCTCGACCCCGCGGAGGTATGACATGCACTACGAACTTCATGGCCGCATGGAGCCGGATGCACCGACCCTGGTGCTCAGTTCCGGCCTCGGCGGCGCCGCTGCCTTCTGGACGCCGCAGCTGCCCGCTCTGACCCAGGACTACCGGGTGCTGGTCTACGATCAGTTAGGGACCAACAGGAGCCCGGCGAACCTGCCGGCGGGCTATTCCATCGAGTCCATGGCAGTGGAATTGCTGGAGCTGCTGGATACCCTGGGCATCCGCCGCTGCCATTTCATCGGCCATGCACTCGGCGGGCTGATCGGCTTGCAGATCGCCCTGCTGCGGCCGCAGCTGTTGCAGAGCCTGGTGCCGATCAATGCCTGGGACAGCCCCAACCCGCACAGCGCGCGCTGTTTCGCGGTGCGCCTGAAACTGCTGCACGACAGCGGCCCGGCAGCCTATATACAGGCGCAGTCGCTGTTCCTCTACCCGGCCGACTGGATCGCGGCCAACAGCGAGCGACTGGCACGCGACGATGCCCATGCACTGGCGCATTTTCCACCGACGATGAATCTGGTGCGGCGCATCGAGGCGCTGCTGGCCTTCGATATCGAGGCCGAGCTGCCGCGCATCACCACCCCGACCCTGCTGATCGCCAACCGCGACGACATGCTGGTGCCCTGGCAGCGTTCGCAGCACCTGGCCGACGTCATGCCCAACGCACAGCTGGCGCTGCTGAACTACGGTGGCCACGCGTCCAGCGTCAGCGACAGCGAACCCTTCAACCAGATACTGCTGGACCATCTTGCCGAGCAATGCGGCCAGGTCGCAGCAGCCTGAGGACCCGAACATGCACGCCCCCATCGACTCGAATGCCCTCGCCACACTGTTCAGCGAGGCCCGCACCCACAGCGCCTGGCTGGACAAAACGGTACCGGATGCCCTGCTCGAACAGCTCTACGAACACGTCCGCCTCGGTCCGACCGCGGTCAACAGCTGCCCGGCGCGCTTCGTCTTCGTGCGCAGCGCCGAGGGCAAGCAGAAGCTCGCGCCCTGCCTGTCCAAGGGCAATCTGGAAAAGACCCTGGCCGCGCCGGTGACGGTGATCGTCGCCTATGACGAGGACTTCCCGGAAACCCTGCCGGAGCTGTTTCCCTTCGCCGACGCGCGCAGCTGGTACGCCGGGCAGCCGGCACTGATCACCGAGAACGCACTGCGCAACAGCTCGCTGCAGGCCGGTTATCTGATCCTCGCTGCCCGAGCTTTGGGGCTCGATTGCGGACCGATGTCCGGCTTCGACGGCAAGGCGCTGGATGCGGCCTTCTTCGCCGGCACGAGCTGGAAATCCAACCTGCTAATCAACCTCGGCTACGGCGATGCCAGCAAGCTGCGCGACCGCCTGCCACGCCTGCCCTTCGACCGGGCCTGCGTTCTTGCCTGATGGAGAAACGACCATGCAACTGGCTCAATGCGAAACCACCAGTCAATTCAGCGCTTCAGTGATTCGTCAGGATTATCGCGACGCCATGGCGCGCCTGGCCGCGGCGGTCAATATCATCACCACCGACGGCCCCAGTGGCCGTGCCGGCTTCACCGCCACCGCGGTGTGCAGCGTCACCGACGAACCGCCGACGCTGCTGGTGTGCCTGAACCGCAGCGCATCGGCGCATCCGATCGTCACCGCCAACGGGCAGTTGTGCGTGAACACCCTGGCCGGTGCGCAGCGGGACTTGTCCAACCTGTTCGGCGGCAAGACGCCCATGGCCGAGCGCTTCGCCGCAGCGCAATGGAGCACCGGCGTGACCGGTTCGCCGCTGCTCGACGGCGCCACAGTGTCGTTCGACTGCCGCATCAGCCACAGCGCCAGCGTCGGCACCCACGACATCCTCTACTGCGAGGTGCTCGCCGTGTACCGCCGCGACAGCAGCGACGCGCTGGTGTACTTCGGCCGCAACTACCACGGGCTTTCAAGCACCTGAGCAAACGAATGCTCTCCCATCGGGCGGGCTTGGGCGCATCCGCGGTGGTGAATGCGGTGGGCTAAAGCCCACCCTACAAAACCTCGAAGCCTTCTGCGCCCGCGCTCCACGTCGCATCCCTCGTAAGGCGGGCTTCAGCCCACCAGAGCGCGCCAACTCGCCCCAAGCCGGCGACAAGACCGCTATCGCAAACATCCTCGTAACCCAATCCAAGCCTACCCATCTGTTGCGCAATGCCTGGCACTACCCGATACGCACTCGTATCAACCATAAACGTTATGTTATAACTAATCAATCAACCTTGCCGGGCACCCGCTCATGACCGAAGCCGAACTACTCGCCCAACCCGCCGAGGCGTACATGAACGCCGAACAACAGGCCTTCTTCCGCGACTTGCTACTGCAACAGCGCCAAGAATTGCAGAGCCGCATCGCCGAGGAATTCGACGCCTTGCGCGAAGTTGAACCCAGCAGCGATCCAGCCGACATCGGCAGTGCCGAAGAGCAGCGCCAGTGGCAGCTGCGCGTGCTCGAGCGGGAAAAGAAGCTGCTGGACAAGATCGACGATGCGCTGGATGCCATCGCCCGCGGCGAATACGGCTGGTGCGCCGAGACTGGCGAACCCATCGGCCTGCAGCGCCTGCTGTTGCGCCCCACCACGACGCTGTCCATCGAGGCGAAGCAACGCCAGGAACAGCGCGAAAAACACCAACGATCCGCCTGAGAGACCGCCATGAACCGCCTCCCCGTAACCGTCCTGTCCGGCTTCCTCGGTGCCGGCAAGAGCACCCTGCTCAACCACATCCTGAAGAATCGCGAAGGCCGCCGCGTCGCGGTGATCGTCAACGACATGAGCGAGATCAACATCGACGGCAACGAGGTGCAGCGCGGCGTCAGCCTCAATCGTGCCGAAGAAAAGCTGGTGGAGATGAGCAACGGCTGCATCTGCTGCACCCTGCGCGAAGACCTGCTTGAGGAAGTCGGCAAGCTCGCCCGCGAAGGCCGTTTCGACTACCTGTTGATCGAGTCCACCGGCATTTCCGAACCGCTGCCGGTGGCCGAAACCTTCACTTTCCGCGACGAGCAGGGCCAGAGCCTGGCCGATCTGGCTCGCCTGGATACCATGGTCACGGTGGTCGACGGGGTTAATTTCCTGCGTGACTTCCAAGAGGCAGAAAGCCTCGCCAACCGCGGCGAAACCCTTGGCGAGGACGACGAGCACTCGGTCACCGAGCTGCTGATCGAACAGGTGGAGTTTGCCGACGTCATCCTGATCAGCAAGATCGACCTGATTTCCGCCGCCGAACGTGAAGAGCTGACCGCCATTCTCGGTCGGCTCAATACCCATGCCGAGATTCTGCCGATGAGCATGGGCCAGGTGCCGCTCGACCGAATCCTCGACACCGGCCGTTTCGACTTCGAACGCGCCGCCCAGGCGCCGGGCTGGCTCAAGGAAATGCGCGGTGAGCATGTGCCGGAAACCGAGGAATACGGCATCGCCTCCACCGCCTATCTGGCGCGCCGGCCGTTCCACCCACAACGCTTCTACAACTTCCTCAACCGCGAGTGGAGCAACGGCCGCCTGCTGCGCTCCAAAGGCTTCTTCTGGCTGGCCACCCGGCCAGAGGAAGCAGGCAGCTGGTCCCAGGCCGGTGGGCTGATGCGCTACGACTACGCCGGGCGCTGGTGGCACTTCACCCCGGAGTCGGCCTGGCCGAGCGACAGCGAAAGCCGCACGGCAATCCTGGCCAAGTCCCGCGGTGAGTTCGGCGACTGCCGCCAGGAGCTGGTCTTCATCGGGCAGAACATCAACTTCGACCAGCTGCGCCGCGAACTCGACGCCTGCCTGCTGAACGACAGCGAGTGGGCCGTAGGCGTCAACGGCTGGCTGCGCCTGCCGGACCCGTTCGGCCCCTGGCACGAGCAGGTCGCCTGATGCTGGCGCAGCAGATCATTCGCCCACAGCCACGCCAGCTGCTGGGCGATTCTCCCGCGATACTCGGCGAAACGCTGAACGATGGCGTCAACCTCGCCGTATGGCAGCGCCAGCTGCCGCTGCACATAGCCGAGTTCGCCGACACTCTCCTGGCCCTGGGCGAACCGCTGGCGGAATCGTTGGCGCTCGAACCGGCCGGCGACGGTGAGCTGCAGCTGCCAACCCTGGCGGCGGCCTATCGGGACCTTGCCGGCCATGCCGGTTTCGTCGCCGACGTGGCCTGGCTGGTGCGGGCGTTCAGCTGCCTGGTCGATGCGCGGCGCATTGGCTTGCGTCTGCGCATGCTGGACAAGCCCATGTGCCCGCGCTTTCACGTCGATCATGTCCCCCTGCGACTGATCACCACCTACGCCGGCGCAGGTAGCGAATGGCTTCATGAGGGCGGTATGCCGCGTCGGCGCCTGGGCGATCCGACAGCCGAACCGACTGATCCGGCTGCCATCCAGCAGCTCGGGGTTGGCGACGTGGCGTTGTTCAAGGGGGAGAAATGGCTGGGTAACGAAGGCGCCGGGATCATTCATCGCTCGCCGCAGGCGACAACGGCTGAGCGCCGTCTGATCCTGACGCTGGACTGGCTGAGCTGAAGCAAACGGGCCGCAGCTGCGGCCCTCCGGATCGGCGACCGATCAGGCTGCCATCTTTTCGCATTCTTCAGCGCACTTGCGACAGGCCTCGGCGCAGGCCCGGCAATGGTCGTGCTTGTGCTTGCCACACTCCTCGGCGCAATCGCGACAGACCTGCGCGCAAAGCTTGCAGAAGGCTTTGGCATAGGCACTGTCGCGGGTCATCAGCACTGCTGCGATCGCACACATGTCGGCGCAGTCACGGTCGAGTTCGATGCAGCGCGCCATCATCTTCACGTCGTCCTCGCGCAAGCAGGATGCCGCGCAGGTCTCGCAGACCAGTGCGCAATTGGAACAGGCCTGGATGCACGACTGGTAAGTGGAATTGAGCATGGAATTTCCTCCATCTGATGTGCCAGCGAAATGCGGTACGGCGGGACCTTCTCCAGGTCATGCGCGCAAACCGCGCCCTACTAGGTAGAGGTTGGACGATCCATCGAAGTTCAATCCGTTCGCCGGACGGGCCATGCAGCACGACGCAGCGCAGCCGCAGCGGTGCCGCTACAATGGCCACCCCGCAAACCATCACCGACGCCGTAACTGCCATGCCCTTCACCCTGTCCGCGCCATGCGAATTGCTGGAAGTCATCAGCAAAAGCCGCTTTCTGGCCAAGGCGGCACCCGTGCAGAGCGCCGAAGAGGCCCAGGCCTTTATCCAGGCGGTCAGCGATCCCAGCGCTACGCATAACTGCTGGGCCTGGAAGATCGGCAATCAGTACCGTTTCAGCGACGACGGCGAGCCGGGCGGCACGGCGGGTCGGCCGATGCTCACCGCCATCGAAGGGCAGGATTTCGACCGGGTCGCGGTGGTAGTCATTCGCTGGTTCGGCGGCATCAAGCTCGGCACTGGCGGCCTGGCCCGTGCCTATGGCGGCACCACGGCGAAGTGCCTGCAGGCCGGCGAACGCAGCGAGCTGGTATCGCGCTCGCGCTGCCACTGTCATTGTCGCTTCGCCGAGCTGGCGCTGTTCAAGGCACGCCTGGCGGAATTCGAGGCGCTGCTGGAGGCCGAACATTTCGATGCCGAAGGTGCGACGCTGGAGATTGCCCTTCCCGCCGCTCAGCTGCAGCCGCTGGATAGATTGCTTGCTGATATCACCCGCGGGCGCAGCCAGCTGGAAGCCATGAACTAGACGCGTCGTTGCCCACAAATACTGTGGACGTAATTGTGGATAACAATTGTATGGCCGTCTGCGAAGCGCTTGCCGCGGGCGCTTGAGAAAACTGCACATTTTTTGATCAGCGTGCTTTAAACGCCCCAATGAGGTGCGTTAAGCGCTTGAATTACTGCGTTTTTTGACTGATCGGTCCGCGAATGACGTATTGCCATCAATTGCGTTCTGCCAGCTTGAGGTTATGCCCGAATTGAGTGGAGAACTCTGTGGATAACATTGGGAACAACCTCGCCAGCCCCCGTCAGAACTGGGCTGCAGACCGCTGGTCAATTAATCGCCAAACCGCGCCAATGGCCATGAAGCGGTCATCCGGCTGTCATCCACGGGTGCTAGGCGGGACAAAGTGGTCAGCTGGCATATCAGTTGCTCCAACCCACCGATAGAATGCCCGCACACCCGCAAGACGAGAATTTCGCGATGCACGACTGGCTCAACAACCTGCCCAAGGCCGAACTCCACCTGCACCTGGAGGGCTCTCTGGAGCCTGAACTGATGTTCCGCCTGGCCGAGCGCAACAAGATCGCCCTGCCCTGGAACGACGTCGAAGCCCTGCGCAGCGCCTACAACTTCGGCAACCTGCAGGAATTCCTCGATCTCTACTACGCCGGCGCCGACGTGCTGCGCACCGAGCAGGACTTCTACGACCTGACCTGGGCCTACCTGCAAAAGTGCGAAGAGCAGAACGTCGTGCACACCGAGCCCTTCTTCGACCCGCAGACCCACACCGACCGCGGCGTGCCGTTCGAGGCCGCGCTCAACGGCATCAGCGCGGCGCTTGCTGACGGCCGTGAACTGCTGGGCATCAGCAGCGGGCTGATCCTCAGCTTCCTGCGCCACCTGCCGGAAGAGGACGCCTTCAAGACCCTGGAACAGGCGTTGCCCTATCGCAACGCCTTCTTCGCCGTCGGACTCGACAGCTCCGAAGTCGGCCACCCGCCGAGCAAGTTCCAGCGCGTGTTCGACAAGGCGCGTGCCGAAGGCTTCCTCACCGTTGCCCATGCCGGCGAGGAAGGCCCGCCCGAGTACATCTGGCAGGCACTGGATCTGCTCAAGGTCAGCCGCATCGACCACGGCGTGCGTGCTGCCGAAGACCCGAAGCTGATCGCCCGACTGATCGAGGAGCAGATTCCGCTGACCGTCTGCCCGCTGTCCAACACCAAGCTCAAGGTGTTCGACGACATGCGCCAGCACAACATCCTCCAGCTGCTAGAGCAGGGCGTGAAGGTCACGGTGAATTCCGATGATCCGGCCTACTTCGGCGGCTATGTGACGGAGAACTTCGTCGCGCTGCACGAAAGCCTGGGCATGACCGAGGAGCAGGCTCGCCGCCTGGCGCAGAACAGTCTGGACGCACGGCTGGCCTACTGAGCCCGTCCGTCGCGGCGCTATCCACATGCGACACCATGGCTCGCCCCGCGGGTCATGGCAGCGCCTAGACTGTGCCGCGTCTACTTCACGAGGAGATCGCCATGAACATTCTCGTCCGCCCGCTGACGCCGTCACCCGACAGCGCCTGGCAGGTGTGCCTCGACCGGCAGAAAGTCACCTTTCGCAGCGAAGCCGAGGCACGCGCCTTCGTCGCAACCCTGCACCGTCGCCTGCAGGCGCCGCATCCCCTGCCACTCAGCGCCTGACAGTCATTCCGTACTGGCGCGCGCCGTGGTGTAGGCGACGATCGTTGCCAGCAGGCCGCACAGGCTGATGATCGCGGCCAAGGGCACTGCGGTGCCGTTGTGCAAAGCCCCCACCGCGGAAGCGGCGATGGCGGCAATGGTGAACTGCATGCTGCCGAGCAAGGCCGAGGCGCTGCCGGCATTGGCGCGCTGGTCGGCCATGGCGCAGGCCGTGGCGTTCGGCAGCAGGCAACCGAGGCAGGACACGCAGCAGAACAGCGGAATCAGCAACGGCCAGAGCGATTCCGGCTGTGCGGCCGCCACTGCCAACAACGCCAGCGCACTGCCGAAGAAGAACCACACCCAGCGCCGCACCCAGAACTCCGGCCCGCGCCAGCGCACCAGCCGCACGTTGACCTGCGCCATCAGGATGAAACCCGCCGCATTGACGCCGAACAGCCAGCCGAAATGCTCCGGCTTGATGCCGTACAGCTCGATGAAAACGAACGGCGAACCGGTGATGTAGGCGAACATGCCGGCCATGCACAGCGCGCCGGTCAGTACGTGGCCGATAAAAAAGTGATCGCGGAACAGGCGCAGGTACTGCCCTAGCGCGCCGGACATCGGCTGGCGCGGCAGCCCGGCCGGATAGGTTTCCGGTAGCCAGAGCGTGACCGCCACCAGGCACATCGCGCTGAACAACGTCAGCAGGATGAAGATCGAAGGCCAGCCGAACGAGGCCAGCAAGGCCCCGCCCGCCACCGGCGCGAGGATCGGCGCCAGCCCCATCACCAGCATCAGCTGCGAAAACACCTTGGCGCTGGTCATCGGATCGCACAGGTCGCGCACCACGGCCCGCGCCACCACCATGCCCGCACAGCCACCAAGCGCCTGGACGAAGCGGACGCCGATCAGCCAGTCCATGGACGGCGCAAAGGCGCTGGCCAGTGACGCCAGGGTGAACAGCACCACGCCGATCAGTAGCGGGCCGCGTCGCCCGTAACGATCGGCCAGCGGCCCGTAAACCAGCTGGCCGATGGCCAAGCCGATGAAATAGGCCGCCAGAGAAAGCTGCACGTGATCGACGCTGGTGCCGAACGACTCCGCCAGCAAGGGAAAGGCCGGCAGGTACATGTCGATCGCCAGGGGGCCGAACGCGCTGAGCGCACCCAGTATGAGGAGAATCCGCAGAGACATCAGAGGCTCACAAGCTGAAAAAGAGACGTGGCCGAGAGCGTCCATTGGACATCGACCATACGCGGGCATTTACACCGACATGCAAGATGCTGTTACATACACCGCCGTTTGTAAACATGCATCACGACGAGATGCACCGTTACACTGGCCCTCATCCATCGCTGCTGGACGCCCGAAGCAGCCGTTATCTGCCTGAACCTGCCCATGCGCCGAACCAAAGAAGAAGCCGAGAAAACCCGTATTGCCATCCTCGCCTCTGCCGAGCGGCTGTTTCTGGACAAGGGGGTGGCCCACACCAGTCTCGACCAGATCGCCCGTGACGCCGGTGTGACGCGAGGGGCGGTGTATTGGCACTTCCAGAACAAGGCACATCTGTTCCACGAAATGCTCAATCAGATTCGTCTGCCGCCTGAGCAGATGACCGAGCGCCTGTGCAGTTGCAACCAGCAACAACCGCTGCTGGCACTGATCGCCCTGCGCAACCTGACGGTCGAGGCCATCAGCGCGCTGGCAAGCAACGAGCAGAAGCGCCGGATCTTCACCATCCTGCTGCACAAGTGCGAGTTCACCGATGAGCTGCGCGAAGCCGAAGAGCGCCACCACGCCTTCATCAATCAGTTCATCGACCTGTGCGAGAACCTGCTGCGCAATGCCTCGGCGTGCTTACGTCCCGGCGTAACGCCGCGCCTTGCTGCACTCTCGCTGCATGCCATGGTGGTCGGGTTGTTCACCGACTGGACGCGCGACACCGAATTGTTCGCACCGGAGGTCGATACCAAGGCATTGATCGACCCGTTATTCCGCGGCCTGGTCCGCGACTGGCCGGATGACCCCGACCAGCTCGCCGGTTGAGCTATCAGCTCACCTGATAACCCTCTTCACTGATCGCCTCACGGATCGCCTGCTCGCTGGCACTGCTCTGCACCTGCACGGTTCCGGCCGCCAGGTCCACCTGCACCTGAGCCTGTGGGTCCAGCGCCTGAATGGCCTGGGTTACCGCACGCTCGCAGTGGCTGCAGGTCATTCCGCTCACGTTGAATACTTGCATCGTCGCTCTCCTCGGCTGGTGATTGCGCCGATTCTCGACCTTGCCACCCGGGCAAGGTCAAGGCCCCTGCTGTCGCAGATCATGGTGTTGACCTTGCCATAGGGTTAAGGTCGATCCTGCGGCCATCGCAATCCCGAGGAGTCTCTACCATGTCCAGCGCCACCCATACGCTGCCGGTCAGCGGTATGACCTGCGCCAGCTGCGCCGGCCGCGTCGAGCGGGCCCTGCTCAAGGTACCCGGCGTCGCCGCGGCCAATGTCAATCTGGCCAATGAACAGGTGCGCGTCGAAGGCGATGACCTGGGCATGGCGGCACTGATCACCGCCGTGGAAAAAGCCGGCTACGGCGTGCCGCTGCAGAGCATCGAGCTGAACATCGAAGGCATGACCTGCGCCAGCTGCGTCGGCCGGGTCGAGCGGGCGCTGCTCAAGGTGCCCGGTGTACGCAGCGCCGCGGTGAACCTGGCCAGCGAGCGCGCGCATGTCGAAGTGATCGGCACGCCGGACCCGGCTGCGCTGATCCAGGCGGTCGAGGCCGCGGGCTACAAGGCAAGCGCCGGCAGCCGGCAGCGCCCGGAAGAGGATGCCGAGCGGCGCCTGCAGCGCGAACGCTGGGCGGTGATCGCCGGCCTGCTGCTGGCCGCACCGTTGGTGCTGCCGATGTTCGGCGAGCTGTTCGGGCAGCACTGGATGCTGCCGGCATGGATCCAGTTCCTGCTCGCCACGCCGGTGCAGTTCGTCCTCGGTGCGCGCTTCTACGTCGCCGGCTGGAAGGCCGTGCGCGCTGGTGCCGGCAACATGGACCTGCTGGTCGCCATCGGCACCAGCGCCGGTTACGGCCTGAGCCTCTATCAATGGTGGGCAGCACCAGCCGGGCAGATGCCGCACCTGTATTTCGAGGCCTCGGCGGTGGTCATCGCCCTGGTGCTGCTGGGCAAGTACCTGGAAAGCCGCGCCAAGCGCCAGACCAGCGCGGCGATCCGGGCACTGGAAGCCTTGCGGCCGGACCGCGCAACACGGGTGACTGACGGCCGCGAGGAAGACGTCGCCATCGCCGTGCTACGCCTGGACGACCTGGTGCTGGTCAAGCCCGGCGAGCGTTTCCCGGTGGACGGCGAAGTGCTCGAAGGCGAAAGCCAGGCCGACGAAGCGCTGATCAGCGGCGAGAGCCTGCCGGTGAACAAGGCGCCGGGCGACCGCATCACCGGTGGCGCGATCAACGGCGAGGGTCGCCTGCTGGTACGCACCACCGCGCTCGGTGGCGAGACCGTGCTGGCGCGGATCATCCGCCTGGTGGAAGACGCCCAGGCGGCCAAGGCACCGATCCAGAAGCTGGTGGACAGGGTCAGCCAGGTGTTCGTCCCGGCGGTGCTGGTGATCGCCGTGTTCACCCTGATCGGCTGGCTGCTCACTGGCGCGCCGGCCGAGGTCGCGCTGATCAATGCGGTGGCGGTGCTGGTGATCGCCTGCCCGTGCGCCCTCGGCCTTGCCACACCGGCGGCGATCATGGCCGGCACCGGCGTGGCGGCGCGCCACGGCATCCTGATCAAGGACGCCGAGGCGCTGGAAGTAGCCCATGCGGTCACGGCCGTGGCCTTCGACAAGACCGGCACGCTCACCTCGGGCAAGCCGCAGATCATCCACCTGCATGCCGTGGACGGCGACGAAGCGCGGATCCTGCGTCTGGCCGGCGCCCTGCAGCGTGGCAGCGAGCATCCGCTGGCGCGCGCCGTGCTGGAGCGCTGCGAAGCCGACGGCGTCACGGTTCCCGATGTGCAGAAGAGCCAGGCCCTGAGCGGCCGCGGCATCGCCGGAACGCTGGATGGTCAGCAGCTGGCGCTGGGCAACCGGCGCATGCTCGAAGAGTACGGCCTGCAGCCGGGCGAGCTGCTGGAAACCGCCCAGCGCTGGGAAGCCGAGGGCCGCACCCTGTCCTGGCTGGTGGAACAGACGCCCGAGCCGCGCATCCTCGGCCTGTTCGCGTTCGGTGACAGCCTCAAGGACGGCGCCGCAGCGGCAATTGCCGGGCTCGCGGCGCGGCATATCCGCAGCCACTTGATCACCGGCGACAACCGAGGCAGCGCGCGGGTGGTGGCAGAAGCACTGCACATCGATGACGTGCATGCCGAAGTGCTGCCGGCGGACAAGGCCGCCACCGTGGCAGAGCTGAAAAAGGGCGGCGCCGTGGTGGCGATGGTCGGCGACGGCATAAACGATGCGCCGGCTCTGGCTGCGGCGGATGTCGGCATCGCCATGGGCGGTGGTACCGACGTAGCCATGCATGCGGCCGGCATTACCCTGATGCGTGGCGACCCACGCCTGGTACCGGCGGCGCTGGAGATCAGCCGACGCACCTACCGCAAGATCCAGCAGAACCTGTTCTGGGCCTTTATCTACAACCTGGTGGGCATTCCGCTCGCCGCCTTCGGCTTTCTCAGCCCGGTGGTGGCTGGCGCGGCGATGGCCTTGTCGAGCGTCAGCGTGGTGAGCAACGCCCTGCTGCTTAAGCGCTGGAAACCAGAAGATTGATGGCCTAGCCCTCGATTCGAGCGCCTGCAAAACCCGGGGCGCTCAGCCAGCCATCATCGACATGCCTGGAGTGCGTATGAACATTGGCCAAGCAGCAACGAAAAGCGGTCTTTCGGCGAAGATGATTCGCTACTACGAGTCCATCGACCTGATCGCCCCTGCCGGGCGCAGTGCCAACGGCTATCGCCTCTATGGCGAAGAAGACCTGCACCGCCTGGCCTTTATCAAACGGTCGCGAGACATGGGCTTCTCGTTGGACGAAGTGAGCAAACTGCTCGCCCTCTGGCAGGACCGCCAGCGCGCAAGCGCCGACGTCAAAGCTCTGGCCGGCGCTCATATCGACGCGCTTAACAAAAAGATCGAGGAGCTAGTAGGCCTGCGCGACTCTTTGCAAGAGCTGGTCGATACCTGCCAGGGTAACGACCGGCCGGACTGCCCGATCCTCAGGGACCTGGAATCCGGCTGCTGTCCAAAAGGCAGCGACAAATAGTCGGAACGTCGCGGCGCCAAGCACGGGGCAGACGATGATTGCCATGCTTCGCCCCCTAATAGAGTCCGCGCCCCTCGCAAGCAGGCGGCGTGGCATAACCGCAACCAGTTCATACGCCGCTTAAATCCAGCATCATCGCCGCCTTGCCTCCCGGCCATTGGTCTACCCCGTATGCGCTGTCTCCACGGGTCCAAATCGCCTGCCCCGGTGGCAGCCGTTCCGTCGCCGCTTATCACCTGGCAGGCAAGCCAAGCCTCGATGGAAAAACTGAACGTGAGAGTTCGCGTCGGGTTTCTCGTGACTTGCGCTATGCCTGCAAGCGTCGCAGATGCCTCGACAACCATTTGTCGAATTTATGGCGCCATATTTAGGGCAACCTCAAGTCTTAACCTCTCGTGCCGAAAACACGGCATACCTCAGCTATCGACGGTCTGTCGCAGCCATCTGATCGTCTCTCGCAAGTGGTATCTGAATGAACAACTGGTTTGCAAACATAGGAGTCAGCAGGAAACTCGCACTCGGCTTCGGCGCCGTGCTGGTCCTGACCATCATCCTCGCGTGGAACGGCTGGGGCAGCCTTGGCAGCGTCATCCAACGCAGCGGGTGGATGACCGAAATCTCCCTGTTGAACAAGACCCTGACCGACCTGCGTATCGCCCGCCTGCAGTTCATGTTGGCCAATGGCGACAACGAGTCCACCGAACGTCTGGACAAGAACCTGGGCATCTACCTGGCGCAGCAGACCAAGCTGCTCAATACGTTCAAGAACCCGATCAACGTCGCCCAGCTCAAGGAGCAGGCCGGCTACAACGCGCAGTACCAGAACTCGCTGAACGATATGCGCAAGGCCTACAACCAGGCCAACGGTTCACGGCAAGTCATCGACGGCGCCGCTACCCGTCTGAGCGAGCTGACTGCCAGCGTCTCCAATCATGTGATTCAGCTGCCGGAATACGATGAAGATCGCTTCGCGCAGCTCCTGGCGATCAGCCTGATCAAGGAAGACGTGCAGCGTGCGCAGTACCTGCTGCGCGTCTATATGGCAGCACCCGGCAACGATGCCGCCAAAGCGATCTACACCCAGCTTGACGCCGCGCAGGCCACTCTGGGCCGACACGCTGGCGCCCTCGACGATGACAGCGGCGCCGCGGTGCAGCAGATCCGCTCGGTGCTCGGCGAGTACCGCGGCGCCATCGAGTCGCTGGAGACAGCCACCCAGGTGATCGCCAAGGCGCGCCAGGAAATGACCGACCAGCAGAAGGAGATCGTCCGTATCAGCGACTCGCTCTATCAGTTCCAGCTCGATCAGCTCGATGTGGAGAGCGCCGCCGCCCGCACGCGCCTGATCGTCAGCACCCTGCTGGCACTGGTACTCGGAGCGCTGGCCGCCTGGCTGATCACCCGCCAGATCGTGCTACCGCTTCGTGCCACCATGGCCGATGTTGAGCGCATTGCTTCCGGTGATCTCAGCGCCACCGCGCAGGTTCATCGTCGCGACGAACTGGGCGTGCTGCAGCGCGGCATTCAGCAAATGGGCTCGACCTTGCGTGAGTTGATTGGTGGCATTCGCGATGGCGTCAGCCAGATCAGCGCAGCTGCCGAAGAGCTGTCCGCCGTCACCAAACAAACCAGCGCCGGCGTGAATAGTCAGAAGGAAGAGACCGACCAGGTCGCCACCGCCATGCACGAAATGTCGGCGACCGTTCAGGAAGTGGCACGCAACGCCGAACAGGCTGCTCTGGCCGCCACCGAGGCGGACAGCGAAGCCCGTGAAGGTGATCGCGTTGTGACCGAGGTGGTGACGCAGATCGAGCGCATGGCCACCGCCGTGGTGCGTTCCACCGAGGCGATGACCGCGCTGCAAGGCGAAAGTGACAAGATCGGCAGCGTGATGAACGTGATTCGCGCCGTTGCCGAGCAGACCAACTTGCTGGCACTCAACGCTGCCATCGAGGCTGCTCGCGCTGGCGAAGCCGGCCGCGGCTTTGCCGTAGTCGCAGACGAAGTGCGCGGCCTGGCGCAACGCACGCAGAAGTCCACCGAGGAAATCGAAGGGCTGGTCGCCGCGCTGCAGAACGGCACGCAGCAGGTCGCCTCGATCATGCACACCAGCCGCGACCTGACCGACAGTGGTGTCGAGCTGGCGCGCCGCGCCGGTGCGTCGCTCGGCAACATCACCCGTACCGTTTCGAACATTCAGGCGATGAACCAGCAGATCGCCGCGGCGGCCGAAGAGCAAAGCGCGGTGGCCGAGGAAATCAGCCGCAGTGTGGTGAATGTGCGTGATGTGTCGGAACAGACCGCTGCCGCCAGCGAGGAAACCGCTGCATCGAGCACCGAGCTCGCCCGCCTCGGCGGCCAGCTGCAGATGATGGTAAGCCGCTTCAGGCTCTGATTAGGGCCTCTTAGGGCCTAGCAACACACCACGGGCAGCGTCCTGCCCGTGGTGCAAAACCGCTTCAGCTGGCCTGGGATTGCAGGTAGTTCTGCAGGCCGATGCGGTCGATCAGGCCAAGCTGCTGCTCGAGCCAGTAGGCGTGATCTTCTTCGGTGTCCTGCAATTGCAGGGCGAGGATGTCGCGAGTCGGGTAGTCGCCATGCTGTTCGGCCAGGGCGATACCCTGAGCCAGCGCGGCACGCACCTTGTACTCCAGCGCCAGATCGCTACGCAGCATGTCCGGCACAGTATGGCCGGGATGGATCGGCTCCGGTGTCATGTCCGGGGTGCCTTCGAGAAAGAGGATGCGCTGCAACAGTGCATCAGCATGCTGGGTCTCCTCCTCCATTTCGTGATTGATGCGTTCGTAGAGCTTGGTAAAGCCCCAATCGGCGTACATCCGCGAGTGCAGGAAATACTGATCGCGCGCCGCCAACTCCCCGCGCAACAGCTCCTTCAGATAGTCGATTACCGGTGCCTGGCCTTGCATTGCGTATTCCCCATGACTGATGCGCCTTGAACAGCGGGCAAGCATCCCCGCTGCGTCCACGGCGGTCAAGCGCTCCAGAGCCGCAGCCGTGCAACCTCAAGTGTGGCAGAGCTCTGGCAGAAATCGACTGTTCAGTCACGCCGTTCGCAACACATTGCTGTCGAACTCCTGCGCTGGCACTGGACTCTATTGTCAGTCCTAGCGCGTGCCACACCGCTATAACCGCCAATCAGACAGGAGCCCCGATGACGTCAACGCCAGCTTTCCCAGTGTCCAAGGCCTGGTTGACGATCATCGTCTGTGCGCTGCCGCTGCTCGGCGGTTGTTCCTCGGAGGCCGAGCCGGCGCCCGAGCCACCACGCGTGGCCTTGGTCGAGCCCTTGCAGCCGGCCGAGCCGAAGGCCGAGGCGCTGCGCTTTTCCGGCGTAGTGCGCAGTGTGACCACCACCCAGTTGTCCTTCGAGGTGGCTGGCCGCATCGAGCGCATCCTGATCGACGAAGGCACTCGTGTTCGTCGCGGGCAAGCCCTCGCACAGCTGGACCGCACCGACTATCGCCTGCAGATGCGTGAGGCCGAAGCGCGCCTGCGCCAGCTCGAAGCAGACCTGGCGCGCAAGCGCACCCTGCTCGCCGAAGGCATCCTCGCCCCCGCCGCCATCGAGGCGCTGGAGGCCAACACGGTGGCCGCCCGCGTGGCCCGCGACAGCGCCCAGCGCAATATCGATCACAGCACCCTGACGGCGCCATTCGATGGCGTCGTGGCTCGACGGCTCGCCGAACCGGACATGGTGGTCGCGGTCGGCACGCCGGTATTCGAGATGCAGGACAACCGCCATATCGAGGTCAGCGTCGATCTGCCGGAAAGCGCAGCACTGAGCATTCCGCTCGGGCCCGAGCTCAAGGCCGAGGCCGAGCTGGTGATCGCCGACCTGCGCCTGCCGCTGCGCTACAAGGAACACAGCACCCAGCCGCGTGAAGGCGCGCGCACCTACCGGCTGGTGCTGCAGGGCGAACCGCCGGAGGATTTCAACCTGCTGCCCGGTATGGCCATGCGCGTCAGTCTGGAGCGCCCCGCCCGGCCACAGACCGACGATGACGGCTTCCGTCTGCCGCTGTCGGCATTGCAGACCGACAGCGACGGCAAACACTTCGTCTGGCAGGCCGACGATGGCCGCGCCCGGCGCCATCCGGTTCAGCTGCACCAAGTCGATGGCGATCAGGCGCTGATTCGCGGCGACGCACTGCAGGCGCAGATGCCAATCGTGGTAGCAGGTGGCAGCAAGTTGCACGAAGACCAGCCGATCGAAGCGCGGGAGCGGAACTGAGCCGATGGATTTTGCCCGTTACGCCATCACCCGACCGGTCAACATCTGGATTCTGGTACTGATCTGCCTGCTCGGCGGCATCCTCGCCTTCTTCGAGATCGGCCGCCTGGAAGACCCGGAATTCACCATCAAGCAGGCCATCGTCAATGTGCAATACCCCGGCGCCACGGCGTTGGAGGTCGAGCAGCAGGTAACCGAGCCGCTGGAAAGCGCCATCCAGCAGATGTCGCAGATCAAGGAGATCCGCTCGCGCTCAATGCCGGGCATCGCCGAGATTCGCGTGGAAATGCAGGACCGCTACGACGGCGATGCGCTGCCGCAGATCTGGGACGAGCTGCGCAACAAGATCGACGATGCCCTCGGCGACCTGCCGCCGGGCATCGAGCCGCCGATGGTGAATGACGATTTCGGTGACGTATACGGCATTTTCTACGCGCTGACCGGCGACGGGCTGACCCTCAAGGAGCTGCACGAAACGGCCAAGGACCTGCGCCGCGCCCTCCTCACTGCAGATGGCGTCGGCAAAGTGGAGATCGCCGGGGTACAGGAAGAGCGCATTCTGGTGGAGGTCGATCAGGCGCAGCTGGCCGCACTGGGCGTCGCCCCGGACGAGATCGCCGCGGCCCTGGCCGATACCGACGCCGCGGTGGATGCCGGTGGCGTCAATGCCGGCGACTTCTTCGTGCGGCTGCGCCCGAGCGGTGCCTTCGATTCTCTCGACGAGTTGCGTGCACTGCCGGTCGGCCAAGGGCCACAACGGGTCGAACTGGGCGCCATCGCCAAGCTATCGCGAGAATACGCCGAGCGGCCACAACAGATCATTCGTCACAACGGCCAGCAGGCGCTGACGCTCGGCATCAGCGGGGTATCCGGGGCGAATATCGTCGAGGTCGGGCATAGCGTCGAAGCTGTCCTGCAGGCCAACGAGCACCGTATGCCGCTGGGCGCCGATCTGCATCCGCTGTATGAACAGCACCAGATCGTCGACGAGTCGGTGAACAGTTTCGCGCTCAACGTGTTCCTCTCGGTGGCCATCGTGGTCGGCGTGCTGTGCATCGCCATGGGCATGCGCGCCGGCTTCATCATCGGGGCGGTGCTGTTCCTCACCGTGCTTGGCACACTGCTGGTGATGTGGCTGGTGGGCATCGAGCTGGAACGGATTTCCCTCGGCGCGCTGATCATCGCCATGGGCATGCTGGTGGATAACGCGGTGGTGGTCTGCGATGGCATGCTGGTGCGCCAGCGCCAGGGCAAGAGCATTCTCGAAGCCTCGCAGCAAACGCTGCAGCAAACGCAATGGCCGCTGCTTGGGGCGACCATCATCGGCATTCTCGCCTTCGCCGGGATCGGCCTGTCCCAGGACACCACCGGCGAATTCCTTTTCTCGCTGTTCTTTGTCATTGCCGTGTCGCTGCTGCTCAGCTGGTTGCTGGCCCTGCTGCTGGTACCGCTGTTCGGCCATTACCTGCTGCGCAATGCCGGCACCGACGAGGACCCCGATGCGGCCTACAACGGCCCTTGGTACAACCGTTATCGGCGCCTGGCCGGTGGCGTGCTGCATCGGCCCTGGCTGACCATCGGCGTGCTGCTGGTGCTGACGGTGGTCAGTGCCGTGATCTTCACCCGCCTGCCGCAGAGCTTCTTTCCGCCGTCAAGTACGCCGTTGTTCTACGTCAACCTGTTCCTGCCCCAGGGCACGCATATCCGCGATACCGCGCGCACCGCGACTGACGTCGAGGAGTACCTGGCGGAGATGGAGGGTGTCAGCGGCGTGTCCAGCTTCATCGGCGCCGGGGCCTCGCGCTTCATGCTCACTTACATGCCGGAGCAGCCGAATTCATCGCTGATGCACTTTCTCGTGCGCACCGAGGATGCGGATTTGATTGACGACCTGGTGCGGCAGATCAACCAGGAGTTGCCGCAGCGCTACCCATCGGCTGACGTCACGGCCGCTCAGTTCATGTTCGGTCCCAATGCCGAGGCCAAGCTGGAGGCGCGCATCAGCGGCCCGGATATCGACGTGCTACGGAGAATATCTGCCGAGGGTCGCAAGCGGTTACAGGATGAGGGCAAGGTATTCAACGTGCGCGACGACTGGCGCCAGCCGGTGCTGGTGCTGCGCCCGCAACTGGCACTGGATCGTCTTGCAGACGCCGGTCTGACCCGCCAGGCCGTGGCCCGCGCGCTCGCAGCCGGCAGCGAGGGCCAGCGGGTCAGTCTGCTGCGCGAGCGCGACGAACTGATCCCAGTGCTGCTGCGCGCCGCGCCCGACGACCGCATCGGCAGTGACAACCTGCTGCAGCGGCTGATCTGGAGCCCAGCGGGCAACGGCTACGTGCCGCTGGCGCAGGTCGCCGACGGCATCGAGCCGACCAGCGAGGACAGCATCATCGTGCGCTACGACCGCGAGCGCACCATCTCCATTCGCGCCGAGCCGCGGGATGGCGAGAACACCAACGAGGCGCACGAGCGCATTCGTCCGCTGATCGAGGGCATCGAACTGCCGGTCAACTACAGCCTGAAATGGGGCGGCGACTACGAACAGTCATCCGATGCCCAGCAGGCGTTGGCCAGTACGCTGGCGGTGCCCTACCTGGCGATGGTGCTGGTCACCGTGCTGCTGTTCGCCAAGGTGCGCCAGCCGCTGATGATCTGGCTGGTGGTACCCATGGCGATCTGCGGCGTCAGTTTCGGCCTGTTGCTCACCGGCCAGGCCTTCGGCTTCATGGCGCTGCTCGGCCTGCTCAGCCTGACCGGCATGCTGATCAAGAACGCCGTGGTGCTGGTGGACGAGATCGACCGGCAGATCGATGACGAAGTGCCACGCCTGACCGCCATCATCGAGGCCTCGGCGTCACGCCTGCGCCCGGTAATGATGGCTGCTGGCACCACGGTGCTGGGCATGGTGCCGCTGCTGTTCGACCCGTTCTTCGCCAACATGGCGGTGACCATCATGGGCGGCCTGGGCTTCGCCACGCTGCTGACCCTACTTGCGGTGCCATGTCTGTACCTGCTGTTCATGAAAGTGCGACCGGAGGAAACCGCATGACTGCCAAGGCCCTGGCCGCTCCGCTGCTGCTCGCCCTGGCCCTGAGCGCCTGCTCCAGCGCACCGCAGTATGCCGATCCGCAAATGCCGGAAGGCTGGTTCAGTGCCGCCGGCGCGCAAGCGGCGGATGCCGAAACGCTGGCCGCCTGGTGGCGCCAGTTCGATGACCCACAGCTCACCGCACTGGTCAGCCGCGCCATGCAGCAGAACCACGATGTGCGCCTGGCCATGGCGCGGGTCGACAGCGCCCGCGCGCAGCTGCGCCAGTCGCGCGCCGGCCTGCTGCCGAGCTTCGATTTGCCGGGCTCGGCCAGCCGCCAGTGGATAGAGAACGACCAGGACGCCGAACCCGGCAGCCCGCTGGCCGAGTTCATCCCGGACGACGACCCGATCGCCTTCGACAGCTGGGAACTGGCGCTGCAGGCGACCTGGGAACTGGACCTGTTCGGCGCCACCCGCGCCCGGCGCGACAGCGCCGCCCAGCAACTGCGCTCGGCCGAGGCGCAGACGGTGGCCGCACGCCTGGCTGTGGCTGCCAACACCGCGCAGGGCTATCTGCAACTGCGCGCGCTGCAAGGGCAGCGCGCCCTGCTGGTGGAAGGCATCGAGGTGGCCCGCGAACTGGAGCGCATCGCCGGGCTGCTGTTTCACGCCGGCGAGGTGACCCGGCTGGACGTCGAGGCCACATCCGCCGAACGCGCATCGCTGGAGGCCGATCTGGACGAGCTGGATATCCACCTGGCCGAAGCGCAGCTGGCACTGGATACCCTGCTCGCCGAGCCGCCGGGCAGTACCGCCGTCCACCTCGCCGCCAGTGCGGCGGTGCCGCTGGCCGAATCGCGAATCGCCGCCGGTCAGCCCATCGACCTGTTGCGCCGTCGCCCGGACTTGATCGCCGAAGCGGCGCGGCTGGATGCCGCCGAGTTGCAGGCACTGGCCGCCCGCCGCGACCTGTTCCCGAAACTGGCGGTGCAGGCCGCCGTGGGTCGCTCGGGCTTCGCCCTGGGCGACGCCGTTTCCAGCGCTTCGAACTTCGCCCGGGTCGGCGCCACCTTCGGTCTGCCGCTGCTGGACTATGCAAACCGTGGCGCCGCCATCGAACTGGCCGATGCCGAGGGCGAGGGCGCCTACATCGCCTTCGAGCAGGCCCTGGCCCGGGCGCTGGAGGAGGTCGAACGCGGCCTGACACGCATTGCCGGCCAGCAACGTCGGCACGCCGCCCTCAGCCGCACCCGCGAGCACCGCGAGCGCGCGCACCGGCTGGCGCAGCGCAGCTACGAGTTGGGCGAGGCGAACCTGAGCGAGGTGCTGGACGCTCAGCGCGGCGCACTGCAGGCGCGCCAGCGGGCACTGGAAGGTCGCGCCGCACTGGCAACCGCGCAGGTGGCGTTGTACGTGGCGCTGGGTGGTGGCTGGAACGCCGCGGATGGTGCGGCGGTCTCTGAGGATCAGTCAGCGCCCTGAGGGGTCGGTTGGTGACAATGCAAGCCGGCTGGCGCATGGGCTACTCGGCAGCGGGCGGGCCGAGTAGCCAAAATCATCACCCCTTCATCCAGGGCGGCTCGGGCGCCTCGTCCGGCTCGCCGTCTTCTGCGCCCCGCATGGCCTCCCGCCGCGCCTGTTCGGCCAGCGTCGCCTTGATCTCCCGCATCACCGCATCGATATCCGCCGCATCCTCCGGCTCGGCGAACTCGCCGGTCAGCTCGGTCTCCGGGGTCAGCTTGCCCTGCTGATAGAGCGCCCACATCTCCTTGGCATAGCGGGTGAACCTGAGCTCCGGGGCGAAGCGTCCGAAATAGGCCGACATGTTGCCGACATCCCGCTCAAGCATCTCGAATGCATGGTTGTTGCCCGCCGCGTCCACGGCCTGCGGCAGGTCGATGATGACCGGGCCGTGCTCGTCGAGCAGCACGTTGAACTCCGACAGGTCGCCGTGCACCAGCCCGGCGCAGAGCATCTTCACCACTTCATGGATCATGAAGGCGTGGAATTCGCGGGCATCGTCCGGATGCAGGTCGACATCATTGAGGCGCGGTGCGGCATCGCCATCCTCGCCGGCGATCATTTCCATCAGCAGGACACCATCGAGAAAGTCGTAGGGCTTGGGCACCCGCACGCCGGCGTCAGCCAGGCGGAACAGGGCCGCCACCTCGGCGTTCTGCCAGTTCTCTTCCTTCTCCTTGCGCCCGTGCTTGGAGCCCTTGGCCATGGCGCGCGCGTCGCGACTGCTGCGCACCTTGCGCCCCTCCTGGTATTTCACGGCCTGGCGGAAACTGCGCTTGTTGGCTTCCTTGTAGACCTTGGCGCAACGCAGCTCGTCGCCGCAGCGCACCACATACACCGCTGCTTCCTTGCCGCTCATCAGCGGCCGCAGCACCTCGTCGATCAGGCCATCCTCGATCAGCGGTTCGAGTCGTTTAGGCGTTTTCATCAGCGGCTTGCAGGTCCTTCGGTCAGGGGCGGTGTTGCAGGTTACGGCAATCACAAACCGGCTTCCATGCCTGCCATCGAGTTTGAAAGCGCGCTTTGGATTGGCGCACAGCACGTTCAGCGCCGACAATCGAGCCATCATTCCCTGGAGCACCGTCATGCTCGATGAAGACCGTTGCTGGCAGGCGCTGTGCGAGCGCGATGCCGCCTTCGATGGGCGTTTCGTCTTCGCCGTGCGCTCGACCGGCATCTTCTGCCGGCCCAGCTGCCCGGCCCGCCGCCCCGCCCGCGAGCGGGTGGCCTTTTTTGCCGATGGCGAAGCGGCCCGCGCCGCTGGCTTTCGTCCCTGCCGACGCTGCTCGCCAATGGGGCCAAGCCCGAGCGAGCAGCTGGACGCGCTGGTCGTCGCCGCCTGTCGCCTGCTCGACGAAGCCACCGGGCCCATGACACTGCCCCAGCTGGCTGCACGTATCGGCCTGTCGCCGACGCATCTGGCCCGCGCCTTCAAGGCGCGCACCGGTCTGACGCCCCATGCCTGGGCAACCGCGCGCCGGCGTGAACGCCTCGATGCCCAACTGCCCGAGGCCGGTTCGGTACTGGATGCCGCCCTTGCCGTCGGTTACTCCGGCACCCGTGCGCCCTATGCCGAGGCACGGGCGCTGACCCCGGCACAACGGCGTCGCAAGGGCGCCGGCGAAACCCTGCGCAATGCCCTGGCGCCCTGTCCGCTCGGCCTGCTGCTGCTTGCCGCCAGCGACAAGGGCATCTGTGCCCTGCTGTTCGGCGATGACGAAGGCGCGCTGGAGCAGGAGCTGCGCTCGCGCTTCGCCGCCGCCGACCTGCGCCGCGATCAGGCCGGGCTGGGCGACTGGCTGCAGGCGATCGTCAGCCAGCTGGAAGAACCGCAGCGCGCCACCCAGCTGCCTCTCGACCTGCGCGGCACAGCCTTTCAGCAGCGCGTCTGGCAGGCGCTGCAGCAGATTCCCGCCGGCGAGACACGCCGCTACGGCGAGCTGGCGGCGACCCTCGGCAGCCACGCGCGGGCGGTGGCGCGTGCCTGCGCCAGCAACCCGATCGGCCTGCTGGTACCCTGCCACCGCGTGGTCGGCAGCCAGAACGCGCTGACCGGCTACCGCTGGGGCCTGGCGCGCAAGGCCAGGCTGCTCGATCGGGAAGGGCAAGGCGAGTCGGGAGCCTGAGCGGATTTCAGCGGTCGGATATTGCAGTGCCGCCCACCGCAGGAAGCCGTCATGACCGAACTGAAGCGTTACCGCATCCACTACCGCATCAATGGCGAGCCCGCTTCGCTGCTGATCAGCTCGTTCGAGATGCCCGGTCTCGAACAGGCCGAGCTGGAGATCCTGCTGCATCATGTCCGCGAGCCGCGTGCCGCGGTCGACGCACCCTGGGAGAACCCGGTGCACCCCAGCGAAGCCAGCCGCTTGAGCGAACTGGGCGTCAGCGATATCCAGATCGAAGAGGAAAGCCGCTGAAGTCCCGGTAGCATTGCCCACCCGCCCTCGCAGACCGCATGGAGCTCTCGTGCAGCTGATCGACACTCATACCCACCTCGACTTCGAGATGTTCGACGATGACCGGGCGCAGGTGATCGCCCGCGCCCGGAACGCCGGTGTCGAACGCATCGTGGTGCTCGGGGTGCATGCCGCCAACTGGCAGCGGGTCTGGCAGCTGGCCTGTGACGAACCGTCGGTGCATGCGGCGCTGGGCCTGCATCCGGTGTTTCTCGAGGAGCACCAGGACGCCCACGTGCAGCAGCTGCGCGACTGGCTGGAGCGTCTGCGCGGCGAGCCTAAGCTCTGCGCCGTCGGCGAGATCGGCCTGGATTACTACATCGACAACCCGGACATCGAGCGCCAGCAACGGTTGCTCGAGGCGCAGCTGGCGCTGGCGGCCGATTTCTCCCTGCCGGTGCTGCTGCACGTGCGCCGCGCCCATGCGCCGATGATCGCCACGCTCAAGCGTTACAAGCTCGAGCGTAGCGGCGTCATCCACGCCTTCAGCGGCAGCTGGGAGGAAGCGCGCGAGTATCTGCGCCTCGGATTCAGGCTCGGTCTCGGCGGCGCCGGCACCTGGCCACAGGCGCAGCGGATGCATCGAGTACTGCGGCAACTGCCGTTGGAGGCCATCGTGCTGGAAACCGACGCGCCGGACATTCCACCCGCCGGCCATGCCGGCGAACGCAACAGCCCCGAGCTGCTGCCGGAAATCTGCCGACGCCTGGCCGACCTCAAAGGCATCGATGCGCACGCGCTGGCGGCGGCCAGCTATCGCAACAGCTGCGAACTGTTCGGCTGGCGCTGAGCCGCCACGTCAGACGCGGAAGGCGGCGATCAGCTGCTGCAGGTGGCCGACCAGCTGGGTCAGCTCCCGACTCGCCTGCTCGGTGTGGCTGGCGCCCTCGGCGGTGCGCTGGCCGGCCTCGTTGATGGCGACGATGTTGCGATCGATATCGTGAGCCACCGCCGTCTGCTGCTCCGCGGCTGCGGCGATCTGCTGGTTCTGATCGACGATCAGGCCGACCGCATCGAGAATGTGCTCCAGCGCCTGCTCCACCTGCGCCGACTGGCCGACGGTGTCTTCGGCCAGCGCATGGCTGGCATGCATGGTCTTGACCGCCGCGCCGACGCCGTTCTGCAGGCGCGCGATCATCTGCTCGATTTCCGCCGTGGATTTCTGCGTGCGCTGTGCCAGTCCGCGCACCTCGTCGGCCACGACCGCGAAACCGCGTCCCTGCTCGCCGGCGCGGGCCGCCTCGATGGCCGCGTTGAGGGCCAGCAGGTTGGTCTGTTCGGCGATGGTCTTGATCACGTCCAGCACCTGGCTGATCGCCTGGCTGTCACCGGCGAGCTGGTTGATCACGGTGACCGACTGCTCGATCTCGCTGGCCAGGCGCTGAATCCCGCCCACCTGCGCGACCACCAGGGCACGGCCGTTGACGGTTTCTTCGTTGACGCTCTGAGCGCTGCCCACCGCGGCTTCGGCGCTGGTGGCAACCGCCTGGGCGGTGGCCGACATCTCGTTCATGGCAGTGGCCACCTGCTCGATCTGGCCGCGTTGCTCGGACACCGTCTGGTTGCTTTCGCCGGAAACGCTCTCCACCCGTCCGGCCTGGCGCTCCACCTCGGCGACGGTCTGGCCGACCCGCTCGATCAGTTCGCGAACCTGCGCCACGGTGGTGTTGAACACCTGGCCCAGCTCGCCCAGCTCGTCGCGGCTGCGGACCTGGAAACGCACGGTCAGATCGCCATCGGCAACCTTGCCCATGATTTCCCCCAGGCTACGCAGCGATGCCCGCGTCGAGGCGTAGAACCCCGCATAGAGATAGGCCACCAGGCAGAGCACCACGGCCAGCGCGGAAAGCAGCAGGGTCATCAGCAGGCGCTTCTGCTCAAGCCGCTCGCCGAGTTCCACGGCAAGAAAGTCGAGGACGCCATCGTTCAGCTCGTAGGTCTTGGCCATCTGCGCGCTGATTCGCTCGTAGAACTGTTCCCAGGGACGATCCAGCGCATCGGCCATGATCACCTCGTCCTGCAGGATGTCGCTGCTCACCTGCAGCGACTCGCGGCTGGCGCTCGCCAGCGCATCCAGACGCCGCCGCGCGGCCTCGCTGGCCGCCAGCGCGTCCTGCAACTGCGCGGCGTACTGCACCTGCAGCTTCTCCAGCTCCAGCACGAGGTTGTCCAGCGTGTTGCTGGCATCGGAGTTCAGGTAACCCTGGCCAAAGGTGTAGGAGCCTACCGCGCGTCCCTGGCCGAGCGAGGCGCTGATGGCCGGCGTGACGGACGTCAGCAGTTCGGCCAGCAGGCGAACCTCGCGCTCGAGGTCCTGGCTGAGCCCGGATTGCCCGGCCACGAGTTTGATCATCACCTGCGATTGACCCAGCAGCGTCTCGGCCATCGCCGCCTTGGACTGCAGCGACTGCTCGGCCTGAGCCGCCCGCAGGCCGGCCACCAGCTCGTCGCGCCGGGCATTGAATTCCGCCACCTGCTCGGGCGCATCGCTGACTGGGGCAAGGGCCTGCAATTGCGCCGACAGCTCGGCCTCGATGCGGCTCAGGCGGGTGCCCAGAGCCTCGACGTTGCCGGTCTGGCCGATGATCGACTCGATGCGCACCAGGTCCTTCCAGTCCTCCATGCTGCGCCGTACCTGCAGGGTTGAACCGAGCAGTTCCAGACTCTGCAGCTCCGTTCGCGTGCCGACGAAGGCCCGGTACGACTCGCGCACCAGGTAGTAATTGCTCAGCAGCATGGGAACGAAGAACAGGACGCTGACCAGACTGAACTTCATGCCGAAGCTCAGGCGGTTCATGAACGCGATCGCGGGATACAACAGGCTATTCACACGACGTCTCCCAAATCTTATTGGTATGGGCTTGCACGCAATTGCAGCGCGCAGCAGGGCTCGTCAGAGAGTGGCATCTGCCCGGGTTATACGGGATATCGGTAGCGGAATTTGTAACTTAAGGTAATGGCTAACTGATGGCTCACCAACGACCAGCGGTCGCCCGAGCTGCGAAGCGTCTAGCCTGAGCTCTGCAGCGTTGCGAGCCGGTTTGCGCCATACAGCGGCCGTATGGCGGCGTATTCAGAAATGCGTCAGTGAACGCCAAGCGAGGGGCCTGTGCCCGCTGTGCGGGCCAGGTTTACGCAAACTAGGCCAGCAGCGTCAGCACCGCGATCACCGCGTACCACAGCACGCGGGTGCGTACCAGCAACGCCGCCAGGCCGTCGAGGCGAGCGATGCCGGCTTCGCCGTCGATCGCAGCGGGCAGGTCGGCGGCAAGGGGCCCGGCATCGGCCAGCAGGCGCCGAGCCGACACGTCCCAGCTCAGCAGTTCGTGCAGTAGCGCGCGGTTGACCGCGACGAAATTGCCGACCAGGGCGAAGCTCCCCAGCAGCAGACGCACCGGCAGCCAGTCGAACGCATGTCGCAACTGCTCGGCGCGTTCGCGCAGCTCGTCGTGCTGGGCGTGCTCGACGCACAACGCCAGCAGCCGATAAGCCAGAGCCGCCATCGGTCCGAGCAGCAGATACCAGAAGATCACGGCGAAGAAGCCTTCGTAGCTCTTCCACAACAGTCGCGTCTGCACCGCGTGCATCAGGCTGGCCGGGTCATTCTCGCGCAGGCCGGCATCACGCTCGGCAGCCAGTGCTGCGGCTTCTTCGTCGCCGCGCCGCCAGGCATCACGGAAGGCGCCGAGCTCGGCCTTGGCGTGACCGCGCCCGAGGCTGTAGAGCAGTACCAGCAAGTGCACCGGCAGGGCCAGCCAGCCATAGGCCAGCGGCTCCAGGACCTCCAGCAGCAGACCGAGCACCACCACCGGCAACACGACCAACAGCAGCAGCGTCAGCCAGGGCGCATCCCGCAGGCGCGGATTGGCTTCGGCCTGACGCAGCCTGGTCAGCCAGGGGCCGTCGTGCTGCAGGCGTGGTCGCCAGTCGGAGAACTTGTCCACCAGCAGCACGAGCAGGATCACCAGAAAACTCATCGTCCCTTCCTTTCGTCAGCAGGTAATGGAGGCCGCCCGCAGGCGCAGCCAGTCGAAGGCCGGCCCCGGATCGGTCTTGCGTCCCGGCGCGATGTCGCTGTGGCCGCATACACGCTCGGGCGTGATCGCCGGATATGCACACTGCAGCAGCCGGCAAAGCTCGATCAGCGCCTGGTACTGCGCCTCGCTGAACGGCTCGTGGTCGGTGCCTTCCAGCTCGATACCGATGGAAAAGTCGTTGCAGCCCTCGCGGCCGTCGAAGCAGGACACACCGGCATGCCAGGCCCGATCCAGACAGGAGACGAACTGAGTGATGGCGCCATCACGCTCGATGAGAAAATGTGCGGAGACCTGCAGCCCGGCGATCTCTTCGAAGAAAGGATGCTCGTCGCACTGCAGACAGTTCTGAAAGAACTGCTGAACCCTGCCGGTACCGAACTGGCCTGGCGGCAGGCTGATGTTGTGGATCACCAGCAAGGAAATCTCGCCGGCCGGGCGCTGATTGAAGTTCGGCGAGGGGCAGTGGCGCACGCCATGGCACCAGCCGGTGGCGGAATCCAGGTGCATCGTGGGAAGGCCCATGCTGAAGGCAGGCGAGCAGGCTAGCGCCTGCATGACACCCGCTGCAAGCGCAGCGTCCGGCGCCAGTATGGCCTGATGTGTCCCGCTCTTACCTGAGCGCGGCCAGCCGCCGACTGGCTGCCTTCTCCTCGCGCCGCGAGGCGAGCCGGTCGGCCAGGCGCGTCGGTTCCGGCAGGCGGTAGCGGGTCACGTAGCGCATGACCAGCTCCGGCGCCGTGGCGAGGCTGACCCGGTTGCCCGGCGAGATGATCAACGGCCGAACCTTGTCCTTGCTACGCAGCACACAGCCGATCACGTCGCCGGTCTTCTTGTCGCGCAGCGCCACCCGGGCACCGCGCTGCAGGTCCAGCTCGTCATGCTCGCCGGTGAGCAGCTTCTTCGCCACGCCAATGGTGGGCAGGCCGGTCACCACCCCCAGATGCGCAGCGATGCCCAGGCGCCGCGGGTGGGCGATGCCGTGGCCGTCGGAGAAGATCAGGTCGGGAACTGCCGGCAGTTCCGCCAGCGCCTGCAGCACGGCCGGCAGCTCGCGAAACGATAACAGGCCGGGCACGTACGGCATGTTGGTGGGGATTCGCGCCAGGCTGCTGCCCACCAGTTCCAGGGTATCGGCATCCAGCAGCACCGCTGCCGCCCGGGTGACGGTGCCGCCGTCCTCGAAGCCGACATCCACCCCGGCGATCAGGCGCAGCGCTGGGAAATCGTCCTGCAGCCGCACCTGCGCGGCCAGCGTCAGCTGCATCGCTCGTGCCGCGGCAGGACTGCCATCCCAGTCGCCGAACGGGGCAGCGGGGTAGTGACTGATCTGGCTCATGTTTCGCTCCTCTGCATCAGCGATTCGACGCCGCACCGCCCACGCCGTTCAACGCGACGCGCTGAGTTCGTACTGGACTTTGCCCTGGAAAAATAGGACGCTCCAGCCGCCGCACGGCTGATTTACCCTGAAATCCCACAATAATTAGAATCGTATGACCCATCTCGCCTCGATCCAGCGCGTCAGCATATTGGCCACCGAAGGGGTTTTCGCCTCGACGCTCATGCAGGCCAAGGACTTTTTCCATATGGCTAGCCTGCGCTACGGCCGCCAGCTCGGCCTTGACCTCAAACCGGCATTCGAAACCCGCCTGGTCAGCCCGGACGGCGGTGCGGTGAGCACCTTCAGCGGAACCAGCATTGCCGTGGATGGCGCGCTGGACAATGCCGACATGCTGATCCTGCCGGCGTTCTGGGGCGATTTCGACGCGCTCTGCGCGCGCTACCCGCAAGTCGCCCGCTGGCTGCGAGAACGCCATGCCGCCGGCAGCGTCATCTGCGGCGAAGCCACCGGAGCTTTCTGGATGGCCCAGGCCGGGTTGCTGGAAGGCCGCGAGGCGACCACCCACTGGCGCTTCGCCGGGGAGTTCGCCGAGCGCTTTCCCGGGGTGCAGTTCAGCGCCGACAAGCACCTCACCGACAGCGACAACCTCTACTGCGCCGGCGGCACGACCTCGGCCTGCGACCTGTACATGTACCTGATCGAGCGTTTCTGCGGCGCCCATGTCGCTCAGGGCATGGCTCGCGATGTGCTGTTCGAGCTGCAGCGCAGTTACAGCCCGGGCCGACTGGGCTTCGGCGGGCAGAAGCTGCATCTGGATACCCGCATCCTGCAGATCCAGGAATGGCTTGAGGCCAACTATGCAGAGAAATTCCGCTTCGAGGACGTCGCTCGCCAGCACGGCATGAGCATCCGCAACTTCATGCGGCGCTTTCAGGCCGCCACCGGCGACAAGCCGCTGCACTATCTGCAACGCCTGCGCATCGAGACGGCCAAGAGCCTGCTCGCCACTACCGGCAAGAGCATCAAGACGATCAGCTACGAAGTGGGCTACGACGATGCCAGCTTCTTTGCCCGCCTGTTCCGCCAGCACACGGAGCTATCGCCGAACCACTATCGGCAGAAGTATCGGCCGGCATCCTAGGGCAAACACGGAAAAGCCATGCGTGCTGAAGCGGGCTGCCGATTGCAGCGCGCGGCCTGGCAGGGAGACCGCTCCGAAATCAGCGCAGTAATCGTGCGGGCGACCCCGGCCGCGAAGAACAGGTCTTCGCGACCGGCTCACGGTCAGGGCTTGTGCGGACGCGCCAGGTACTCGTGGGACTGCATCTCCAGCAGCCGGCTCAGGGTCCGCTGGAATTCGAACTCCAGACGGCCTCCGGTGTAGAGGTCCTTCAGTTCCACTTCGGCGGAAATGATGAGCTTGACGTTGCGGTCGTAGAACTCGTCCACCAGGTTGATGAAACGGCGCGCCATGTCGTCCTTGGTGACGTTCATCTGCTCGACGTTGGCCAGCAGGATGGCACCGAATATCTTGCCCAGCTCGATGTAGTCATTCTGGCTGCGCGGCCCGTCGCAGAGCTCGCGGAACTCGAACCAGGCCACGTCGTTGCCGGTCTTCACCGCGCGGATTTCACGGTTCTCGATCATCAGTGCGTCGTTGTTAACGACCCGGCAGTTCTCCGGCAGCAGGCTCTTGAAGCTGCGCTCCAGGCTCTGTTCGGCCTCGGCATCGAGGGGGAAGTGGAACAGTTCGGCCTGCTCCAGCGCACGCAGGCGATAGTCGATGCCACTGTCGACATTGACGATCTCGGTGTGCTTCTTCAACAGGTCGATCGCCGGCAGGAAGCGCGCACGCTGCAGACCGTCCTTGTACAGACCGTCCGGCACGATGTTGGACGTCGCCACCAGGCTCACGCCGTTCTTGAACAGCTCGTCGAGCAGCGTGGCGAGAATCATCGCATCGGTGATGTCGGAGACGAAGAATTCGTCGAAGCAGATGACCCGGGCTTCGTCGGCGAAACGCTTGCCGATGATGGTCAGCGGGTTCTTCTCGCCCTTGAGGGTTTTCATTTCCTCGTGCACGCGCTTCATGAAGCGGTGGAAATGCGTGCGCATCTTCTGCTCGAAAGGCAGCGCGTCGAAGAAGGTATCCACCAGGTAGGTCTTGCCGCGGCCGACGCCGCCCCAGAAGTAGATGCCCTTGATCGGACCCTGCTGCTTCTTGCCGAACAGCTTGCCGAGCAGGCCGCTCTTGCTGCGATCGTCGGCGACCAGGTCGTCGTACAGACGCTGCAGGTGACGCACCGCGTTTTCCTGGGCGGCATCGTGGAAGAAGTCAGGACGTTTCAGGTCGGCCTGATAGCGCTCAAGAGGAGTCATGGCGGAGTCTGGGTAGTGAAACGGGGCCGCCACTTTAGCGGCGCCCTCGGTGGTTGGCAATTTACTCAGGTCGTTCAAGCGTCAGCCCTCCTGGGACACCCGTACTTGGAAATCACCGCGTCGCCGAGCGCACCCATCGGCCGCGCCCGGCCTGCCAGCAGCGTTACTCGACAAGCGTGGCCAGCGCCTCGCGCACCCGCAACATGGCGGCGTCGAGCGCTTCGGCGCTCTCGTAGTGCGGGCTGTCGGCGATGCATTCGTCGTCCAGCCACAGGGTGAATTGATCACCTTCGTCCTCGCGAAGTTCCAAGGCATCCGGGCCGCCGGCGATCAGGCGCTGGGTCAGGCTGCCGATGGCCTTCGGATTGCTCAGCGGACGGGACAGCAGCAGTTCCTCGCCGTCGGCGGCGAAGAAGCGGAAGCGGAAGGCGCCATCGGCCTCGCGGAAGCTGGCAAAACGAGCGGTCTTGCTGGACTTCTTCTTGGTCGGCGCCGCGCTTTTCACTTCGCTGCTGAAGTTGCGCAGCCCCACCGCCTCGCGCAACTCGCCGAGGAATGGTGTGGCAATCCGGCGTGCCTTGGCCGCTCCCGCCTGCAGAATGTCTTCCAGCTCGGCCGGCTTGGCGATGAGCTGGTGATACAGCTCGCGCGCCTGGCCCAGTTCGTTGTCGAGCAGCTCGAACAGACGTTGCTTGGCATCGCCCCAGGCCAGGCCATCGAGCAGCTCCTGGCGGAAGTCAGCCTGCTGCTGCGCGGTGGCAAAGGCCTGGTACAGCGTGAACAGGTGGGAGTTGTCCGGATCCTTCGGTTCGCCCGGCAGGCGCGAGTCGGTGACGATGCGTGCGATCGCTGCCTTCAGCTCCTTGGCACTGCCAAACAGCGGGATGGTGTTGTCGTAACTCTTGGACATCTTGCGCCCATCGAGCCCGGGCAGCGTGGCGACGCTCTCCTCGATCACCGCTTCGGGCAGGGTGAAGAACTCGCGGCCGTTGCCGAACAGATGATTGAAGCGCTGGGCAATGTCACGGGCCATTTCCACATGCTGGATCTGGTCACGCCCCACCGGCACCTTGTGCGCGTTGAACATCAGGATGTCCGCCGCCATCAGCACCGGATAGCTGTACAGGCCCATGGTTACGCCGGCGTCCGGGTCTTCGCCATTCTCGACATTCTTGTCCACCGAGGCCTTGTAGGCATGGGCGCGGTTGAGCAGGCCCTTGGCGGTGACGCAGGTCAGCAGCCAGGTCAGTTCGGGAATCTCAGGCACATCCGACTGGCGGTAGAAGGTCACGCGCTCGGCATCGAGGCCGCAGGCCAGCCAGGTCGCGGCGATTTCCAGACGCGAGCGCTGGATGCGTAGCGGATCGTCGCACTTGATCAGCGCATGGTAGTCCGCGAGGAAGTAGAACGAATCGGCGGCCGCGTCGCGGCTGGCGAGGATGGCCGGGCGGATCGCTCCGGCGTAGTTGCCCAGATGCGGCGTACCGGTAGTGGTGATACCGGTCAGGATGCGGGTAGTCATGCAGTCATTCTCGAATCGTTGCAGCGCGACGGAGGGGATTGGCACGCAGCATCAAAGCCGCGGGACGACCAGTTCCTTCAGCTCCACCAGCTTGCCGTGAAAAAAGTGGCCGCATTCTGCCACTTTCAGCAGCTCGTGGGGGTGCTGCAGCTGCGCAGAAAAGGCATACACGGACTCGGCATCGATCACCTCGTCCTGCTCCGGCTGGATGATCGTCAGCTGACAATCTTCAGCCAACGACAGCGCCGCAAGACGCGACACCGCCGGAGCCACCATCATCAACCGCTGCACCGTCACGCCCTCGGCGTTCAATCGGCCGGCCAGATTGCCGGCAACGAACCCACCGAAGGAGAACCCCAGCAGCGTCAGCGGCAGCTCGAGGTTCTGCTGGCGCAGCCAGCGCAGCGCGGCCTCGGCGTCATCCACCTCACCCTCGACCATGTCATGCGCGCCGGCACTGCCGCCGACACCCCGGTAATTGAAGCGCAGCGTGCTATAGCCGGCATCCCGCGCGGTGCGCTGCAGAGTCGAGACCACCTTGTTCAGCATGGTGCCGCCCTTGACCGGGTTCGGATGGCAGATCAGCGCCAGGCCGCGGGCCTGCGGCTGATCGAAATACAGCGCTTCCAGCACCCCGCAGGGGCCATCGATAGAGAGGGGCTCTTCGCGTTTCAACAAAACAGGAACTCCGTGACCTTGGGACGAGTCGACTCGTCTTGCTAACTAGCTGCCGATAACCGCCGCCTCGCGTTGCGGTATACAGAGCAGGTACGAGACGTTAACGTAAGCACAGCCGTTTATATAGAGGAAGGACTCGTGGAACAGACCCTCGCGACCTGGTTGCTCCCGATCGTCGGCCTGATCGCCGGCATCGCCATCGGTTATCTGGTGGCGCGCAGCAGCGCACCCAACCGCACACAGCGTCAGGTCGACGACCTGCAAGAACGCTTCGACACCTATCAGAGCGAAGTGGTCACCCACTTCAACACCACTGCCAGCCTGCTGCGCAAGCTCACCCAGAACTACCAGGACATCCAGGAACACCTGTCCGATGGTGCCAGCCGCCTGGCGCTCGACGAGCAGACCCGCCAGCGCCTGATGGCCGCCCTGCACGAGGAAAACCATGGCTCGCGCGAGCGGCTCTCCTCGCCGGCCTTCACCGAACCGCCCAAGGACTACGCTCCCAAAGGCGACGATACCCCCGGCACCCTGCACGAAAACTTCGGCCTGAAGAGCCGTCACTGATCCATCGCCTGGCGCAGCCACTGCGCCAGGCGCCCCTCTCCTACTGACGCAAGCGCATCGACAGGTCCACTGCCTGTACATGCTTGGTCAGCGCCCCGATCGAAATGTAATCCACGCCGGTTTGCGCAACGCTGCGTAGCGTGTCGTCGCTGATTCCACCTGATGCTTCGAGCTTGGCCCGGCCCGCCGTGATCGCCACGGCCGTGCGCATGTCGTCGAGCGTCAATTCGTCGAGCATGACGATATCCGCCCCTGCCCCCAGCGCCTGCTCGAGCTCGTCGAGGCTCTCCACCTCGATTTCCACCGGCTTGCCCGGCGCGATGCGATGCGCAGCCGCCACCGCCTCGGCGATCCCGCCACAGGCGGCGATGTGGTTCTCCTTGATCAGAAAAGCGTCATAGAGGCCGATCCGGTGGTTATGGCAGCCCCCGCAGGTCACGGCGTACTTCTGTGCCAGGCGCAGGCCTGGAATGGTCTTGCGAGTGTCCAGCAGGCGCACGCCCGTGCCCTCGACCATGTCGGCGTAGTGTCGGCAACGAGTGGCCACCCCCGACAGCATCTGCAGGAAATTCAGCGCGCTGCGCTCGCCGGTCAGCAACGCCCGAGCAGGCCCTTCCAGGTGGAACAGCACCTTGTCCGCTTCCACCCGGTCCCCGTCGGCGACCTGCCAGTGGACTGCGACCCGAGAGTCCACCTGCCGGAACACCGCGTCGACCCATGCGGTTCCACTGATCACCGCCGCCTCGCGCGTGATGACCGTGGCATGCGCCAACCGCTCGGCAGGGATCAGCTGCGCGGTGATATCTCCGCTGCCGACATCTTCGGCTAAGGCGCGGCGTGCATTGGCATCAATTTCTGCGGATAGATCGGCAAGGCTGAGATTCGGCATGTCGGGCTCCTCGAGTTTGCGCGGAGTATAAAGGCTCGCACCGACCGCGGCAGCGTCAAGCTGCCGACAGCCTACGGATCGCTCGACCGTCTTTTTCTACCTCCTGGCGGAAAACCTGCGAGCATCTGTGAGCCAGATCATGTCCAATGAAAAACTGACCTTGGCAGGGGAGCACAATGCTTATAATCCCCTCCAAGAATATTGACGCCACCTAACTGACGATACTTGCTGACGAGGCGTCGTTGTAAAATCAAAGCGCTCGGCTATGCTGCGTCTGGATCCGGTTCGACAGAAGAAACCCGCACAAGATTGCGGGCTCGCCCGGTACCTTCCGCCTTGCCCTGCCGACTTGGTTACCTATATAAGACGCTGCCGAATTCAAGCGTTGTGACCGCCGCAAAGCAGGCGACCGCAGGAGAGTCTCGATGCGAACCGATGCGAAAGTGGTGCACTTGAACAAGGTTGCCCCTGAGCACAAGCCGTCTTCACCGGCAGGCCGCCTTCCGGTGGCGCTCATCAGCGTGCGCGACAAGGCCGCCCAGCAACTGCGTCAGGCGCTGCAATCGCTGTTCGACAACGCCGATGACTCGCTCTTCGAGATCGCCGATCGCGCGACCAGCAACGCCGAACAGAACGCTTTTTTCGAGGCCATGCGCGACCTGCGCATGAAGCGCCGCAACATCGAACGCGGCTTCCTGCAGCAGCTGTTCGAAGCATTCGCCAAGCTCAACCAGTATGAAATCGGCAAGCCGCCCGCGCTGGATGCCGTCTCCTTCGACAGCCTTTCCCTGGTGCAGAACGACGAGCTGGAAGAATCCGTAGCCGTCGACACCATGGTCGCCAAGGTCATGAGTCGTGCCGCCCAGCCGCTGGGCCACCTGACCACGCGCATGAACGCGCTGATCAGCAAGAAGCTCGACGACAAGAGCAACCCCCTCGGCCCTCATGCGCTCTGTGACTATTTCATCGAAGCCAGCAGCAGCCTAGGCGTGCAGATCAAGGTCAAGCTGATCATCTTCAAGCTGTTCGAGAAGCATGTTCTTGGCGATATCGACCAGCTATATGCCGAAGCCAATCAAACCCTGGTGGCTGCCGGCATCCTGCCCGAACTCCAGTCTGCGCCGCCGCGCCGACAGCAGCGTCCGGGCGGGCCGGCTGCCAGCCACACCTCGCCAGCGCCGCATAGCCAGCCGGTCCATGTCGACGAGGGGCTACAGGAAGCCGCTTTCAGCGCCTTGCACAACTTGCTGTCCGACCTGCGCGGCAGCAGTGTTCTGCCTGCCCGCAACGTGCCCAGCGACGCCATCCCGATCTCCAGCGGAGACCTGCTCCGCCTGCTGTCGCACATGCAGACCCGCGCGCCACAGACGGTCGACGATTTCGATCTGCAAGAGCAGCTCGGCAGCCTGCTGAGCCGGGTAAGTGCCAAGACCGGAAAATCGCGGGTGGTCGGCGAGATCGATGATGACGTCATCAACCTCGTCTCCATGCTGTTCGAGTTCATTCTCGACGACCGTACCCTGCCGGATTCTCTCAAGGCCCTGATCGGGCGCCTGCAGATCCCGTTGCTCAAGGTCGCGGTGATCGACAAGACCTTCTTCAGCCGCGGCAGTCACCCCGCGCGCCGCCTGCTGAACGAAATCGCGTCGGCAGCGATGGGCTGGGGCGATCAGGACGAGGCGCAACGCGACAGCCTCTATCAGAAGATCGAGCAGATTGTGGCCCGCCTGCTCAACGACTTCGTCGATGATCCGGCGATCTTCTCCGAGCTTCTGGCCGATTTCCTCGCCTTCATCGGTGACGAGCGACGCCGCAGCGAACTGCTCGAGCAGCGCACCCGTGACGCCGAAGAGGGTCGCGCCAAGGCTGAAATCGCTCGCCAGGAAGTCGAGCACGCGCTGAACCAGCGCCTGCTGGGCAAGACCCTGCCGGAAGTGGTGGTGCGCCTGCTGCAGGAGGCCTGGAGCAAGGTTTTGCTGCTCACCTGCCTGAAGCACGGCACCCAGTCCGAGGAATGGCAGGCAGCCCTGGACACCATGGATGACCTTGTGTGGAGCGTGACTCCCCACGAGGACGACGAATCCCGCGCGCGTCTGCTGGAGCTGGTCCCGAGCCTGCTCAAGGCATTGCGTGAGGGGCTGGTCAGCGCCGCGTTCGACCCCTTCTCCACCGGCGACTTCTTCACCCAGCTCGAAGCACTCCACGTACAGACCCTGCAACGCATTCAGCAACCGCAAGCCACTCCAGGCGCATCCGGACCGGCCGCTGACGCGTCAGGCGAGTCGATCGCCGCTGCAGCGGTCGAAGCTGCGCCGACCATGGTCGAGGTGGTGGACGAGATCGTGCTGCTGGCACCCGGCGAGAGCCGCGAGCCCGAGCCGGAAATCAGCCTGCCGGAAAACGACGAAGCGCTGATCCAGGTGGACAATCTGCGAGTCGGCAGCTGGGTGGAATTCCAGGAGGATGAAGAGCACAAGCTGCGCTGCAAGCTGGCCGCGGTGATCAAGCCCACCGGCAAGTACATCTTCGTCAACCGCACCGGCATGAAGGTTCTGGAGAAGACCCGCATGGGCCTGGCCAGCGAGTTCCAGCGCGGCGCCATTCGCCTGCTCAACGATACCCTGCTGTTCGACCGCGCCCTGGAATCAGTGATCGGCAACCTGCGAAAGCTGAAGAACACCTGATCCGCGCCGAGCATGCCTGCCGGCATGCTCCTTCCCCTGCGCGGCAAAGCGCCGCACTTCGCGCTTGGCTTTTGACCCCGCGCAGCTAGAATGCCTGCATTCTACTCGAGGTGCCTATGCCCAGCCGCCTGAACCCCGAAGACCAGCAGCGCGTCGATGAATACCTCCGCGCCCCGCAGCATCAGGTCGAACGCCAGCCGTTTCGCCCCTGGATCCTGCTGCTCGTCGTGCTGGCGGTGGTAGTCGGCCTCGGGCTTCTGAGCCGCCTCCTGAGCCGCCTGGTGCTTTGAGCCTCGCTCGCCCCGTCGCGCCGCCGTTTCTCTTGCAGCTATGAGTCATTCCCATGTCACATCGAATCGTAATCGTCGGCGGCGGCGCTGGCGGCCTGGAGCTTGCTACCCGCCTGGGTAGAACCCTGGGCAGGCGCGGCAAAGCCAGGGTCACCTTGGTCGACGCGAATCTCACCCACATCTGGAAGCCGCTTCTGCATGAAGTGGCAGCCGGCTCGCTGAACTCGTCAGCCGACGAGCTCAACTATGTGGCGCAAGCCAAGTGGAATCACTTCGAGTTCCAGATGGGCCGCATGGCCGGCCTGGACCGTGCGAACAAGTGCATCCGCCTGGAAGCCACACGCGACGAGTTCGGCGTGGAGCTCGTGCCCTCGCGTGCGTTGAATTACGACACCCTGGTGATAGCGGTCGGCAGCACGACCAACGATTTCGGAACCCCCGGGGCCGCCGAGCACTGCATTTTCCTGGATACCCGCGAGCAGGCCGAACGCTTCCATCGCCAGCTGCTGAGCCGTTACATGAAGGCACATGCCGGTGAAACCGGGCCGAGCGGCATCAGCATGGCCATCGTCGGCGCTGGCGCCACTGGTGTCGAACTGGCCGCCGAACTGCTACATGCAGCCAAGGAACTGGCCGCCTATGGCCTCGATGGAATCAAGCCGGAAGATGTGAAGATCACGCTCATCGAGGCCGGCCCGAAGGTTTTGCCGGCACTGCCCGAGCGCATCAGCCAACCGGTACACCAGACACTGCTCGACCTGGGTGTGAAGGTGCTGACCGGCGCAGCGGTCAGCGAAGTCACCGCCGACGGCCTGCACACCAAGCAGGGTGAATTCGTGCCGGCCAGCCTCAAGGTCTGGGCGGCCGGCATCAAGGCACCCGCCTTCCTGCATGAAATCGATGGGCTGGAGACCAACCGGATCAATCAACTGGTCGTCCACCCCACCCTGCAGAGCACCCGCGACGAGAACATATTCGCCTTCGGCGACTGCGCCGCCTGCCCGCAGCCGGACAGCGACCGCAACGTGCCGCCTCGCGCCCAGGCAGCCCACCAGCAGGCGTCAATGCTGGCCCGGTCGATCCGCAACCGACTGGAAGGCAAACCCCTGCCGACCTACCGCTACAAGGATTACGGCTCGCTGATATCGCTCTCGACCTTCTCGGCCGTGGGCAATCTGATGGGCAATTTGACGGGCAACGTCATGCTCGAGGGCTGGCTGGCGAGGATGTTCTATATCTCGCTGTACCGCATGCACCAGATCGCACTGTACGGCATGCCGCGCACGCTGCTGATGATGCTGGGCGACAAGCTCAGCCGTAGTACCGAACCACGCCTGAAACTCCATTGACGCATTGATGGCGCACCCGAGCGGTGCGCCATCTGGCAAGCACTAAACGGCAGGCAATAAAAAAGCTGGATGCCCGTATGGACATCCAGCTTTTCATGCTTGCCGAGCAAGCCTGTATGGTGGGTCGTGTAGGATTCGAACCTACGACCAATTGGTTAAAAGCCAACTGCTCTACCAACTGAGCTAACGACCCAAAAATGGTCGGGGTAGGGGGATTCGAACTCCCGACATCCTGCTCCCAAAGCAGGCGCGCTACCGGACTGCGCTATACCCCGATTGGAATTTGGCTCCGCGACCTGGACTCGAACCAGGGACCCAATGATTAACAGTCATTTGCTCTACCGACTGAGCTATCGCGGAACAACTAGCATTCCAGCTCCTTGGCGTTACGTTCCCGCCTCAGAGGCGCGCCATTTTACGGTTCCAAACCCTGCTGTCAACCCTAAAAATGCGATTAGCGACAACAGTTTGCGTCCGGCGCGCGGCCGCGACCCGTTGATCGGACGACCGCATGGTATTCGTCATGCCATGCGGATTGCCCTGGGCCTCAATCGAAGACGATCTGCTCGCCCTCCACCCGAGCCTTGACGCTGCTGCCCGGGGCGAACTGACCCGCGAGGATCTGCTGCGCCAGCGGGTTCTCGATCCAGCGCTGGATCGCGCGCTTGAGCGGCCGCGCACCGTAAACCGGGTCGTAGCCGACGGCGATCAGCTTGTCCATCGCCTCCTGGCTCAGCTCCAGGCTCAGTTCGCGCTCGGCCAGGCGCTTGCGCAGCCGGCCCAGTTGGATCTCCGCGATACCGGCGATCTGCTCGCGGCCGAGCGGATCGAACACAACCACCTCGTCGATACGGTTGATGAACTCCGGACGGAAGTGGTGCGCCACCGCATCCATCACCGCAGCGCGCTGCGCATCGGGGTCGCCAACCAGCTCCTGGATCTGCGCCGAGCCCAGGTTCGAGGTCATGACGATCACGGTGTTCTTGAAGTCTACGGTCCGCCCATGGCTATCGGTCAGACGACCATCCTCGAGCACCTGCAGCAGCACGTTGAACACGTCCGGATGAGCCTTCTCCACCTCGTCCATCAACACGACCGAGTAGGGTTTGCGACGCACTGCCTCGGTCAGGTAGCCGCCCTCCTCGTAGCCGACGTAGCCCGGCGGTGCGCCGATCAGACGCGCGACCGAATGTTTCTCCATGAACTCGGACATGTCGATGCGGATCATCGCCTCTTCGGTGTCGAAGAGGAATTCGGCCAGTGCCTTGCACAGCTCGGTCTTACCCACACCGGTCGGACCGAGGAAGAGGAAGGAACCGCTCGGCCGGTTCGGGTCGGCCAGCCCGGCGCGCGACCGGCGCACGGCATTGGCCACTGCCACTACCGCCTCATGCTGACCGATGACACGTGTGTGCAGCATGTCTTCCATGCGCAGCAGTTTGTCCCGCTCGCCTTCGAGCATCTTCGACACAGGAATGCCGGTCCACTTGGAGACCACCTCGGCGATCTCCTCATCGGTCACCTTGTTGCGCAGCAGCTGGTTTTCCTTCTTGCCGTGCTGGTCGACCATTTCCAGGCTGCGCTCGAGGTCTGGGATGATGCCGTACTGCAGCTCGGCCATGCGCGCCAGGTCGCCCTTGCGCCGCGCCGCCTCGAGGTCGGCCTTGGCCTGCTCGATCTTCTGCTGGATCTGCGCGGAGCCCTGGACCTCGGCTTTTTCCGACTTCCAGATCTCCTCCAGATCCGAATATTCCTTCTCCAGCTTGGCGATATCGTCCTCAAGCTTGGCCAGGCGCTTCTTGGTGGCCTCGTCGTCCTCCTTCTTCAGCGCCTCGCGCTCGATCTTCAGCTGGATCAGCCGGCGGTCGAGACGATCCAGCTCTTCCGGCTTGGAATCGATCTCCATGCGGATGCGGCTGGCGGCCTCGTCGATCAGGTCGATGGCCTTGTCCGGCAGCTGACGATCCGTGATGTAGCGCTGGCTGAGCTTGGCCGCGGCGATGATGGCGCCATCGGTGATGGTCACGCCGTGGTGCACCTCGTAGCGCTCCTTGAGGCCGCGCAGGATGGCAATGGTGTCCTCCTCGCTCGGCTCGTCCACCAGAACCTTCTGGAAGCGGCGCTCCAGGGCGGCATCCTTCTCGATGTACTGACGGTACTCGTCGAGGGTGGTGGCGCCGACACAGTGCAACTCACCCCGGGCAAGAGCGGGCTTTAGCATGTTGCCGGCATCCATGGCGCCCTCGGCCTTGCCGGCACCGACCATCGTGTGCAGCTCGTCGATGAACAGGATGACTCGGCCTTCCTGCTTGGACAGCTCGTTGAGCACGGCCTTGAGACGCTCCTCGAACTCGCCGCGGAACTTGGCACCGGCGATCAGCGAGCCCATGTCCAGCGCCAGCAGACGCTTGTCCTTCAGGCCATCCGGCACCTCGCCATTGACGATGCGCTGGGCCAGTCCTTCGACGATGGCGGTCTTGCCGACACCGGGCTCGCCGATCAGCACCGGGTTGTTCTTGGTGCGCCGTTGCAGGACCTGAATGGTGCGGCGGATTTCGTCGTCACGGCCGATCACCGGATCGAGCTTGCCCTCCTCGGCGCGCTTGGTCATGTCGACGGTGTACTTGTCCAGCGCCTGACGCGACTCCTCGGCATTGGGGTCATTGACCGCCGCGCCACCGCGCAGGTTGCTGATGGCGTTCTCCAGGGCCTTCTTGCTCACGCCCTGGGCCAGCAGGAGCTTGCCCAAACGGGTGTTGTTGTCCAGCGCGGCAAGCAGTACCAGCTCGCTGGAGATGTACTGGTCGCCCTTCTGCTGGGCGAGGCGATCGGCCTGGTTGAGCAGACGCGCCAGATCCTGCGACAGATTCATGTCACCGGTGGGGTTCTGCAGCTTGGGCAGCTGGTCCAGCTCCCTGGTCAGGGCCTGGCGCAGCGCGTTGATGTCGAAGCCGACCTGCATCAACAAGGGCTTGATCGAACCGCCCTGCTGCTCCAGCAGGGCCTGCATCAGGTGCAACGGCTCGATGGAAGGGTGATCCAGGCCAACGGCAATGGATTGGGCATCGGAGAGCGCAAGCTGAAGCTTGCTGGTCAATCGATCGATACGCATGGATGTTCATCCTCAGGTAAAGCGGGCCGGCACCATGAATCGCGCCTTACAAATAACCCGCGAGATGGAGCATAGATGAGGATGATTGTTGGAGATTCAAGGCGGATGACATTGATGCAGGTCATGCCGGGACCGCGGAGTCACGGCACTGTCGAACCGCTAGGTAGGGCTAAGGCTCCAGCCAGATCAGACTGGCGAAGCGCCCCGTGCGTGACGCACGGCGATAGGAATAGAAACGCGGATCGCTGAAGGTGCACAGCCCGCCGCCGTAGACGGCTTCGACTCCGACCGCGGCCAGGCGAATGCGCGCAAGCTGATACAGATCGGCCATGAAGCGCCCCTCGTTGCGGCTCGGCACGAATGCCGCCGCAGCCGCCGGGTGCTGCGCGACGAATGCCTCGCGCACCTCGCCCCCCACTTCGAAGGCAGCGGGCCCGATCGCCGGCCCCAGCCAGACCAGCACGTCTTCGGCACGAATCGCCAGCGCCTCGAGCGTTGCTTCCAGCACGCCGCCAGCCAGCCCGCGCCAGCCCGCGTGCGCCGCAGCCACACGACTGGCGGCGAGGTCACAGAACAGCACCGGCAGGCAGTCGGCGGTGAGCACCGCACAGGCTTCGCCCGGCGTCTCGCTCCAGCTGGCATCGGCAGTGGCGCAGACACCGGGAAGTGCCTTCACGGCCACACAGGAATGCACCTGTTCCAGCCAGATCGGCTGGCAACCCAGCGCATCGCGCAGATGCTGGCGATTGCTGGCCACCGCAGCCGGATCATCGCCGACATGATCGCCGAGATTGAAACTGTCGAACGGAGCCGCGCTGACACCCCCCTGACGGGTCGTCACGCAGGCACGAACGCGGGCCGGCGCCGGCCAGTCGGGCAGCAGCCAATTCTCGTCGCCGACAGTCACCCGACGAAGGCCTCGCGATCCTGTTGCAGGAGCGTCAGCAGCCAGACGAAGTCGTCCGGCAACGGCGACTCCCACTTCATGCGCTGCCCGGTCACCGGATGATCCAGCTCGAGGAAACGGGCATGCAGCGCCTGCCGTGGGAACTCGCGCAGCGTCTGCACCAGTGTCGGATTGGCAGCTGGCGGAATACGGAAACGCCCGGCATACAGCGGATCGCCCACCAGCGGGTAGCCGAGGTGGGTCATGTGCACACGAATCTGGTGGGTACGCCCGGTTTCCAGCTTGACCCGCACATGGGTGTGCGAGCGGAAACGCTCGAGCACACGATAGTGACTGACCGCGGGCTTGCCCCCCTCCACCACCGCCATGCGCTGGCGCTGCTGGCCGTGACGGCCGATCGGCGCATCCACGGTGCCGCCGGTGATGATTACGCCGATGACGATGGCTTCGTAGATACGGCTGACACTGCGCGCCTGCAGCTGCTCCACCAGGCGGGTCTGTGCCTGCAGCGTCTTGGCCACCACCATCAGCCCGGTAGTGTCCTTGTCCAGACGATGAACGATGCCGGCGCGCGGCACATTGATCAGGTCAGGTACGTGATGCAGCAACGCGTTGAGCAGCGTGCCGTCGGCATGCCCGGCCGCCGGATGCACCACCAGCCCGGCCGGCTTGTCGATCACCAGAATCTGGTCGTCTTCATAGACGATGTCGAGCGGAATGTCCTGCGCCACCCATTCGCCCTGCGCCTGCTGTTCGGCGCTCAGCTCGAGCACCGCACCGGCATGCACGGTGTCGCGAGGGCGCAGCACGGCGCCATCCACCGTCAGCAGACCATCCTTGATCCAGGCCGCGAGGCGCGAACGCGAGTGTTCGGAGAAGAGCTGCGCCGCGACCTGATCGAGACGTTGCCCGCCTAGGTCAAACGGCACCTCGGCACGGAGTTGAATGGCCTGTTTGGAGATCGTGGACATACGGCGAGATAGATTCGTCAGAGAGAGGCGAGCGGCATCCATTGCTGATGGATGCCCGGAGGACCGCAGATGGCGGAGCGGCCTTTGGTTTCGGCTACACGCTTGTGTTTAAATACGGCGTCTTTGTCCCGGCGCACCGGGGCGCCCATCATAACAGGACGGCTCCGCGCGAGACAGCCAGCCGTCACAGGGACGCAAGCCGCCATGCAAGTGAAACACCTGCTGCTGATCGCCATTTTCGCCCTTACCGCCGCCTGTTCATCCAACGAAACCGTCGACGAAAACCTGGGCGAGGTCGAGCTGTACCAGCAAGCACAGGCCGACCTGGACAACAAGAGCTATACCAGCGCCATCAGCAAGCTCAAGGCGCTGGAGTCGCGTTACCCGTTCGGTCGTTTCGCCGAGCAGGCGCAGCTCGAGCTGATCTACGCCTATTACCGCAACGCCGAGCCGGAAGCTGCACGTTCGGCTGCCGAGCGCTTCATCCGCCTGCATCCGCAGCACCCGAACGTCGACTATGCCTACTACCTCAAAGGCCTGGCCTCGTTCGATCAGGACCGCGGCCTGCTCGCTCGCTTTCTGCCGCTGGACATGACCAAGCGCGACCCGGGCGCTGCCCGCGACTCGTTCAACGAGTTCGCCCAGCTCACCAGCCGCTATCCGAACAGCCGTTATTCGCCGGATGCCAAGGCGCGCATGATCTACCTGCGCAACCTCCTGGCAGCCAACGAGATTCACGTCGCTCACTACTACCTCAAGCGCCAGGCCTACGTGGCCGCCGCCAACCGCGGGCGCTATGTGGTGGAAAACTTCCAGGGCACACCGGCCGTGGCGGACGGTCTGGCTGTGATGACCGAGGCCTACCAGCGCCTCGGCCTCGATGACCTCGCCGATGCCAGCCTCAAGACCCTTCAGCTCAACTACCCGGATCATGCCACCCTCGAGGACGGCAAGTTCACCCCCATCGAGCGCGAAGAAGACACCCGCAGCTGGCTGAGCAAGGCCACGCTCGGCCTGATCGAAGGCGAAGCGCCGCGTCCCGACACCTCCCGCGCCAACCGTGACGTGTTGCGCCAGTACGAGAACGCTGCGCGTGACCTGCCGGAAGAACTGCGCCCCGTACTCAAGGAAGTGGAACAGCAGGAGCCGAAGCGCTCCTGGTGGAGCCGCCTGACCTTCGGCCTGTTCGACTGAAATGGGCTGACCATGCGCCGCTGCGTCGAGCCCTATGCTCGTCACCGTCGGCGCACCGGGCCAGGACCGGCCCTGGCTAGTCCGGTGGCCGGTCGCCACGCATAAACAGGAAGGAATCGATATGGGGCTGTTTCGACTGCTGTTCTGGATCGCACTGATCGCCGCCGCCTTCTGGCTGTGGCGCCGCTTGACCCGGAAGAAGACGCCGACCGCGCAACAGCAGGGCAGCCTGCCGATGGTCCGCTGCGCTCAATGCGGCGTGCACGTGCCGCAGAACCAGGCCCTGCAGGCCCATGACCGCTGGTACTGCAGCCAGGCTCACCTCGAGCAGGACAGCACCTCTGGTGGGCACTGAGAACCTCACCTTCTTCGGCGACCAGGGGCGGCGCATCCTTCGCCTGTATCACCTCTACCGCCTGACCATTGGCCTCGCGCTGGTGCTGCTGATCAGCAGCGACCTGCACAACGATCTGCTGCAGATGAGCAATCCGCAGCTGTTTCAGTACGGCGCCTGGCTCTATCTGATCCTCAACATCATCGTCGCGGTGCTGGTGCAGAGCCCCGAGCGCGACCTGCCAGTGCTCAGCCTGGCGCTGATGGACGTGATCCTGCTGTCGGGATTGTTCTATTTTGGCGGAGGAACGCCGAGCGGCATCGGCAACCTGCTGATCGTCGCCGTCGCCATCGCCAATATTCTCCTGCGGGGGCGGGTCGGTTTCTTCATCGCCGCGGTCGCTGCCACCGGCCTGATCTACCTGACCTTCTACCTGAGCATCAGTCGTTCCGAAGCCAGCAGCCAGTACGTCCAGGCCGGTGCGCTCGGCACGCTGTGCTTCGCCGCAGCCTTTCTCGTCCAGGGACTGACTCGGCGCCTGCAGGTCAGCGAGACTCTGGCCCGCCAGCGCGCCGAGGAGGTCGCCAACCTCGAGGCCCTCAACGCGCTGATCCTGCAGCGCATGCGCACCGGCATCATGGTGTTGGACCCGCAGGAGCGCGTGCTCCTGGCCAACCAGGGAGCGCTGCAGTTGCTCGGCCAGGAATCGCTGGCCGGCGAGCGCCTCGCACCGCGCTGCCCGGAGCTGCTCAAGGCACTGCAGCACTGGCGTGGCAATCCCACACTGCGCCCGCCGAACCTCAAGGCCACCCCCGGCGGACCGACGCTACAGCCGAGTTTCGCCGCCCTGCAGCACGGCAACAAGCTCGACACTCTGGTGTTCCTCGAGGACATCTCGCAGATCGCCCAGAAGGCCCAGCAACTCAAGCTCGCCTCCCTCGGACGACTCACAGCCAGCATTGCCCATGAAATCCGCAATCCGCTGGGCGCCATCAGCCATGCTGCTCAGCTGCTACAGGAATCCGAAGAGCTGGACGGCCCGGATCGGCGACTGGCGCAGATCATCCAGGACCACTCGCGGCGGATGAATCTGGTCATCGAGAACGTGCTGCAGCTTTCCCGGCGCCGCCAGGCGGAGCCCCAGCTGCTGGATCTCAAATACTGGCTGCATCGCTTCGTCAGCGAGTTCCGCCAGGGGCTCAGCCCGCAGCAGACGGTTCACCTGGAAACCATCGGCAGCTCGCTGCAGACGCGCATGGACCCCAACCAGCTGACCCAGGTGCTCACCAACCTGGTGCAGAACGGCCTGCGCTACAGCGGCAAGGAGCACGATCGCGCTCAGGTCTGGCTCCGCCTGTTTCGCGACGAAGCCAGCGATCTGCCGGTCGTTGAGGTCCTCGACGATGGGCCCGGCATCGCCGCCGAGCAGTTGCACAACGTTTTCGAACCCTTCTTCACCACCGAGAGTAAAGGCACCGGGCTCGGGCTGTACATCTCCCGCGAGCTGTGCGAGAGCAACCAGGCACGCCTGGACTACCGCGAGCGCGCCGAAGGCGGCAGCTGCTTCCGCATCGTCTTCGCGCACCCGCGCAAGCTGAGCTAGGCGCAGCAGAACAGTTGCCGGCAACGCATCACACATCGACCAAAGCGGCAGCCACGGCGGCGCCGGGAGAGTTAACATGCTCGCCAGCCGCCCGGAAGGCGACCCCCGCTTCAGGAACCAGAGCAAGACCATGACCGCGCGCCAGAAAGCCCTGATCATCGACGACGAGCCGGACATCCGCGAGCTGCTGGAGATCACCCTCGGCCGTATGAAGCTCGATACCCGCAGCGCACGCAACCTCAAGGAGGCGCGCGAGCTGCTGGCACGCGAGCACTACGACCTGTGCCTGACCGATATGCGCCTGCCCGACGGCAGCGGCCTTGAGCTGGTCCAGCACATCCAGCAACAGTACCCGCAACTGCCCGTGGCGATGATCACCGCCTATGGCAGCCTGGATACCGCCATCGGTGCACTCAAGGCCGGTGCGTTCGACTTCCTCACCAAACCGGTGGATCTGAACCGCCTGCGCGAGCTGGTCAGCACCGCCCTGCGCCTGCGCGCCCCCGCAGCCGAAGCGCCGGTGGACAGTCGCCTGCTGGGCAGCTCGCCGCCGCTGAAAACCTTGCGCAAGCAGATCGGCAAGCTCGCCCGCAGCCAGGCACCCGTCTACATCAGCGGCGAGTCGGGCAGCGGCAAGGAACTGGTGGCACGCCTGATTCACGAGCAGGGCCCGCGCAGCGAAAAGCCATTCGTGCCGGTCAACTGCGGTGCCATTCCGTCGGAGCTGATGGAAAGCGAGTTCTTCGGCCACAAGAAGGGCAGCTTCAGCGGCGCCATCGAGGACAAGCCCGGCCTGTTCCAGGCCGCGAACGGTGGCACGCTGTTTCTCGACGAGGTGGCGGACCTGCCGCTGCCGATGCAGGTCAAGCTGCTGCGCGCCATCCAGGAAAAGGCCGTGCGTGCCGTTGGCGGTGCGCAGGAAGTGATGGTCGATGTACGCATCCTCTGTGCCACCCACAAGGATCTCGCCAGCGAGGTCGCCGCAGGCCGTTTTCGCCAGGATCTCTACTACCGCCTGAATGTCATCGAACTGCGTGTACCGCCACTACGCGAACGCCGGGAAGACATCGGCCTGCTCGCCGATGTCATGCTGCGCCGTCTGGCGCAGGAATGCGGCGAGGCCACGGCCCGCCTGCATCCCGATGCCCTGGCCAAGCTGGAGAACTATCGCTTTCCGGGCAACGTCCGCGAGCTGGAGAACATGCTCGAACGCGCCTACACCCTGTGCGAAGGCGACGAGATCAAGGCTGGCGACCTGCGCCTGGCGGATAGCCCAGGCCTGCCGGAAAACGGCGAAGCCAGCCTGGCGCAGATCGACAACCTGGAGGACCACCTGGAGGAGATCGAGCGCAAGCTGATCATGCAGGCCCTCGAAGAAACACGCTGGAACCGCACCGCGGCCGCCCAGCGACTGGGGCTGACCTTCCGCTCGATGCGTTACCGTCTGAAGAAACTCGGACTGGACTGAGTGGCAGGCGTAGACGCCTGCCACCGGACACGAACGCTGCGTCCTACCCCTGCGACAGCAGGTTGCGCAGATCGATGATCGCCGCGTTGGCGCGGGAGATGTAGTTGGCCATCACCAGCGAGTGATTGGCCAGCACGCCGTAGCCGCTGCCGTTGAGCACCATCGGGCTCCACAGCGGCTCCTGCGCCGCCTCCAGCTCACGAATGATCTGCCTGACGCTGATCGTGGCGTTCTTCTTGGCCAGCACGTCGGCGAAGTCCACCTCGATCGCCCGCAGCAGATGTGACAGCGCCCAGGCCTGACCACGCGCCTCGAAGAATACATTGTCGATCTGCATCCAGGGCGTCTCGACCACCTGCTCCTTGACCTGCGGCACGATGCCGGCCCGCTCCTGCTCCGGTGCGATATCGGCATCCAGGCGCACCCGACCGACACTTGCCGACAGGCGCTGGGACAACGATCCGAGGCGGGTCGCCGCATCACCCAACCAGTTGTTCAGGTTGTCGGCGCGGGTATAGAACAACGCCTTGGGCTCCGGCTCGCTGAGGCGGGCCAGATAGCGATCCAGACTGCGGATGCCGTTGCGGTATTCACTTTCCGAGGCAGGCAGGGTCCAGCTGCGGTTGTCGAAGTTGAACAGCGGCTCGGCCTTGGCCAGATCCGGGTCCTCGGTGGACTGTGACTGCGAACGGGCGAAATCCTTGCGCAGCGCCCGCGCCAGATCACGAACCTGCACCAGCACGCCGTATTCCCAGCTCGGCATGTTGTCCAGCCACAGCCCCGGCGGGGCGATGTCATTGCTCAGATAGCCGCCGGGCTTGTCCAGCAGGGTACTGGCCACGCGCTTGAGGGTTTCCACCGTGGTATAGCCGCTGACCAGCTGGCGCTGCGAAGCCTCCGCCGCCTGGCGCGTATGCTGCTGTACCGGAAACAGGTCCGGCTCGCGACTCCAGTACCATCCCAGCAGCAGCGTCACCAGCAGGTAGATGCCCAGCAGAGCGGCAAGAATCAGCAGAAGCGGGTTGCCTGCGCGTTGGCCAGCCGCTCCGGCCGAGCCGTTGGAGCGGCCAAGGCGAGCGAAGCGATTCTTCCAATCCGACATGGGCTGTGTGTCCTTCTGGCGAGTTCAGGGGTTCGACCGCCCGGCACCGGAGACGTTGCGCAGGCATGTCTTTACTATAACGCAGGGCCCAGGCGTGCTCAGCGCCAAATTGAGAACCACTACCGCGCAACGCCCTTCCAAAGCGCCCCGACGGTGATAGCATGCCGCCATTACAATGCACCAGGGCAGCGCACCTGGCGCGCCAGGAATAATCGCGATGTCGGATCAGGAAGAGCTTAAACAGCATTTCGCCCAGCGGGTCATCCACCAGGCACGGGAAGTGCTGGAGGTCTGGCAGCAACTGCAACGCAGCGAATGGAACGAGGACTACCATGCCGCGTTGACCGAAGCGACGACTCGTCTTCGGCGCTTTGCCGATCGCTTCGAGCAGACCGAGCACAGCGAGCTGGCGTTGAACATCGAGGATTGCCTGAGCGACATCCGCGACAACCGCGGGCGTCTGTCCAGCAGCACCATCTCCACACTGAGTCAGCTGATCTATCGCCTTGCCCGCACCGGACTGCGCCACAGCGATCCGCACAACCAGTCGTTCCTGCCGCCGCTGAGCAAGCCGGTGTACATCGCCCTGCAAGACCAGGAGCGCGCCGAGCACCTGGTACGCCAGCTGGACTTCTTCAGCATGTCCGCACAGGCCTTCAGCAATGTCGCCGCGTTCCGCACGGCGATGCATCGCCGGCACCCGGCCGCCATCGTGATGGAGGTGGACTTCAACGGACCGGGCGAAGGGCTGCGCCTCGCCGAACAGGTGCAACTCGGTCTGGAGCCGAAGCTGCCCATGCTGTTCTTCAGCCACGCCGAAACCGACACGCCGACTCGCCTGGCCGCCGTCCGCGCCGGCGGTCTGGAGTTCTTCACCGGTACCTTGGACGCCAGCAGCCTGCTGGAGAAGATCGAGATCTTCACCCGCACCGCGCATTACGAGCCGATTCGCGTGCTGATCATCGATGACTCGCGTGCCCAGGCGACGCATACCGAGCGGGTGCTGAACAACGCCGGCATCGTCACCCAGACCCTGACCGAGCCGATCCAGGCCATCGGCGCACTCGCCGAGTTCCAGCCGGACCTGATCATCCTCGACATGTACATGCCCGACTGCCAGGGCACCGAGCTGGCCAAGGTAATCCGCCAGCATGAGCGCTACGTCAGCGTGCCGATCATCTACCTGTCCGCCGAGGACGATCTGGACAAGCAGTTGGACGCCATGGGCGAAGGCGGCGACGACTTTCTCACCAAGCCGATCAAGCCGAGCCACCTGATCGCCACGGTACGCACCCGCGCTACCCGCGCGCGCAGCCTGAAGGCGCGCATCGTGCGCGACAGCCTCACCGGTCTGTACAACCACACCCACAGCCTGCAGCTGCTCGAGGATGCTCGCTTCCGCGCCCGTCGCGACAATCGACCGCTGAGCTTCGCCATGCTCGACATCGATCACTTCAAGCAGGTCAACGACACCTTCGGCCACCCCATGGGTGACCGGGTCATCAAGAGCCTGGCGCTGTTTCTCAAGCAGCGCCTGCGCAAGACCGATCACATCGGCCGCTACGGTGGCGAGGAGTTCGCCGTGGTGCTGCCAGACACCCCGGCAGAGGCCGCCTGCAAGGTGCTGAACGAGATCCGCCAGCGTTTCGCCGAGATACGTTTCCCGGCGCAGCCGCGCGATCTGAGCTGCACCTTCAGCTGCGGCATCACCGAGCTGACCGCCGATGCCGAGGTCAAGACGCTTATCCAGCAGGCCGACGAGGCGCTCTATCGTGCCAAGCACGCCGGTCGTAACCGCGTCGAGCGTTACTAGCCGCCAATACAGGCGCGGCCGCCAACGTCGAGGGTCGTGTAGCGATCGTCGGAGCGGCCGGCTGTCACGCGAATGACATCAAACTGCCATACCCTGCAAGGCCTCCGAATTGCTTTGCGAGGCGAGCATGCGCCTGAAGTCGCTCACCACTCTCAATACCCTGCTGCTGATCGCGGTGTGTCTGGCACTGGGCGCGACGCTCTGGTGGTCCGAGCGCGCCATGGAGCGCCCCTACCTGCTGATGGTGCGCTATCTGGCGCTGTCCCAGCAGTTTCAGCAGCAGGCGGTGGACAACATTCACGGCTACCTCGCCAGCGGTGACGCGCTGCGCCACAGCCAGGCGCAGCAGGCGCTCACCGAATTCGCCGATGACAGCAGCGCGCTACCGGAGGACCTGGCAGCGCGGCTGCGTCCCAGTCTCGCCGAACTGTCGCGCTTCACCGCCGACGAGCTGCTGGCCGCGGGCAAGCTGGCCGGCGACCCGCAAGGGCTGCTGCTGCAGGCCGAGCGCGAAATGGCCGGCGTGCTCTCGCAGCTCGACGACTACCGCGCGCACGCCGATCATCCACGCGCCGCAGACTACCAGCGCCCCCTGTTCGCCGCCGGGCAGCAGCTGTTTCGTCTGAGCCACGCCCGCGGCAAGCTGGTGAGCAGCGGCCGTGACGAGCTGAACTCCGAGGTGGAGCAGGTGCTGCGCAGCCTGGAGCAGGAGGCGGCACGACTCGACACGCTGCCGCTGCTCGGCGTGCTAACCCAGAACCAGTCCGCCACCAGCACCTTTGCCGCGCTGCTCGACCTGGGGGCGGCAGCGGACCAGCACAGCGAAGACCGTGGCATTGCCCTCAAGCGCGAGTTCGCCAGCCTGATCAAGCGCTACCCGGCCGAGCTGCAACGCACTCGCGAGCTGATCCGCCAGCGTAGCGCGCTGCTCGACAGCAGCGCGCAGAAGATCGCCAGCGTCGAGCAGGCGCTGGCCGCGCTGGAGCCTGCGGTACGGGCCGAACACAGCCGAATCCAGAGCGAAGTGCGCCTGATCCAGATCGGCATCATCGCGCTGATCCTGCTCATCGCTCTGGCCATCGACCGCCTGCAGCGTCAGCTGACTCGAGCCCTCGGCCAGCTGGTGCCGGCTTTGTCCAACTGGGCGCGAGGTGACTTCAGCGCAGAGGTACGCATCGCGAGCCGGATTCGCGAGATCGACGACATCGAGGCCTCGCTGAACCAGCTGCGTACCTACCTGCTGGAACTGGTCGGCACGCTGCGCAAGCAGGCGACGCGCGTCGCCGAAAGCAGCCGCAGCCTGGACGAGATGAGCAGCAGCCTGCATGACGGCGCCCAGCGCCAGACCGGCGACACCGCGCAGATTCGCGACTCGCTCGGCGAGCTGGAGGCGACCATCCAGCAGGTGGCCGATGGCGCCGGCGAAGCCGCCCAAGCCAGCCGCGCAGCGGCGCGTGCGGTGCAGCACGGCCAGCAGGTCATCGGCGAGAGCCTGACCGGCCTGCATGGGCTGGTCAGCGAGGTGCAGGGCAACGCTGTGGCAATCGAACGACTGGCCGACGAAACCGTCACTATTGGCAAGGTCCTGACGGTCATTCGCGCGATTGCCGAGCAGACCAATCTGCTGGCGCTCAATGCGGCGATCGAAGCAGCCCGCGCCGGTGGTCACGGCCGCGGCTTCGCGGTGGTCGCGGACGAAGTGCGCTCACTGGCACAGCGTACCAGCGGGGCCACCGAGGAAATCCAGCAGCTGATCGGCCGTCTGCAGCAGGCCGCGCGGCAGTCCGTGGAGGCGATGCGCAGTCAGGTCGAGCATGCCGAAAGCACGGCCAGCCTGGCGCAAAGCGCCGATCAGGCCCTGGAACAGATCGTCTCGACCATAGCCAGCATCAACCATATGGCCGAGCAGATCGCCCAGGCCACGGCCCAGCAGGGCGAAGCGGTGGGCGAAATCCGTGGCCACAGCGAACGTATCCATCAGCTGGGCGATGCCAACCTGGGGCACATCAGCCGCGGCCGGGAGCAGAGCGCCGAGATGCTGCAACTGGGCAGCGAGCTGGATCGAGCGACCCAGGCCTTTCGCTTCTAGCCGGCGCGCTTGCCGATGGGCGCTCCAGACGATGCCCGCTAGCGCGGCGCGACCGGACGCTGCGGCTTGCGGCCCTTGCCGGCGGGCTTGCCACCGTTGGCCGCCTTGCGCCGCGCCTCGGCGGCGGCCTTGGCCTGCTCGCGCTTGTCCCAGGCGTTGCCGTCGTGGCTGCGCGGCGGCAAGCCGTTGTGCTGGGTGAGGATCTTGCCACCCTGCCCGGCCTTCTTGCTGCCGACCGGCGTGGAGTTCTTGCGTCGCGCGCTCTGGTAGCCGTCCACCGCCGGCTGGTGCGCCGGAATCAGCTGGTGCTTGCCGCTGCCGATCAGGTCGGCGCGACCCATGCGAATCAGAGCCTCGCGCAAGAGCGGCCAACCCTTGGGGTCGTGATAGCGCAGGAAGGCCTTGTGCAGGCGACGCTGCTCCTCGCTCTTGACGATGGTCACACCCTCGCTCTTGTAGGTCACCTTGCGCAGCGGGTTCTTGCCGCTGTGGTACATCGCGGTGGCGGTGGCCATTGGCGAGGGATAGAAGGCCTGCACCTGGTCGGCGCGGAAGCCGTTGGCCTTGAGCCACAGTGCCAGGTTGAGCATATCCTCGTCGGTCGTGCCCGGATGCGCGGCAATGAAGTACGGGATCAGGTACTGCTCCTTGCCCGCCTCTTTCGAGTACTTCTCGAACATGCGCTTGAAGCGGTCATAGGTGCCGATGCCCGGCTTCATCATCTTGTCCAGCGGACCACGCTCGGTGTGCTCCGGCGCGATCTTCAGGTAACCGCCGACATGGTGGGTGACCAGCTCCTTGACGTACTCCGGCGACTCGACGGCGAGGTCGTAGCGCAGGCCGGAGGCGATCAGGATCTTCTTCACGCCCGGCAGTGCACGCGCCTTGCGGTACAGCTCGATCAGCGAGCTGTGATCGGTATTAAGGTTCTCGCAGATGCCGGGGAACACGCAGGACGGCTTGCGGCAGTGCTTCTCGATTTCGTGGCTCTTGCAGGCCAGGCGATACATGTTGGCAGTCGGCCCGCCGAGATCGGAGACCACACCGGTGAAGCCCGGCACGTTCTTCATCTCCTCGATCTCGTGCAGGATCGACTCGTGGGAGCGGCTCTGGATGATGCGCCCCTCGTGCTCGGTGATCGAGCAGAAGGTGCAGCCACCGAAGCAGCCGCGCATGATGTTCACCGAGAAGCGGATCATTTCGTAGGCGGGAATCCTCGCGCCGTTGTATGCCGGGTGCGGCACGCGCGCGTAGGGCGCGGCGAACACGTAGTCCATTTCCTCGGTGGTCAGCGGAATCGGCGGCGGATTGAGCCACAGCTCACGGTCGTCGTGACGCTGCACCAGCGCGCGGGCGTTGCCTGGGTTGGTTTCCAGGTGCAGCACCCGGTTGGCGTGGGCGTACAGCGCCGGATCGTTGCGCACCTTTTCGAAGGACGGCAGACGGATCACCGTGCGGTCACGCTCCAGCTTCGGGTGCGGCAGCAGCTCCACCGGCCGGGCTTCGTTCGGGTCGTCCTGCGGCCCCTTGTCCTTCTCGATGGCGCAGGCGGACAGGTCCTGCGTGTTGACGTAGGGGTTGATGATCTTGTCGATCTTGCCCGGGCGGTCGATGCGAGTGGAGTCGATTTCGAACCAGCCTTCGGGTGTGTCCTTGCGAATGAACGCGGTGCCGCGCACGTCGGTGATCGCTTCAACCGGCTCGCCACGCGCCAGGCGCTGCGCTACCTCGACGATGGCGCGCTCGGCATTGCCGTAGAGCAGGATGTCCGCGGTGGCGTCCATCAGGATCGAGCGGCGCACCTTGTCCGACCAGTAGTCGTAATGAGCGATGCGGCGCAGCGAGGCCTCGATGCCGCCGAGCACCACCGGCACATGTTTGTAGGCCTCCTTGCAGCGCTGGCTATAGACCAGGCTGGCGCGATCCGGCCGCTTGCCGGCCAGACCACCCGGGGTATAGGCGTCATCGGAGCGGACCTTGCGATCGGCGGTGTAGCGATTGATCATCGAGTCCATGTTGCCGGCCGCGACGCCGAAGAACAGATTCGGCTCGCCGAGCTTCATGAAGTCGTCTTTGCTCTGCCAGTCCGGCTGGCTGATGATGCCCACGCGAAAGCCCTGCGCCTCGAGCAGACGGCCGATGATCGCCATGCCGAAGGACGGATGATCGACATAGGCGTCACCCGTGACGATGATGATGTCGCACGAGTCCCAGCCGAGCTGATCCATCTCCTCCCTGCTCATCGGCAGGAACGGCGCCGGACCGAAACACTCGGCCCAGTACTTGGGATAGTCGAACAGTGGCTTGACGGCGTGCATGGCGGAAAACCGGGGCAACGAAAACGGGCGCGGAATATAGCACAAAAAATAACCAAGTCCGACCAGCGTGCAGGGTCTTTATCGACCTTGGCGACAGGCGCGCGCTGCGCTTTCGCCTCCCGCTATACTCGCGCCACCCGACCCACGCATCGAGCCCGGGAGATCCTGGTGCACGCCGTCCTCCTTGCCCTGCTGCTGTGCCTAGGCACGTTCTTGCCAGCCCATGCCGATACCGCCCTGATCGGCGTGCATGACAGCGGCCGAAGTCTGAATGCCCATGTGGAATTGCTGAAGGATCCCGGCGCCGAGTTGAAGGTGACGGACCTGCAACGCCCTGAGGTGCAGGCGCGCTTTCAGCCGGCGCAGGGCAAGGCCAGCGTCGGCCAGAGCCCGCACCCCTGGTGGGTTCGGGTCACGCTGCAGCGGGCCAGCGACGCGCCGTCTCAATGGTGGCTGGAAGTTGGCTCGGTGACCCTGAAAGACCTGCGCATCTATTTGCCGGACGGCAACGGTGGCTGGACCGAGCGTCAATCCGGCGAGCTGGTCGGCTTTCACGAAGGGCGCGACCACGCCTACCGGCGCATGCTGTTCCGCCTGCCGGAGCTTAGCGACCAGCGCCCGCTGACCTTTTATCTGCGCAGCTACGATCCGGCCGGCAACTCCTTTCCGCTCAAGGTCTGGCAGCTCGACGCCCTGCAGGAGCAGGCAGTGGGCGAGAACCTGTTTCTCGGCCTGATCTATGGCCTGATCCTGGCCATGCTGCTGTACAACCTGTTCATCTTCCTCAGCCTGCGCGATACCGCCTATTTCTGGTACGTGATGACCACCAGCGGCGCGCTGCTGATGATCCTGGGCATGACCGGACACGGCTTTCAGTACCTCTGGCCGAACGGACCGGTGCCCTTCTGGCTGGATCGCATCAGCATCCCGGCGCTCTGGGGCTTCAGCGCCTGCCGCTTCACCCAGACCCTGCTGCAGACCCGCCGTTTCGTGCCCTGGGCCCATCGCCTGCTGACCGTCGCCCTGTGCCTCTATGTCACGGCCGTGCTGCTCAACATCTTCGGGCTGCGCGCGTTCGGCGCCTGGGTCTTCGTCGCGCTGGCCCTGACCGCGATCCCGGCCTCGCTCTGGGCCTCGTTCCGCCGCTGGCGCCAGGGTTACTTTCCCGCCCTGCTCTACCTCTGCGGCTTCGGCGTGATCCTGGGCAGCGTCAACCTGCTGTTGCTACGCGCCACCGGCGTGATTCAGCCGGCGGCCTGGAGCGGCTACGTCTTTCCGCTGGCGGTGGCGGCCGAATCCATCCTGTTCTCCTTCGCCCTGGCCTCGCGTATCCAGATACTCAAGCAGGAACGGGCGGCGGCGCTGGAGCATGCCGACCGGGAGAAGTCCGCGCGACTGAAACAGGTTCAGGCCAGCGCCGAACAGCTCAGCCTGGCGGTGGTGGCGCGTACCGCCGAGCTGGCACAGGCCAACCGGGACCTCAGCGAACGGGAAATCGAGCTCAAACAGGCCGCCTTCCACGACCCGCTGACCGAACTGCCCAATCGCCGCTACCTCATCGAGCGCGTCGAAGCCGCCATCGCCGAGGCCGCGCGGCGCGGTGAGTCGATTGCGCTGCTACTGATCGATCTGGACCACTTCAAGCCGATCAACGACGGCCACGGCCACGATGCCGGTGATCTCCTGTTGCGCACACTGGGCCAGCGACTGCGCGGCCTGGTGCGTAGCAGCGACATGGCAGCCCGGCTGGGCGGGGATGAATTCGCGATACTGCTGACCGGGGCAACCGTTGAACAGGATGCCGGGCAGGTCGCCGAACGCCTGTTGCACGAGCTGTCGTTGCCGGTGCCTTACCGGGGCACCAGCCTGGCGGTGACCGTGAGCGTCGGCGCCGCGTTCTTTCCGCACCATGCCGAGGAGTTCAGCCCGCTCTACAAGGCCGCTGACGAGGCGCTCTACCGCGCCAAACAGCAGGGCCGGGCGAGCTGGGTCCAGCAGGACGGCCGCGCGCCGGCCGATCAGCCGATGTAACGGCGCGGCACCCGCCCGGTCACCTTGGTCAGCAGCTCGTAGCCGATAGTGCCGCAGGCCTGGGCGAGCTCATCGATAGGCATCTGTGCCCCCCACAGCTCCACCGCGTCACCGAGCTGCGCCTGCGGCAGGTCGGTCAGATCCACGGCGAGCATGTCCATCGACACCCGCCCGGCCAGCGGCACGCGCTGCCCATGGATCACCACTGAGGTGCCGGAAGGCGCGGTACGCGGATAACCATCGGCATAGCCGCAGCTGACGGTGCCGATACGCGAAGGACGCTGCGCCACCCAGCTCGCACCGTAGCCAACGCTTTCACCGACCGGCACGTCGCGCACCGCGATCAGCGCGCCGGTCAGCGTCATCACAGGTTTCAGTCCAAGCTCCCGGGCGCTCAGCTCGGCGAACGGCGTCGCACCGTAGAGCATGATGCCAGGCCGGATCCAGGCCATATGCGCCTGCGGCAGGGTCAGCACGGCGGCGGAATTGGCCAGCGAACAGTGCTCGAACGGTAGCTCCAGCAGCTCTGCGTAGCGCTCCAGCTGGGTTTCAGTCAGCGCATGGCCACGCTCGTCGGCGCAGGCGAAGTGACTGATCAGATTGAGTTCGCCGACCTGGGCCGCTCCCTTGAGCCGCGCGTGACACTCGCGCAGGCCGTCCACGCTGAAGCCCAGCCGGTGCATGCCCGAATCCAGCTTGAGCCAGACGTTCAGTGGCCGCCCCAGTTCGGCGGCCAGCAGCCAGTCGGCCTGGCGCGCGTCCTGAACGGCGATGTCCAGCCCCAGCTCGGCCGCGCGCAGATACTCGGATGGCTCGAAGCAGCCTTCCAGCAGCAGGATGCGCGCCTCGGGTGCGCACCCGCGAATCACCTCCGCCTCTTCCAGGCAGGCCACGGCGAAACCATCGGCAATCTCGCGCAATGCCGTTACCGCCTCTGGCGCACCATGGCCATAGGCGTTGGCCTTGACCACGGCGAAGGCCTTGCGCTGGGGTGCGCATTGTTTGGCGAGCAGGTAGTTGTGACGAAGCGCGGTCAGGTCGACCGTGGCAACCAGCGGACGCATGGGACTGTTCCTGTACAACGGCGGGTGAGGCTGGAATCTTACTCCGCTCGGCACGACCGTGCAGACCGGAACTCGGCGAGGGGCATGGACGACGCCCTGCCCCGACACCGAGCGAGGCGGACGACTAGTCGTCGTCGAACTGGTAGCTGCCCGGCGCGAGGTTCTCGAAGCGCGAGTACTTGCCGAGGAAGGCCAGCCGGGTGGTGCCGATCGGGCCGTTCCGCTGCTTGCCGATGATGATCTCGGCGACGCCCTTGTACTCGGTTTCCGGGTGATACACCTCGTCGCGGTAGACGAACATGATGATGTCCGCGTCCTGCTCGATCGCCCCCGACTCACGAAGGTCTGAGTTCACCGGGCGCTTGTTGGGTCGCTGCTCCAGCGAGCGGTTGAGCTGCGACAGAGCGATCACCGGACAATTGAATTCCTTCGCCAGGCCTTTCAGCGAGCGCGAGATTTCGGAAATCTCGTTGACCCGGCTATCGCCGCTGGACCCTGGAATCTGCATCAGCTGCAGGTAGTCGACCATGATCAGCGCGATCTCGCCGTGCTCGCGGGCCAGGCGGCGGGTCCGCGCACGCATCTCCGAGGGGCTGATGCCAGCGGTATCGTCGATGAACAGCTTGCGATCGTTGAGCAGGTTGACGGCCGAGGTCAGTCGCGGCCAGTCATCGTCATCGAGCTTACCGGCGCGAACCTTGGTCTGGTCGATGCGTCCGAGCGAAGCGAGCATACGAATGACGATAGAGTCGGCGGGCATTTCCAGAGAGAACACCAGCACCGCCTTGTCGGTACGCAGCACGGCGTTTTCCACCAGGTTCATGGCGAAGGTGGTCTTGCCCATGGACGGACGGCCGGCAACGATGATCAGGTCGGCCGGCTGCAGGCCGCTGGTGGCTTCGTCCAGATCGGTGAAACCGGTGGACAGGCCGGTGATCGCCTCGCCAGCATTGAACAGGGTGTCGATGCGGTCGATGGCCTTGACCAGAATGTCGTTGATGCCGATCGGCCCACCGGTCTTCGGTCGCGCTTCGGCAATCTGGAAGATCAGTCGCTCGGCTTCGTCGAGGATCTCCTCGCCGGTGCGGCCCTGCGGGGCATAGGCGCTGTCGGCGATCTCGTTGCTGATGCCGATCAGCTGGCGCAGCGTCGCCCGCTCACGAATGATCTGCGCGTACGCCTTGATGTTCGCCACCGACGGTGTGTTCTTGGCCAGTTCGCCGAGATAGGCAAGGCCGCCGACCTGGGACAGGTGCCCCTCCTTGTCCAGCTGTTCGGACAGGGTGACCACGTCGAACGGCGAGTTGCGTTCAGCCAGGGCGAAGATGGCGCGGAAGATGAGGCGATGATCGTGGCGATAGAAGTCGCCGTCGGATACCTGGTCGAGCACACGCTCCCAGGCATTGTTGTCCAGCATCAGACCGCCAAGCACCGCCTGCTCAGCCTCGATGGAGTGTGGCGGCACCTTGAGCGCGGCGGTTTCCAGATCGTACTGCTGGGGGACACTGATGTCGTTCATGGCACTCGAAATTCGAAACTACGGAAAAAACAAAGGGCACGTTCCACTCGCGCGGAAACGTGCCCGATGTTACTCGTCAGGCACCAGCGGTGCCAGACGACGGCTTAGCCGGCTACGACGATCAGCTTGACTGTCGCTTCGACGTCGGTGTGCAGGTGCACAGCCACGTCGTATTCGCCGGTCTGGCGAATGGTGCCGTTCGGCAGACGAACTTCGCTCTTGGCCACTTCGACGCCGGAGGCGGTCAGGGCATCGGCGATGTCGGCAGTGCCGATGGAACCGAACAGCTTGCCCTCATCGCCCGCGGTAGCGGTGATGGTGACTTCCAGTTCGGCCAGCTGAGCAGCGCGAGTTTCGGCAGAAGCCTTCTTCTCGGCAGCAGCTTTTTCCAGCTCGGCGCGGCGGGCTTCGAACTCGGCGATGTTGGCCGGGGTCGCAGCGGTAGCCTTGCCTTGCGGCAGCAGGTAGTTACGGCCGTAACCGGCCTTGACGTTTACCTTGTCGCCCAGGTTGCCCAGGTTGGCGATCTTTTCCAGCAGGATGACTTCCATTTGAGTCTTACCTCTTAACTTTTAACCTTCACCGTTCGCAGGTCCCGCGCCGTTCTTGCCGGCCGCGCGACCACGAAAATCAAACAGACTGTCGACAATGGCCAAAACGGCCAGTAGCGGATAAATCAACTGCATGAACAGCACCAGCGTGACGTACAGCCCCACCAGCCAGAACCGCGGCAGACGCCCCTGAGCCACCAGTCCGTGCATCAGCGCGAGACCGGCGAACACCAGCGGCACACTGCACAGCGGCGTCAGCACGGCCAGCTGCGCACCGAGATTCGGCCCCAACAGCATGCCCACCAACAGCAGCATCGCCAGCATCGGCGGAAACCGCAGCGCACGAAACTCGCTGCCGAAACCACCCGGGTTGTACAGCGCGGCCTGCCAGTAGCGCCCCAGCATCAGGCTCAGCAGGGTGACGATCTGCAGCAACGCGGCCAGCAGGCCGGTCAGCACGGGCACCAACAGCGACTCCAGACGCCCGCGCTCTTCCACCGAAAGCTGCTGATAGGCCCCCGACAGCGCGTCGGGCAACACTTTCTGCAGTTCGCTGGCCAGCGCCGCAATCGGCTCGCCGAACACCGCACCGAGCGCCCAGACATACAGCAGTCCGAGGCCCACGCTACATACCATCACTCGCACCCACGACGCATGACTGCGCAGCAGGAGCGCCAGCCCCAGCGAACCGAGCAGTACCAGCAGGGTTCGCGGATCGCCGAAGTACCACCAGGCCAGGGCCGGTATCACCGCCCAGACCAGCACACTCAACGCATCGTTCAGCCCGCGTCGCAGCAGCACGAGACTGCCTGCGGCAGCGCTCAGCCAGAACAACATGGGCAGTGCCGCAGCACCGGCCACCACGAAGATGGCCTGCATGCGGCCGCGCATGATGAACTCAGCCAGGGCGCGCATGCGATTTATCCTTTACTTCTGTCGACCAGCCGGATCAACGGCCGTGGCTGTCGGTGTAGGGCAGCAGGGCCAGGTAGCGGGCGCGCTTGATAGCGGTGGCCAGCTGACGCTGATAACGTGCCTTGGTTCCGGTGATGCGGCTAGGAACGATCTTGCCGGTCTCGGAGATGTAGGCCTTCAGGGTGTTGAGATCCTTGTAATCGATCTCTTTCACGCCTTCGGCGGTGAAGCGGCAGAACTTACGACGACGGAAAAAACGTGCCATGAAATAGGCTCCTCAATAGATCCGTGGATTACTCGTCAGCGTTGTTATCGCTGTCACTGTCGTTCTCGTTGGAGCCGTCAGTGTTGTCAGGGCGATCACGACGCTCGCGGCGCTCGCTACGGTTTTCCTCGGCCTTGAGCATTTCGGACTGCTCGGTCACGGCTTCGTCGCGACGAATGATCAGGTTGCGGATGACGGCGTCGTTGTAGCGGAAGTTGTCTTCCAGCTCGGCCAGGGCCTTGCCGCTGCACTCGACGTTCAGCATCACATAGTGAGCCTTGTGCACGTTGTTGATGGCATAAGCCAGCTGACGACGGCCCCAGTCTTCCAGACGATGGATCTTGCCACCGTCTTCTTCGATCAGCTTGGTGTAACGCTCCACCATGCCGCCGACCTGCTCGCTCTGGTCCGGGTGAACCAGAAAGATGATTTCGTAATGACGCATAACTGCTCCTTACGGGTTGCAGCCTGCCGACGATGCGGTCAGGCAAGGAGTGAATGACTTGTTGTCTTGCTTGCAGAAAGGCGCGCAAACGCCTGCCATCCAGGCAAGGGGCGCCATTCTAGAGAAGGGGCAACAGCGGCGCAAGGCAAACTGGTGATTATTTAACCAGCACGTGGTAATCAGCCGCGCAGGGCCTCGCGCTCGGCGCGAATGCCGTCGAGCAGCTCGCGCACCTGGTGGATATCGTAGGGTTTGAGCATGGTGCGCAACCGCTCGACGCCGACGTCCGAAGCGTTGACGGCGTAGCCCGAGGCGATCACCACGGACAGTCGCGGATGCCGAGTCACCGCCTCGCGCGCCAGATCGATGCCACTCATGCCGGCCAGACCGACATCGGTCAGCAGCACGTCGAACGGCTCCCGCGCGAGCGCCTCGAGCGCTTCCTCGGCTGTCTCGCTGGCCACGACATCATGACCGAGCTCCATCATCACCTCGCCGGTCAGCATGCGCAGCGTGGGATCGTCCTCGACGAAGAGAATCTTGAGCGCACCGCCATCGGCCTCTGGCGCGACAGCCCCGGAAGAGGACGGCGCGCCCGCCGACGCTGGCGCTGGTTCAGCCGAAAACTCCCTATCAGCCGCGCATGCCTGCTCGTCAATATGACGGGGCAGATGCACACGCACGGCGGTGCCCCCGCGCTCGCCGCTTTCCAGGCTGACGAAACCGCCGCTCTGCTTGACGAACCCATAGACCATGCTCAGCCCGAGGCCGGATGCGTTGCTCGCCTGCTTGGTAGTGAAGAAGGGCTCGAACGCCCGGGCGCGGACGTCCTCGCTCATGCCGCTGCCTTCATCGATCACGCTGAGCAGCACATAGTCGCCGCCCTGCCCCGACGGGGCATCGGCAGCGACCAGACGATTCTCCAGGCGCAGCACCACGCGGCCGCTGCCAGACATCGCATCACGCGCATTCGCGGCCAGATTCAGCACCACGCTCTGCAGATTGCCGACATCGACGAACACCGGCCAGGGCTGGCCGAGCACCTCCAGCTCCAGCTGCACGGCCGAACCCAGCGCGCCGTTGAGCAATTCATGCATCTGCTCGAGCAGCTGGGGCAGATGCACCTGCCTTGGCAGCAATGGCTGACGACTGGCGAAGGCCAGCAACTGCGAAGCCAGCCGGGCGCCTTTCTCCACGCAGCTGACGGCCGAATCCAGACGTCGGGCAGCGGTCTCGTCGCCACCGAGGCTGCGACGCAGCAACTGCAGGTTGCCACCGATGATCTGCAACATGTTGTTGAAATCGTGGGCGATGCCGCCGGTCAGCTTGCCCACCGCCTCCAGCCGCTGCGCCTGCTGCAGAGCCTGTTCGGCGACCTGCCGCTCCGCCTCGCTCTGCTCGAGCGCCAGGGTCCGCTCGCGCACCAGCTCCTCGAGATGTTCACGATAGCGCTGCAATTCCGATTCGTTGCGCTGCTGCTCGGTTACATCCTGACCCTGCACGAAGATGCCGGTGACGTTGCCCTCGTTCTCGATGATCGGCTGCAGCACGAAGTCCAGAATCGTCTCTTCCGGCTCCCGGTCCGCTTGGCGCTTGAGAAACAGCGACACGCGCTTGCCGATGTAGGATTGCCCGGTGCGGTAGACCTCGTCCAGCAGGTCGATCAGTCCCTGGTCGACAACTTCGGGCAGGCCCTCGCGAACCGTCTTGCCCAGCAGCTGGCGATGCCCGGTCACCTCTCGGTAGGCATCGTTGATCAGTTCGTAGACGTGATTCGGTCCGCGCAGGAAACAGACGAATCCAGGCGCCTGCGCGAAGAGGCGCCGCAACTGCTCGCCCTCGGATTGCAGCAGCCTGGCGCGGGACATGACGCCTTGCTCGAGCTGCTGCACAGGCTGATGCCCTGCAGCCTGCTTCAGCGAATCCTTCATGGCCTGCAGCTCGGTGATGTCCGAGGTGTGCTGCAGGATGGCCACGACTTCGCCCTGCTCATCCAGGATTGGCGTGTGCGTGGCGCTCCAGTAGCGATCCTCGTAGACAGACCCGAGCGACGTGTGGCGGGCAATGGAATAACGGATTACCGGCAGCGTATCGATGGCCTTACGGCTGAGCACGCGGGCAAAGGAGTCGAGCAGCTCCTGCACACGAGTCGTCTCGGGGCTGAGCGGGTCTGCTGCGAACGCTTCGTGAAGGCGCTGCCCCTGGATCTCCTCCAGCCTGCGGCCGGTCAGGGCCAGGTAGGCCGCGTTGGCATCCAGGATGACCAGATCGCGGTCGAGCAGAACATAGGCGTTCGGCGACAGCCGGAACAGGCTTTCAAAAGACGGGCGCTGCTGCATACAACCTCCATGGTACGAGCCTGACGCCGCGTAACGAACCCAGCAAGGCTCCGAGTCTGGAGCCCTCAAGCAACATGATGAAAAGACGCTATCCGGCGAACCAGCCTGTGACAGCGATTGACCACAAAAAGGTCAGTCGGTTTCCGAACGAACCGGAAGGATCGGTCCGGGATCAATCGGTCGCCGCACCCCGCCCACGCTGACGTAGCGCTTCGAACAGACAGACACCGGTGGCAACCGATACGTTGAGGCTGCTGACGCTCCCCGCCATGGGCAGGCGCACCAGATAGTCGCAGTGCTCGCGGGTCAGCCGGCGCATCCCGCGCCCTTCGGCGCCCATGACGAGCACGATGGGGCCGGTGAGGTCCTGCGCATAGAGCGACTGCTCAGCCTCGCCAGCGGTTCCGACGACCCACAACCCTTTCTGCTGCAACTTTTCCAGGGTGCGCGCCAGGTTGGTGACCGCCACCAACGGAATCACCTCGGCGGCACCACAGGCCACCTTGCGCACCGTGGCATTGAGGGTGGCGGACTTGTCCTTCGGCACAATCACCGCCAGCGCGCCGGCCGCGTCGGCCGTACGCAGACAGGCGCCGAGGTTGTGCGGATCGGTCACCCCGTCGAGCACCAGCAGCAATGGCGGGCCTTCGGCGCGATCGAGCAGCTCGTCGAGCATCGCCTCACCCCATACCTGACTCGGGCTGACCTCGGCCACCACGCCCTGATGCACGCCCTCGACCCAGGCATCCATCTCGCGGCGCTCGCACTGGCCGACACTGACCCGCGCCTGCGCGGCCAGTTCGATCAGCACCTGCACACGCGGGTCGCCCCGGCCTTCGGCCAGCCATACCTGCTTGACGCGCTTGGGATGATGGCGCAGCAACGCTTCCACGGCGTGCAGGCCATAGATCTTTTCCAGCTGGCTCATGACTTGGCCTTGCGCTTTCTGGGACCACCGCTGGAGGCTGGCGACTTCTCGGCCGGCTTGCCAGCGGACTTCGGCTTGGATGCGCCGGACCTGGACTTGCTGCCGACTGCCTTGTCGGCCTTGCCCTTGCGGCCGCCCGACTTGGCTTCGGCCATCAATGCCTGCTTCAGCTCACGGCTCTTGCGGATATCGGCGTTACCCGGCTCACGGCCGCGCTCGCCGCTGTCACGCTGGCCAGCTGTCTTGCTGCCACCGGCGATCAGCTCGAAGTCGATCTTGCGTTCATCCAGGTCGACGCGCATGACACGCACCTCGACGCTGTCACCAAGGCGGAAACTGCGACCGCTACGCTCACCGGAGAGGCGGTGATGCAGCGGATCGAAGTGGTAGTAGTCGCCCGGCATCGCCGTGACATGCACCAGGCCCTCGACATAGATGTCGGTCAGCTCGACGAACAGGCCGAAGCCGGTCACCGCGGTGATCACACCGGGGAAGGTCTCGCCGACGCGATCCTTCATGAACTCGCACTTGAGCCAGTTGACCACGTCACGGGTGGCCTCGTCGGCGCGCCGCTCGGTCATCGAACACTGTTCGCCCAGTTGCTCCAGCGCCGCCTCGTCATACGGGTAGATGCGCGCCTTGGGCATGCTCGGAGCGCCTTCACGCCGCACGTGCGGCGTGTCTCGCCGGGACCGGATGACGCTGCGAATGGCGCGATGCACCAGCAGATCCGGATAGCGCCGGATCGGCGAAGTGAAGTGCGCATAGGCTTCGTAGTTCAGACCGAAGTGACCATGGTTCTCGGCACTGTAGACCGCCTGGCTCAGCGAGCGCAGCATCACCGTCTGGATCACGTGAAAATCCGGACGCCCCTGGATCTTCTCCAGCAGCGCCTGGTAATCCTTGGGCGTCGGCCCCTCCTTGCCCTTGTGCAGGGAAAGCCCCAGCTCACCGAGGAAGGCGCGCAGCTTCTCCTGACGCTCCAGCGGCGGTGCGTCGTGCACGCGATACAGCGCAGGGATCTCATGCTTCTGCAGGAACGCCGCGGTGGCGACGTTGGCGCAGAGCATGCACTCCTCGATCAGCTTGTGCGCATCGTTGCGCTCGGTGGGCTTGATCGCGGCGATCTTGCGATCGGCACCGAAGACGATACGGGTTTCCTGAGTCTCGAAATCGATCGCACCGCGGGTATGGCGCGCCTTGAGCAGCACCTTATAAAGCGAATAGAGCTGCTTGAGGTGCGGTAGCACTTCGGCGTACTCGGCGCTCAGCCGCTTGCCTTCGGCAGACTTGGGCTGCTCCAGCATCGCGCTGACCTTGTTGTAGGTCAGCCGTGCATGGGAGTGGATCACCGCTTCGTAGAACTGGTAGTCGGTCATCTTTCCCGACTTGCTCAGGGTGATCTCGCAGACCATGGCCAGACGATCGACATGGGGATTCAGCGAGCAGAGGCCGTTGGACAGCTCCTCGGGCAGCATCGGCACCACGCGCTCGGGGAAGTACACCGAGTTGCCGCGAACCACAGCTTCCTTGTCGAGCGCCGAGTCCACCTTCACATAGTGCGACACATCGGCAATGGCCACATACAGACGGAACCCGCCGGTCAGCAGCTTCCAGCCGCCCGGCTTCTCGCAGTAGACCGCATCGTCGAAGTCGCGAGCATCCTCGCCGTCGATGGTGACGAACGGCAGATGGCGCAGGTCGACGCGCTTGTGCTTGTCCTTTTCCTCCACCTCGGGCTTGAGCCGCGCAGCCTCCTTGAGCACCGCCTCGGGCCATACGTGCGGAATATCGAAGCTGCGCAGCGCGACGTCGATCTCCATGCCCGGCGCCATGTAGTTGCCGATCACCTCGACGATATCGCCCTGCGGCTGGAAACGCTGCGTCGGCCAGTGAGTGATCTTCACCTCGACGAACTGACCCGGCTTGGCATCCAGCGCCCGCCCGGGCGTGACCAGCACTTCCTGCTGAATCTTGGGGTTGTCCGGAATGACGAAGCCGACATCGCTCTCGATGTGATAACGGCCCACGATGCTCTCGTGCGCGCGGCTGATCACCTCGACGATGGCGCCTTCGCGGCGCCCACGACGATCGAGACCCGCAACGCGCGCCAGGCAGCGGTCACCATCGAACACCAGGCGCATCTGCGCCGGGCTGAGGAACAGGTCGTCGCTGCCATCATCAGGGATGAGGAAACCAAAACCGTCACGATGGCCGCTGACGCGCCCGCAGACCAGGTCCAGCTTGTCCACCGGGGCATAGGTGCCGCGCCGGGTGTAGATCAGCTGGCCGTCTCGCTCCATCGCGCGCAGGCGACGACGCAGCGCTTCGATATCTTCGTCGGACTCCAGCCCGAACTCTTCCACCAGCTCTTCACGGGCAGCTGGCGAGCCACGTTCGCCGAGATGCTGAAGAATCAGCTCACGGCTGGGAATAGGGTTTTCGTACTTTTCCGCTTCACGAGCGGCCTCGGGATCGAGGGATTGCCAATCGGCCATTAAGAGATGTCACCTTTCATTCATTTATAGAGGCAGAACGCCCTTTTTCTATTGAAGCGCGAATCGCTGCCGGACGGCAGCTTTCATGCGAATTATTTTTCGCCATCAGGGGTTTACAAGGCCAAACCTCGGCCGTATAGTTCGCGCCCACAATGTCTGGCAGACGTTGTAACACGGAAACGGCCAAGTATCATCGTTTCTCGTGCCCAGGTGGCGGAATTGGTAGACGCACTAGGTTCAGGTCCTAGCGGTGGCAACACCGTGGAAGTTCGAGTCTTCTCCTGGGCACCACTCTTCAAATGAAACCCGCATCATCGATGCGTGTCTCAGGCAGTAACGAAGATTGCCGACTTCGGCCGATGTGAATCGGCAAAATGGCAAAAAAGTCGGTGAGCAATCATCGCAATGTGCCCAGGTGGCGGAATTGGTAGACGCACTAGGTTCAGGTCCTAGCGGTGGCAACACCGTGGAAGTTCGAGTCTTCTCCTGGGCACCACTCTTCAAGAAAAAACCGAGCCCCTGGCTCGGTTTTTTCGTTTCAGCCCGATAAAAATCCCCCGTCGACCCAGACTCGCGCTGTCGCCAGCTCCAGAGAGCAAAAGACCGCCCTAAGGCGGTCTTTCTACCATGCGCGCTATCAGGCGTACGGATGACGCAACACGATGGTCTCGTTGCGGTCCGGACCGGTGGAGATGATATCCACTGGCGCCTCGATCAACTCTTCCAGTCGCTTGATGTAAGCGCGGGCATTGGCCGGAAGCTCGTCAAGACTCTTGGCACCAACGGTCGACTCGCTCCAACCCGGCATGTCCTCGTACACCGGCTGCAGACCGTCGTAGCTGTCGGCATCGGTCGGCGCATCGACCAACACTTCGCCATTGCGATCCTTGTAGCCGACGCAGATGCGGATGGTCTCCAGCCCGTCGAGCACGTCGAGCTTGGTCAGGCAGATCCCGGAGATGCTGTTGATCTCGATCGCACGGCGCAGGATGACGGCATCGAACCAGCCGCAACGACGCGCACGCCCGGTGGTCGAGCCGAACTCGTGACCACGCTCGGCCAGGCGCGCACCGACATCATCGAACAGCTCGGTGGGGAACGGACCGGAGCCCACGCGCGTGGTATAGGCCTTGGTAATGCCGAGGATGTAATCCAGATACAGCGGACCGAAGCCGGAACCAGTCGCCGTGCCGCCAGCCGTTGTGCTGGAGCTGGTCACGTACGGATAGGTGCCATGGTCGATGTCCAGCAGCGAGCCCTGCGCACCTTCGAACATGATGCAGGCACCTTGCTTGCGCAGCTCGTGCAGACGGGCCGTGACGTCGGTGATCAGCGGCTTGAGGATTTCGGCGTAGCCTAGGGCCTCGTCGAGGGTCTTCTGGAAATCTACCGGCTCGACCTTATAGAAGTTCTGCAGCACGAAGTTGTGGTAGTCCAGCAACTCACGTAGCTTGACCGTGAAGCGCTCTGGATTGAACAGGTCGCCAATGCGCAGGCCGCGACGCGCCACTTTGTCCTCGTAGGCCGGACCGATGCCGCGCCCAGTGGTACCGATCTTACCTTCCGAACGCGCGGCCTCGCGGGCCTGATCCAGCGCCACATGGTAAGGCAGGATCAGGGTACAGGACGGGCTGATGCGCAGGCGCTCGCGCACCGGCACACCCTTCTCTTCCAGCTTGGTGATTTCCCGTAGCAGCGCATCGGGCGCGACCACCACGCCATTGCCGATCAGGCATTGCACGTTGTCGCGCAGGATGCCGGACGGAATCAGGTGCAGAACGGTCTTCTCGCCATCGATGACCAGGGTATGACCGGCATTGTGGCCGCCCTGGTAACGCACGACCGCAGCCGCCTGATCGGTCAGCAGATCGACGATCTTGCCCTTGCCCTCATCACCCCATTGGGTGCCCAGGACCACGACATTCTTACCCATAACCCTTTGTCCTCTTCGGCGAAGCATACCGGCCGCAACCGGCGATAATCGAAACCTGGCCGGCACCGCGAGCGCGGCGCCATAGCCGTCAGGACGCCAGCGAAACCACCGTCCAGACTCCATTACTCAACCGCAATTGCCGGTCGCAGCCCAGCTGCGCGGCATCGGCCCGCGACTGGCCATCCAGCGCCTGCACCACGCGCTCGCCCTGGCGCCGCAGCTCGCGAATCGCATTCCAGAGGCCCGACTCATCGCCGTGCGGAGCCCAGATCCCGGAAATCGACGTGCTCAGATCGGCATTTCCGAGACTGACCAGCGTTTTCAAATCAGTGGAGAAGCCGGTCGCCGGACGGGCACGCCCGAAATCGGCACCGATATCGTCGTAACGCCCGCCTTGGGCAATCGACTGCCCCATGCCCGGCACGAACACGGCGAACACCACTCCAGTATGGTAGTGATAGCCACGCAATTCGCCCAAGTCGAAGTACAGCGGCACATGCGGGTAGCGCAGCGCGAGCTGGTCGGCCACCGCCGAAAGGGTCTCCAGCGCCGCCTGCACATCCGCAGGTGCGCCAGCCAGAGCCTGCCGAGCAGCATCGAGCGTCTCGCGCCCGCCACACAGGCGCGCCAGCGAGCGCAGCATCGAGGCGAGCGCCGGATCAAGCGCCGCAGTCAGCTGCTCGATCTCGTCCATGGCCTTGCGCTGCAGCGCGTCGAACAGGCGCTGCTCGGCCTCACCGCTTAGCGCGGCGGCCTTTGCCAGGCCGCGGTAGATGCCGACATGACCGAGATCCATGTGCACGTCGGGCACATCGGCCAGCTCGAGCATTTCCAGCATCAGGCTGATGACTTCGAGGTCACTGGAAGCGGAGGCATCGCCATACAGTTCGGCACCGAGCTGAATGGGGCTGCGCGAAGTGGAAAGCGCCTGCGGCTTGGCATGCAGCACGCTACCGGCATAGCACAGCCGGCTCGGCCCTTCACGACGCAGGGTATGCGCATCGACGCGGGCCACCTGGGGCGTGATATCGGCACGCAGCCCCATCTGGCGGCCGGAGAGCGGATCGATGACCTTGAAGGTGCGCAGATCCAGATCCTGCCCGGAACCGGTGAGCAATGACTCGAGGAATTCCACGTGCGGGGTGATGACCAGCTCGTAGCCCCAGCGCTGGAACAGATCCAGCACGCGCCGACGCGCCGTTTCGATACGCGCCGCCTCTGGCGGCAGCACCTCTTCGATGCCATCTGGCAAGAGCCAGCGGTCTACCGTTGCCATTCGCGAAATCACCTCTCGTTCCGGTAAGCCCAGACGAAAACCGCGGCTGCAGCCTCAGCTGGCCTCCGGTCGCGTGCAGTTGTGTTCGAACCATGGCATCCGAGCCATGCCCCTGAGGGGTCGGCATGACCACCGCATGCCTGGGATAGCCTGCGACCTCAAGGGCACAGACGCAAAAAAGCCGGGATTTTCCCGGCTGGCGGATCATAGCAACCTTTTCCCCATGGGTCACCCGGCGACACGCGCGTGCCGCCGGAGAACCCCGGGCAAATGGCCGTGAAACGCTACTTGTTGCTCTGCAGATAGCGGAAGAAGTCGCTCTTCGGATCGAGCACCAGCACATCTTCCTTGCTGGAGAAGCTCTCACGGTAGGCCTGCAGGCTACGATGGAACGCGTAGAACTCCTGATCCTGCCCGTACGCGGCGGCATAGATCGCAGCAGCCCTGGCATCACCATCACCACGCAGCTCTTCCGCCTCGCGGAAGGCCTCGGCCAGCAGCACCCGGCGCTGACGATCGGCGTCGGCACGAATACCTTCGGCCAGCTCCTTACCCTTTGCGCGATGCTCGCGAGCCTCGCGTTCACGCTCGGAACTCATCCGCTCGAACACGCTGCGGTTGACCTCGCGGGGCAGATCGATGCCCTTGACGCGCACATCCACGACCTCGATACCGAGCTCCTGCTGAGCGGCGCGATTGAGACTGGTGGTGACCTGCGCCATCAGTTCGTCACGCTGGCCGGAGACCGACTCGTGCAGGGTGCGCTTACCGAACTGGTCACGCAGCGCCGCCTCGAGACGACGCGCCAGACGCTCATCGGCAATCTGCTTCATCCCCGACGTCGCGGTATAGAAACGCTCGGCATCGTCCACACGCCACTTGGCATAGGAGTCGACCATCAGCGCCTTCTTCTCCAGCGTCAGGAAGCGTGACGTGGTGGTATCAAGCGTCAGCAGTCGCGCATCGAACTTGCGCACCGAGTTCACGTACGGAATCTTCATGTGCAGACCCGGCTTCACGTCAGGCTCGACGATCCGGCCGAAGCGCAGCAGCACGGCACGCTCGGTCTGGGAAACGATGTAGAAGCTGTTCCACAGAACGATGGCCAGCACCACACCCACGATCAGGGCGGTAAGGGATTTATTGCTCATCAGCGACTCTCCCTCGTACGAACTTCACGCGGATCCAGCTCCGGCGGCAGACGAGTGCCCTGGGTTGCCGCCGCACCCGACGCCACTCCGGCAGGTGCCGGCGTGCTTGCGCCACGGCTGTTGATCATCTTGTCCAGCGGCAGATAGAGCAGATTCTGCCCACCATCGCCACTCACCATGACCTTGCTGGTATTGCTCATGACTTCCTGCATGGTTTCCAGATACAGACGCTCGCGCGTGACTTCCGGTGCCTTGCGGTACTCGGCGACCAGCTTGCTGAAGCGGTCGGCCTCACCCGTCGCCCGTGAAATCACCGCATCGCGGTAACCGCTGGCCTCTTCCAGCATGCGCTGGGCCTGACCACGAGCCTCGGGGATCACGCCGTTGGCGTAGGACTCGGCCTGGTTCTTCTCGCGCTGCTCGTCTTCCCGCGCCCGGATCACGTCATCGAACGCTTCCTGCACTTCACGCGGCGCCGAAGCACTCTGGATGTTGACCTGGGTGACGACGATGCCGGTGCCGTAGTTGTCGAGGAAGCGCTGCAGGCGTTCCTTGACCTCGCCGGCCATGACCTCACGACCCTCGGTGAGCACCTGATCCATGGCAGTGGAGCCCACGACGTGGCGCACGGCACTGTCGGTGGCGTGCTGCAGGCTGATTTCAGGCTGATCGACACTCAGCACGAAGGACTGCAGATTGCTGATCTTGTACTGAACGGTCAGCGGCACCTCGATGATGTTCTCATCCTCGGTGAGCATCTGCCCCTGCTTGCTGTACGAGCGCTCGCGCGTCACGTTCTCCTGGAACTTGCGGTCGATCGGCGGGAAGTAGATGTTCAGGCCCGGCCCCACCGTCTCGTGATACTTGCCGAAGCGCAGCACCACGGCCTGCTCCTGCTCGTCGACGATGTAGATGGCGTTGAACAGCCACACGGCCAGCAGCACCACCAGCGCCACCCAGACAAGGCCGAAACCGCCGCGCTTGCCGGAGCCACCAAAGTTGCCACCACCACGTTTCTTGCCGCCAAACATGCCGTTCAGGCTGTCCTGCAGCTTGCGGAAAGCCTCATCGAGATCCGGCGGCCCCTTCTGGTCGCCACCGCCGCCACGACGGCCGCCGCCACCACTGCCCCAGGGATCCTGGTTGTTCGAGTTGCCACCCGGCTCATTCCAAGCCATAGCGCTCTCCATTCAAATAAAGCTAAAGACGCGCCCACGGCGCGCCCGCCAATGCTACAGAAAGCCCCGAACGACCGGCAAAATTGCCGATCGAGGCTTTATTGCAAAGTGTGTTGCTCGATGAACTCGTCCACCCGCAACCCTTCGCGGCTGATCAAGCGATTCAGTTCGACCCGCGGCAAGCGAACTTCCAGCAGGCTGCCACCCTCCTCGTCGTGCGTCTCGCGCTGCACAGCACCCAGCTCGAAGAACTGCGCACGCAAGCGCCCCAGCCTCTGCGGCAGGCACAACGTGCCGACGAAGAGATCATCACCGAGCAGCTCGGCGACGGCCTGACGCAGCAGGTCCAGCCCCAGACCGTCACGGGCGGACACCCAGACGCGCTGCGGCTTGCCATCGGCATCGCGCTGTATCTGCGGCTCGATACCCTCGAGAAGGTCGAGCTTGTTGTACACCTCGAGCATCGGCAGCTCGTTGGCGCCGATCTCGCCAAGCACCGCGAGCACCTGCTCGATCTGCTGATCACGTTCAGGCTCGTGAGCATCGATCACGTGCAGCAGGAGGTCGGCGTTGCTGGACTCTTCCAGCGTCGCCCGGAACGATTCCACCAGCTTGTGCGGCAGATGACGGATGAAGCCCACCGTGTCGGCCAGGATCACCGGCCCGACATCCTCGAGCTCGAGGCGGCGCAGCGTGGGATCGAGCGTGGCGAACAGCTGATTGGCGGCGTAGACCTCGGATTCGGTCAGAGCATTGAATAGCGTGGATTTGCCGGCGTTGGTGTAGCCCACCAGCGACACGGAAGGAATGTCCGCACGACGCCGGCCACGACGGGCCTGCTCGCGCTGGCCACGGACCTTTTCCAGACGCTGCTTGATCTGCCGGATGCGCACGCGCAGCAGGCGACGGTCGGTCTCCAGCTGGGTTTCACCCGGCCCCCGCAGGCCGATACCGCCCTTCTGCCGTTCGAGGTGGGTCCAGCCGCGAACCAGCCGCGTGCTCATGTGTTCGAGCTGCGCCAGTTCGACCTGCAGCTTGCCCTCGTGGGTACGCGCCCGCTGGGCGAAGATGTCCAGAATCAGGCCGGTGCGATCGAGCACACGGCATTCGAGCGCGCGCTCGAGGTTGCGCTCCTGGCTGGGGGTCAGCGTGTGATTGAAGATCACCAGCTCGGCCTCGCCTTCCTTGACGAGGTCATGCAGCTCCTCGACCTTGCCGCTGCCGATCAGGAACTTGGCGGAGGGCTGGTGGCGGGAAACATTGACGAAGCCAACCGTTTCCGCCCCCGCCGAACGCGCCAGCTCCTGGAACTCCTGAGGGTCCTCGCGCGCCGCGGGATCCTGGCCGTCCAGGTGCACCAGCATAGCCCGCTCACCGCCACCGGGACGTTCGAAGAACAAAGAAACCTACCTCAGTCGTTACCCGACTCGGATTGCTCGGCATCGCCAGCGGTCGGCAGACGCACGGGGCGGCCCGGAACCACGGTGGAAATGGCGTGCTTGTACACCATCTGGCTTACGGTGTTTTTCAGAAGGATGACGAATTGGTCGAAGGATTCGATCTGGCCCTGCAGTTTGATGCCGTTGACCAGATAGATGGAAACCGGGACGCGTTCCTTACGCAGTGTGTTGAGGTAAGGGTCTTGTAGCGAATGCCCTTTTGACATGTGCCGCACTCCTTAGAGGATCTGTTTTCATTAGTGTTCTAAACGTACAACCGACGATCCACTTGTTGAGAATAGACGGTCAATTAGCAGTGTCAGCTCAATATGGAGAGCGATTGCAGGTATTTCAATGCGCGCGGCAGATTGTCGCAGGACAAACTGTCCAGCCAGTGAACCTCCCCCCAGCTTCGCAACCAGGTGAACTGACGCTTGGCCAGTTGCCGGGTGGCGATGATGCCGCGCTCCACCATTTCCTCGCGAGTCGATGAGCCGTCCAGGTATTCCCACACCTGACGATAGCCAACCGCGCGAATGGATGGCATGCCGAGGTGCAGGTCGCCACGAGACCGCAAGGCTTCGACCTCTTCGACGAAGCCCTGTTCAACCATGTGCCGGAAACGTCTCTCGATGCGCTCGTGCAGGATGTGGCGTTGCGCGGGAGCGATACACAGTTGCGCGACAGTATAAGGCAAGACGCCGGAGCCTGGCGCGTCTGGGCCGGCTTTTTGCGACCTTTGTCGGGCGCGATGCTCGCTCATGGTCAAGCCGCTGACACGATGGACCTCCAGCGCGCGCACCAGCCGCTGCGGATCGTTGGGATGAATGCGTGCAGCCGACTCCGGGTCCACCTGCGCCAGCCGGTCGTGCAGCACCTGCAGCCCCTCGCTTGCTGCCAGGGCTTCGAGTTCCGCGCGCACCGAAGCATCAGCCGCCGGCATGTCCGCCAACCCTTCCTGCAACGCCTTGAAATACAACATAGTTCCGCCGACCAGTAACGGAATGCGGCCGGCGGCGGTGATCTCCGCCATGGCCGCCAGCGCATCGCTGCTGAACTCGGCAGCCGAGTAGCTCTCAGCCGGATCGAGGATGTCCACCAGGCGGTGCGGGAACTGCGCCAGTACGTCGGCAGAGGGCTTCGCCGTGCCGATGTCCATGCCACGGTAGACCAGCGCCGAGTCGACGCTGATCAGTTCGCAGGGAAGCACGCGCGCCAGCTCCAGCGCCAGGTCAGTCTTGCCCGAGGCGGTGGGACCCATGAGAAAGATGGCGGGAGGCAGAGAAGACATCGGCGGGCTCGGCAGGCGTGGCCGCATAGTTTCCAGTGGCAGGCGGCAGGTCGCAAGCATGGCCTGCCGCCGGACCCGATCAGCGACCGCGCAGGAACAGCTTGTCCAGATCGTCCATGCCCAGCTGCGTCCAGGTCGGGCGGCCGTGGTTGCACTGCCCGCTACGCTCGGTGTGCTCCATGTCGCGCAGCAAGGCATTCATCTCCGGCAGCGACAGGCGGCGGTTGGCACGTACCGCGCCGTGGCAGGCCATGGTCGCCAGCAACTCGTTGAGGTGTGCCTGGATGCGGTCGCTGGTGCCATACTCCAGCAGATCGGCAAGCACGTCACGCACCAGCTGGGTGGCCTCGGCCTGCTTGAGCAACGAAGGAATCTGACGGATCGCCAGGGTTTCCGGACCGAGGCGCTGCAACTCGAAGCCGAGCATCTGGAACCACTGCGCGTGCTCTTCCGCGCAATCGGCCTCGCGCTGACTGAGTGCAATGGACTCGGGCACCAGCAGCGGCTGGCCGCGCAGCCCTTCGCTGGCCATGGCAGTCTTCAGCCGCTCGTAGGTGATGCGTTCGTGGGCGGCATGCATGTCCACCAGGACCATGCCCTGGGCATTCTCGGCGAGGATATAGACCCCCTTGAGCTGCGCCAGCGCGTAACCCAGTGGCGGCACGTCATCCTGGCTGGCCGGCAGCGGCGCCGCGGCGCTTTCGGGCAGCGGAGTGAAAAACTCGCGGTAGGCGCCCTGGGCCTCGGCGGTATAGCCGGCCGACGCCGGGCGTGGCGCCTGATAGCCCGCCCCCGCACCCCGCCAGGCGGATGTCTCGCCTTGCGGCCGCTCGAGCACGCTGGCCGACAGGCTCATCTCGTTCTGTCCGGCGAACTCGCCGGCAGCCAGTCCGGACACCTGGGTCATCGGCGCCACGCTCGCCGGCGCGGCCAGCTGGTCCTCGGGACGCACATCGCCCAGCGCGCGGTGCAGCGTGCCGTAGAGGAAGTCATGGACCATCCGGCTGTCGCGGAAACGCACCTCGTGCTTGGTGGGATGCACATTGACGTCCACCACCGCCGGATCGACGTCGAGGAATAGCACGAAGGTCGGATGCCGGCCGTTGAACAGCACGTCACGATAGGCCTGGCGCACCGCATGGGCGACCAGCTTGTCGCGCACCATGCGCCCGTTGACGTAGAAGTACTGCAGGTCCGCCTGAGTGCGCGAGAAGGTCGGCAGTCCGACCCAACCCCAGAGCCGCAGCCCGTTGCGTTCGATCTCGATGGGCAGCGCCTGCTCCAGGAAGGCCGGCCCGCATACCGCAGCGACGCGCCGCGCACGGGCGCTGTCGTCGTTGGCCTGATGCAGCGCCAGCACGCCCTTGCCGTTGTGGCGCAGATGGAAGGCCACATCGAAGCGCGCCAGCGCCAG